>CALMRA010000101.1 GCA_937872065.1 uncultured Eubacteriaceae bacterium | reverse complement strand
TCGAAAAAAGGGCCGCTGCACTGTCAATAAAAATTGACTAATGCAACAGCCCCTTCTGCATTTCATACTGTTCAGATTTATTCCGCGTCGAGGATCTCGATGGGATCTCCGGGACGGACTGTTCCTTCCGTCACGACGACGGCGAAGACGCCGTCCGTGGGCATCACACATTTTCCGACCTGCTGCTTGATCGCGCAGTCGTTGTGGCATTTCTTGCCGATCTGGGTGATCTCGATCTCGGTTTCTCCGACACGCAGACGGGTTCCGATCGGAAGATGCTTCAGGTCGATTCCCTCGGTGGTGATGTTTTCCGCGAAAACGCCGGGATCGAACTGATAATCGGAAACCCTGCGCATCTCGTCGATGCTTTCCTCCGCCAGCAGCGAGATCTGGCGGTGCCAGTCTCCCGCATGGGCGTCTCCGACGATTCCGTGATGAAGCTTCAGGCTTATCTGATCCTGGGGATGCTTGATCTCGCCCTTTTTAAGACTGATATTGACTGCAATGACTTCTGCCATTCATACTCCGTTCTAGCCGCCGATGGCGTTCATGTTTCTGTGTGTTTCGCTTTGATGTGTCTCGTTCAGGTGATGCCTTGCCGGCTTTTCGAATATGGCGCGCCGCATCGTGTCCTCCAGCGCCTGACCCTCGAGCCCCTTGAGGGGGATCTCCGTGTCGGAATGCAGGCAGGGCTTGAGCCGTCCGTCCGAGGTAAGCCGGATCCGGTTGCAGGATGGGCAGAAATGAGAGCTCATCGGGCTGATGAGACCGACCGTTCCCGCAGCTCCGGGCAGACGGTACAGCCTCGACACGCCGTCGATGCTGACGGGTTCCAGCTCCGGCAGCGCCCTGAGCACCGCGCTGTTTTCAATAAAACTCTCTTCGGGCCATCCGACGCACTCTCCCATCGGCATCAGCTCGATAAAGCGGACCGACAGATCCCGGTCCTTCGTCAGAGACGCGAGGCTCCCGATCTCCGAATCGTTGATCCCGCCCAGAAGCACCGTGTTGATTTTCGTTCCGGTAAATCCGGCTTCCTCGGCCGCTCTGAGCCCCTTCATGACGTCGTCGAGACTGCCGACGCGGGTCAGAGACGCGTAGCGTTCAGGATCCAGGGTGTCGAGGCTGATATTGAGCCGTTCGACGCCGAGCTCCCTGAGCCGGTCCGCGTATTCAGGCAGCAGTATGCCGTTGGTCGTCATGCACAGAGATTCGATTCCCGGCGTCTGCGCCGCGTTTCGTACGATGTCGAGAATGCCCTTTCTGACCAGGGGTTCTCCGCCTGTGATCCTGACCTTTTTAATTCCGAGCCTGGCGCCCGCGCGTATGATGCTGTCGATTTCTTCTACGCTGAGGATCCTCGAATGTTCGTACAGCTCGATCCCGTTTTCGGGCATGCAGTAGGTACAGCGAAGATTACAGCGGTCGGTGACGGAAACGCGAAGATAGTCGATTGTCCGTCCGTATTGATCTTTCATACACATGACCTGCCGTCTAGTTATTCATTGTCCGTGATACCCGGACTGCCTCTGTTTTCCACGAGGCTGCTGCTATTCATTATATAGTAAAACGGCTGCGGACAGACACGGTTTTAAGAAAGATTTATCAGTGATAAAAGAAATTTATTATAAACGCCGGACTGCAGATAAGGCTGCCGTCAGCTCCAGTCCGCGTAGGCGCCGTCGTCCTCGGGATAGATCTGGGCGCAGGGCAGCGATTCGAGTCCGCCTTTTCTGAGCATTTCTCTGGCCACCTCGGCCATCCGTCTGAGCCTGTAATAGACCGTGTTCAGGTTCAGACTCAGGATCTCCGAGCATTTCGCGGGGGAGTGGCCGCAGCTCTTCAGAAACAGCAGATCTCTGTCGGTATGGGTCAGATCCTCGTGCATATGCAGGCAGTTCAGGATCCGGCCTTCGGTCACGCCGTCGAACAGTGCCGATTCGTGTTCTGCGGAGGGGGAGATCTGTTCGGTCTCCGATGCGATAATCTCCTCAACAAGGGCGAGACGCTCCTTTTCCCGTTCCACTCTTTTTGTAAATTCTTTAAGCATGCTCATTTTGAAATAGCCGGCAAAGTTTTTGATTTTGCAGACGTCGGTTTTTCTGACGAACTCGAGCAGATAGACCGCCATGTCCTGACAGACATCCTCCGGATCGCCGCACAGGGAAAAGCTGCGCGCGTATTTGAGCATCAGAGGACGGAGGCTTTCGATAAGCTGCGACGCCGCTTCACGACCGCCGTACGCGGCCGCGACCGCGAGATCGTTGATTCGCGCGATTTCCTGTGATCTGGATGTTTCCTGGGGATGACGATTCATTTTTATCGCTCCTTCTAGTCGAATAAATTACGGGATACCCCGCTCTAATTTATAAGAGGGCCCCATCAGGTCGAATTTTAAACGATTCCAATTACGATGTAAAGATTATTTGTACTAAAAACAATACATTTTTGTCGATCAGGGTGATTATATAGCCCGGAATCGGATAAGCCGGTTAATGAAAATGACAGTCAAGGGTATAATGTGTATTACTGAGACGAAACAGCAAAGGAGAAGATATGGCAGACGAACAGAATCCGAAGGTAATCCTGCAGATGAAAGACGGAAATCAGATCGAAATCGAACTGTATCCGAAGGCGGCTCCCGAAACGGTCGCAAATTTTCTGAAGCTTGTCAACGACGGCTTTTATAACGGACTGATTTTCCACCGCGTCATTCCGGGCTTTATGATCCAGGGCGGAGACCCGACCGGAACCGGCATGGGCGGCCCGGGACACACGATTCACGGAGAATTCGCGTCCAACGGCTTCGCCAACGACATCAAGCATACGAGAGGCGTCATCTCGATGGCCCGTTCGATGGACAAGAACTCCGCGGGCTCGCAGTTCTTTATCATGACCAGCGACGCGCCCCATCTCGACGGCGACTATGCGGCATTCGGCAAGGTGATCTCGGGGATCGACGAAGCCGATGTGATCGTAAATCAGAAGCGCAACGGGATGGACAAGCCCCTCGAAGATCAGATCATCGAAAAGGCCTGGGAAGTCAAATAACCGGGAAGTTAAATAATCTGGAAGTTAATAAACAGATCGAAAAAAGCGCTGCATCGTCAGAAATTCTGACTGTGCAGCGCTTTTGCCGGTTTACAGCATCAATTTATTCAGATAATCCCGTATTCCTTAAGCAGGTCTTCGATGACGGTGCCCCGGATCTTTTTGACGCCGATATTCTTCGCGATCTGAGCAGGGAGGGGCAGCTTCATGTCGGCCGCCTTCTTTCCGTCGAGCAGCTTTGTCGTCGAACCCAGCAGAGTCCTGACGTCGTAGCATGAATTGAAGACCTCCGGTACGCCGCGGTCCACATCCAGCAGCGTGTAGACGGCTTCCATCGCGGTCCTGACGGAGTATTCGGTCGTGAAGACCGTATCACGGTTCGTATCCGCGAACTGACCGAGGAACGCGAAATTTGCCGCGCCTTCCGGTACCACCTTCGGACGGTCGCCCGCGGTTCTCGGCATAAAGAAGGCCGTGATGTACGGCATCATGCAGGGAACGGAATTCGCGGAATTGACGGCCATATCGTGAATCTGGTCTTCCGGGACGCCCATATGATAGAGCCATTCCTCGGTGATTTCGATGCCCGTGCAGTCGCGCATCGGCTTTTTGATCCAGTCGCCCGGACGGTCGGTGAACAGTCCGTATACCCAGACGACGAGCTGGTCCTTCGGCTGATCCTTGAAATGAGGCTGGCGGTTTACGGTGAAGCTCATAAGCCACGAGGAATCTTCCACCGAGATGATCCCGCCTGTGACGACCTTTCCGGAGAAGGGATCGCGCTTCGCGAGCTTTTCGATATAGGGCGGGATCCTGTCGTCGAGGGTCGTGACCGTGCAGGATTCCCAGTTCGTCGCTTCGGGATTCGAACAGAACTTTTCGGGATGACCGAAGTCCGGATCCTGCCTGGCGATATTTTCCCACAGCTTCCAGCAGCCGCCCTTTTCCGTATTGAAGACAGGCGCGGTGAACTGATCGCCGAGGGAGGCGCCTTCGACGCAGGAGCCGTTGGTGATGAATACGAGATCGTCTTCGATCAGGTCTATCGTTTCCTGCTTTCCGTCATGAACGCAGATAATCTTGTCCGCGTACTTCTTTCCGTTGCGGCGGATAAAGTGGACGTCTTCGACCTTCGTATCGTACTGGAAGTGGACGTCGTGAGCCTTCAGATAATTCACCATCGGCAGAATGAGCGATTCATACTGATTGTATTTCGTAAATTTAAGCGCCGAGAAATCGGGAAGTCCGCCGATATGGTGGATGAAGCGCTGGAAGTACAGCTTCATTTCCAGAGCGGAATGCCATTCCTCGAAGGCGAACATCGTTCTCCAGTAAAGCCAGAACGGAGATTCGAAGAATTCCTGAGACAGGACGTCCTGGATCTGCTTGTCGTACAGGTCTTCGTTTTTCGTCATGAACAGCTTCGCGATTTCCATTGCGGATTTATCGGAAAGTCCGAATTTTCCGTCGTAGCCCGCATCCTCGCCGCGGTTTTTGACGGCCCGGCGCAGGGAATAGTTCGGATCGTGCTTGTTCAGACGGTAAAATTCGTCGAGGACCGACAGCTCCGGATCTTCCGCAGAGGGAATCGAGTGAAACAGATCCCACAGACATTCGAAATGATTTTCCATTTCCCGTCCGCCGCGTATAATAAATCCCTTTTCCTGATCCTCAATGCCGTCGCAGGCGCCGCCGGGGAGCGCATCCTGTTCGAGTATATGAATATGGCTGCCCTTCATCTGTCCGTCGCGGACGAGAAAACAGGCCGCCGCAAGAGAGGCGAGTCCCGAACCGATCAGATACGCGCTTTTCTTGTCGACATCCTTCGGTTTTTCCGGTTTTGCAAAGGCTTCGTAATTTCCGCTGCTGTAATACATATTGACCTCCGTCTATTCTGATTTCCGGCAGATCCGCACGGGTTCTGCCCTGTTATCGTAACTTCTGGAATTATAATAGACTTAATGTCGCGTAACAGCCATATACAAGAAAAGCGTTGTGTCAAAAAAAGCGACAGTCGGGATAAACTGTCGCATTTACCGGCTGAAGCGTTCCAGGGCCGCCGAGATGTCGCCCTTCATCAGAATTCCGAGCCGGCTGATGATCTGCTCCGGCGGAGTCTTCATGCCGTCCTCGATCCATTCCAGCACGAGTCCGACGAAGCCGTATTTGAAAAAGTTCGCGATGAAGGCGCAGTCGCTTTCCTCGACGCTGTAGTCCGCAGATTTTTCCTGAACGACGCCGTACAGCAGGTCGTAGCATCTGCTGTACAGGAAATTTTCGAGATTCTCGCGGGATACGGAATGATACGAGTTTACGACGAAGGCGCGGTTATCGAGAATCCAGTCGAACAGACTCAGAAAACCGTCCTGCCAGGTTTCCAGCGTCCGCATATCGCCGATCACCTGAAAGCCTTCCGTCAGGTAGATCCAGTCGATCAGATCGTACACGTCTGCGAAATGATAATAGAAGGTCTGGCGGTTCACGCCGCAGTCGTCCGTAATGTCCTTTACGGTGATCCTGTCCAGGGGCTTTCGGGACAGCAGCTTCTTCAGAGAGGCGGCCAGAGCCCGCTTAGTGGTCTGCGCCATGATCTCCTCCGATATCCGGATTGGCTTCGACGGGAAGGATCATCTTATCCTTTCCGCCGGGGCGAAGGAAGGACAGCTTCGTTTCCGAGATGATAATCGCGATAAAGATCAGCGCGAATCCGAAGATCATGATCTGCGTGAACTGTTCGTGGAGAAAGACGTAGGAGGCCAGGGATCCGAACACCGTTTCGAGGCACATCAGAATCGCCGCATGGGTGGGCGTCGTGTATTTCTGACATACCGTCTGGAGAAGGGCGCACAGGAACGACGAGAAGACCCCGAGGTACAGCGCGGACAGCCAGCCTTCGGCGGAGATTCCGGTAAACGGAGTTCCCGCGAACAGGCACCACAGGATGCTGCCGACGGAGGCAACGCCCAGCTGGATCACCGTCAGCGCGATCGGATCGTAGTCCTTCGCGTAGATTCCGTTGGCCAGGATCTGTGCGGCGAAGAAGAAGGCGCAGACAATCGTGAAGATATCGCCGGCGTTGACATTCGAGAACAGTCCCTGTCCCGGTGTCAGCGACAGGCAGGCCATGCCGCCCAGCATGATAAAGGCGGACAGGAAGTTCCAGGAGTCGGGACGCTTGTTTTTGACTGCCCAGAACATAAACGGGACGATCACGACGTAGGTTCCGGTCAGGAAGGCCTGCTTGCCCGCGCCGATGTACTGAAGCCCCACCATCTGCAGGGAATAAGCCAGGAGCAGCAGCACGCCGATGATCACGCCGGATTTGACGAGCCCGGGCTTCATATTGACGAGATGTTTTCTGAATACGACGGCCGAAATGATAAAGGCGATCGTGAATCGCGTCGCCATCAGCGCCATCGGGTCCATTTCGGTCACCGCCTGCTTCGAGAAGACGAAGCCGGTCCCCCAGATCATCGCGGTCAGAAGCAGGCCCAGATCCGCCCATACCTGTTTTTGATGAGCCGTTTTCCCGGGACTCGTCCGAGTCGTTTCGTTATTGTTCTTTTTCATATGTTCAGCTGTTTCTCCGCTTGCATTTAGAATTGTTTTCAGTTAATTATATCATGAAAATTTACAGGGTTATTGACGTATACATACCCGGCGTCTCCTGTACGTATAGCTGACCACATGAATCTGTTATAATGGAGCCATGGAATTTGTATTAGTCAGACATGTCGAAACACAGGGAAATATCGAACGGCGTTTTAACGGAATCACCGAGTCGGAATACTCGCCCTTCGGCGTCGAAATGAACGCGCTGCTCCTGAAGGAGCTGAAGGAAATCGCTTCCGGACGAACGGACGTACAGATCCTGACTTCGCCGACGCGCAGAGCCGCCTGCCTTGCGGAAACGCTTGCGGAGAGCCTGGGCGCCGAGGCCGTCGGAGAACCCGCGCTGCTTGAATTTAATTTCGGAGTCTTCGACGGACTTACGCCGGAGGAAGCCGAGGAGAGAGACCGGGAAGCCTATTTCAGCTGGATGAACGATCATCTGCACGTCAGGATCCCGGAGGGAGATTCCTACGAACAGAAATACGAGGAGTCGGCCGGCTGGATCGGACGGCTCGTGAAACAGACGGAAAAAACCGAACGCGAGACCGGAACGCAGCAGACGATCTTCATGATCAGTCACGGCGCGACGGTGCGCTGCATGCTGACGGCGCTGCTCGATCTGCCCCTCGATGCGGGCTGGCATATCGACATACCGCTGGGCGGAATCGCGATCGTCAAATATTCGGGAGATTACGGCATACTAAGCCGGCTGTACACGCCGGACTACCAGGGAGGAAATACTGCTGGATACAGTAAGAAATTTATCCGTTGAAAATACGGAACTGCTCGCGGGGGTCTTCGGCCCGCGCGATATTTATCTGAGACAGATCGAGAACGAATACGGCGTCGAGATCGGACTGCGCGGTTCGAATCTGAGAATCCTCGGGGAACCGAAGAGCATGGAGCAGGCGGAGCAGGTTCTGAACAGCCTGTTTGAAGCCTCGGCGGCGGGTGCGGAAATCAGCGAGGAGACGGTCGATTATCTGATCCGGACGGCGGGTAAAGAAGAACGTGAGAATTTCTCGTCGCTCTCCGAAGATGTCGTCTGCTACACGATGCGCGGAAAGCCCATCAGGCCCAAAACCTTCGGACAGAAAAAGTATATCGATGCGATTCGTACCAACGATATCGTCTTCGGTATCGGACCCGCCGGAACCGGCAAGACCTATCTCGCGATGGCGATGGCGATCACGGCCTTCAAGAACAACGAGGTGGACAGGCTGATCCTGACAAGACCTGCGGTGGAAGCAGGCGAAAAGCTCGGCTTCCTGCCCGGAGATCTGCAGGAAAAGGTGGACCCGTACCTGCGCCCGCTGTACGACGCGCTGTATGAAATTATGGGTGCGGAAAGCTTCCAGAAGAATTTCGAAAAGGGCCTCATCGAGGTCGCGCCGCTGGCGTATATGCGGGGACGCACCCTCGAGAACGCCTATATTATCCTCGACGAAGCCCAGAATACGACGCCCGAGCAGATGAAGATGTTCCTGACCCGTTTCGGCCAGGGCTCGAAGATGATCGTCACGGGGGACGCGACCCAGATCGACCTTCCCTACGGCAAGAAGTCCGGGCTTGCGGAAGCCAGACGGATCCTCAAGGGCGTCCGCGGACTGCGTTTTACGGAATTCAGCAGGGAGGACGTCGTCAGACACAAGCTCGTTCAGCGCATCATCGACGCGTACGAATCGGACGACCGCGCTCATGCGCGCAGGACGGAGCGTTCTTCTGCAGAACGTTCCGGCGATGACGCCGCGGCCGACGCTGTTCAGACCGCATAATACCGTGACAGAACGGAGGGCAGGAAATGCTCGATATCGATTTTATTAACGAAACAGACTGGGAAGCCGGCGGGGAACTCGAAGCGCGGATCAGACGCGCGCTCAATACAGGACTCGAGCTCGAAGAGGTTTCGAATCCCGCGGAGCTTACGGTAAGCTTCGTCTCTCCGGAGCAGATCAGGCAGCTCAACGCCGAATACCGCGATACGGACCGGGAGACCGACGTGCTGTCGTTTCCCGTGTACGCGTCCATCGGGGAAATCCTCGAGATTGAAGCCGGCGTTCCGGTCCTGCTGGGCGACATCATCATCAATCCGTACCGTGCCCGGGAGCAGGCGGAGGAATACGGCCAGAGCTTCGAGGACGAGGTCGAATACCTGTCGATCCATTCTCTGATGCATCTGCTGGGCTACGACCATATGCAGGAGGATGAGAAGCGGGTCATGCGCGATCATGAGAAGAGCGTTCTGGCCGCGCTCGGCGAGGATCCGGACCGATGAGCGCCGAGGACAGGAAAAACACCGGCGCCGACGGCAGTCCGGACAATTCGGCAAATACCGTAAATTCCGAACATCCGGATCAGCACGGATATAACGGCCCGGATATCGAAAGCGTGAACGTGCCCGGACCGGAGCCGCTGCACAGGCGGAAAATGAAAAAAGCATCCGGTGTCCTTCGGACGGAAAACGACATGCGGATTATCCGCTACGCCGAAAAGTCCGAGCCGGAAGAGGACGAAAAGTTCAGCACGGGTCCCATCGACTCGGAGCTTATCCGGAAAATGAGCGAGACGCAGAAGCGTCAGACAGAGCTCAACGCGAAGCAGAAAAAGAAGCATGAACGGGATGTCGCGTATGCGGAAAACGAGCCGATCCGGATAGACAGACTGGAGCGGAGCTTCAAATACGCGTTTCAGGGACTGTGGTACGTCATCAAGACCCAGCCCAATATGAAGATCCATCTGATCGCGGGCACCGCGGCCGTTGTGCTGGGCTTTCTGCTGAAGATATCCGGACCGGAATGGCTTTCGATTATCCTCGTCATCGGTTTCGTGCTGATCCTCGAGGTCATCAACACGGCGATCGAAACCCTCGTCGATCTGTACACGGAGGATTTCTCGTTTCTCGCCGGAGTTTCGAAGGATCTCGGTGCGACCACTGTGCTGATCATGGCCATCACCTCGGTTATCATCGGCTGCGTGGTGTTCCTGCCGAAGATCTGGGCGCTGTGCGAGGTCTGGTTCGGCTGGTAATGAAAGGCGAATAAATGGCAGAAAATAAAAAATACAAATCGGGGTTCGTCAGCATGATCGGACGGCCCAACGTGGGCAAGTCCACGCTGATCAACCGGATTATGGGCGAGAAGCTCGTGATCACCTCTGACAAGCCGCAGACGACGCGCAACGCGATCCGCTGCATTCATACGGACGACGAAGCCCAGATGATCTTCATCGACACGCCGGGCATCACCCGGGCGAAGAACAAGCTCGGCGACTATATGGTAAAGGCCGCGGAGAACACCTTCTCGGACGTCGACGTCGTCGTGTACCTGATCGAACCGGATCAGAAGCCGGGGCCCGGGGACAAGCATATCCTCGAGCTGGTCAAAAAGACGAAGCGCCCGGTTATCCTCGTCATCAACAAGATCGACCTGATTCCAAAGGAAGAGATCCTGGGCGTCATCGGCAGCTGGAAGGATCTCGCGGACTGGACGGCGATCATTCCGCTGTCGGCCTCGAAAGGGGACGGCACCGACGAGCTGCTTACGGTGGTCCGGCAGCATCTTCCGGAAGGGCCGAAGTACTTTCCCGAAGATATGCTCATGGATCAGCCGGAGCGCTTTATCGTCTCCGAGCTGATCCGCGAAAAGATCCTGCGGCTGCTCAAGGACGAGGTTCCCCACGGAATCGCCGTCGAAATCGACTCGATGAAGGAACGTCCCGGCAAAGATCTGATCGACATCGAAGCGACGATTTACTGCGAGCGCAAGACTCACAAGGGAATCCTGATCGGCAAGGGCGGATCCATGCTCAAGCGTATCGGCTCCCAGGCGCGCAGGGATATCGAATTCTTCCTGAAACAGCCGGTGAATCTCCAGCTGTTCGTCAAGATCCGTGAGAACTGGCGCGACCGTCCCTTCGATCTGGGCGAGCTGGGCTATAAAGAACAGAAATAATGCCTGCGGTTAAAACGAGAGCCCTCGTGCTGTCGGAACGGCCGTTTCAGGACCGCGACCGGATGGTCACGCTGTTCACCGAGGAGGAAGGGAAGATCCAGGCCATCGTCAAGGGGGCGCGAAATCCGCGCTCGCACCTGGCGGCGGCGACCCGTCTGTTCGCCTGGAGCGAGTTCGTATACTGGCCGGGCAAAAGCTTCGCCCGGATCCAGGAGGCTTCGCTGATCGACTCGTTTTATTCGATCAGCGAGGATCTGGACCGGATGATGCTCGCAAGCTATCCGCTCGAGCTGACATCGGCGTTTTACGATGAGAATCAGGGGGATCCCCAGGTTCTGAAGATCCTCGTATTCCTGCTGTTTTATCTCGCCCACGAGCCGGAGGCTTCGCCTGAGCTGCTTGCTGCGGCTTTCCAGCTTAAGATAGCGGACGCGGCGGGGATCCGGCCGGAGCTCGAGCTTCCCGAAGGAAACGGAGACGTGTATTTCGGGATCGAGGAGGGAGGCATCACCGCAGCGAAGGATGCGGAGGGCTACCGCTACCGGATCAACCGGGAGACGGCGGTGCTGATGCGCAGACTCCTTCTCAGACCGATCTCCGATTTCAAAACCGAACAGGCGCCCTCCGAGAGGCTTGACAGGATCCTTGAGATCATGAACCATTTCCTGTCCGATCAGGCGGGACGGCGCTTCCGGACCTACGAGATGTATCGGGAAAGCCGCGCTGCGGCCCCGAAGAAATGAGGAATTATGCAGAATTACATGATGATCCATATGATGCTGCGTGTCGAAGACGCTCAGCGTTCGGTAAAATTCTATGAAGACGCCTTCGGCTTCCACGTCACACGAAAGAAGGAAAAGCCGGACAAGAAGTTCGATCTGATCTATCTGTCGGATGACGACGAAAATTTCGAGCTGGAGCTGACCTACAACTACGGTCACGGTCCCTACGACCTCGGAGACGGCTACGGCCATCTCGCGATCTCCGTACCGGATCTTGAAGCTTCGTGGCAGCGCCATCACGACATGGGACTCGATCCGAGACCGCTGTCGGGCATCGACGAAGGGAAGAAGAACTTCTACTTTATGCAGGATCCCGACGGATACAAAATCGAAGTAATGCGTGCGAAATAACGGGGTTAAAACTGCGGAGCTGCAGCGCAGCAGCGTAAAATCAGCTGAATAAACAGACAAACAAAAAAGCCGGCGCGAACCGGCTTTTTTGTTTGCTGCGAATTCTGATATCTGTGACTTGCTACTGCGGGATCCTGTCCGTGACCTTTTTGTAATAGCGCCATCCGAAATACAGGAAAATCATGCAGAAGATCATGTAATAGATGAACAGCGCGCTCTGCAGTCCTCCGCAGAAGATGATGACCGAACCGACTGCCGCGAAAATCGGGCAGACGATTCCGCGGAAGGGTCCGATAATTTTGTCGCGCCCCAGTTGAAACACCTTCCAGTACAGCGGCAGATACAGCAGGTACGAGACGACAATGGCGATTTCGGAAACATCCGAGTTATACAGAACCGTGAACTTCTGGGTCAGATAATGGACCACCATCCACAGCATCGTGATCACGATGGACGCGATGACCGAATGGATCGGGAAGTGGGACTTCTCGCTGGTTTTCGAGAGATGCTTCGAAAACGGGATCATGTTCCGGATCGCGAGGGAATAGGGCATCTGGGACATGCCCATGGTAAGACCGTTGAGCCCTCCGACCACCGAAATGACGATAATCACCCCGATGACCTTCTCGCCGACAGGGCTGAATATCAGATTGGCCGCGTACGCCAGGTGCGCGTCTCCCATTGTGATCACCTGATCGGGTCCGATCAGCGCGCAGATCCCGACAAAGTACAGGATGTACAGCACGAGGATAATCAGCGGGCTTATAATGAGCGCTCTCGGCAGGTTTTTCCTGCTGTCCCGGACCTCGTGGGCGATGGACGTCGCGATGATCCAGCCGTCGAAGGAGAAGGCCACCGCGGGGATCGCAAGAAGCCACGACGAAGCGCTGGCGGTGCTTACCGGCTGGAAGGTCTGGGCGAAGCTGCCCGAGGAGATTCCCGCGAAGCCGATGATGATAAGCGGAATGATCTTGATGACGGTCGCCGCGTTCTGGAACCATCCGGAAGCGGAGGCCGAGATAATGTTCATCGCGAAGAAGAACAGCATCCAGCAGGTTCCGATGCCGATGGCCGTCTCCAGCGCGGGTTCGATCCCGAAGAGCTGGCAGGTATAGATGCCCGAGACCCAGGCAAGGACGCATGTGATCGTAGGCATGTAGACGAAGGTCTGGAACCAGCCGTAGGCGGAGCCTGCGGCCGGACTCAGAAACGCGTCCGCATAGTTCATCAGTCCGCCGGGCTTCGAGGTTCTCGATGCGAGCTCCGCGATGGACAGACTCCCGAATATGATGGCGATCGCGGCGAAGCAGAACAGGATAACGCCGAGAAGAACGCTCCCGCCTGTCGCTACGAGGATATTGTCGCTTTTAAAGAATATACCTGAACCGATGACGATCCCGACGACCATCGTCGTCGCCGTGAACAGACCGTAACGCTTTTTGACGCGTTCGTTTTCAGGAAGATTCTGAATGTTTTTTTCTTCGTTCAAGATAGCTGACCTCCCGTGTAATGTTTTCTGACAATTATAATATAAGTATTTCCATGATGACAGTACCCGAAGCGGGAAAGCTTATTCGTTTTATAACAAACGCCCCCTGCCGGATTTCGGCTGGGGGCGCGGGAGACGGTCTGGAGAATAGAGAAAATTACCGTTTATCTGATTCTCATTTTTTAAATGACGGCAGCTTCAATTCTGCAGGATCATTCGGTACCGAACAGGCGGTCGCCGGCATCGCCGAGACCCGGCAGGATATAGGCGTTGTCGTTGAGCTTTTCGTCGACTTCGACCGTATACAGCTTGACGTCCGGGTGTGCTTCCTGAACGGCTTTGATGCCTTCAGGCGCGTCCAGGATATTGACGAGATAGATCTGCTGGTCGGTCACGCTCTTGATGATGTTGATTGCTTCGATGGCCGAGCCTCCGGTGGCGAGCATCGGGTCCACGATGATCACCTCGCGTTCCGCGATATCCTTCGGGAATTTGCGGAAGTATTCGATGGGTTTTTTCGTCACGGGATCGCGGTACAGACCGATGTGGGAGACGATCGCGTTAGGCAGCAGATACGTGAAGCCGTCGACCATGCCGAGTCCGGCGCGGAGGATCGGGATTACCGCGAGCTTCTGTTCCTTAAGCTCCGGCTGCACGGTTTTCATCAGCGGCGTTTCGACCTCGACGTCTACCGTTTCGAATTCCTTCGTCACCTCGTAGGCGAGCATTGTGGACAGTTCGTTGGTCAGAGCCTTGAAGACGCTGCGCGGGGTATTCTTGTCACGCATCTGCGTGAGCTTGTGTTTCGCCAGCGGGTGGTCTAAAATATGAACGTTATTGGAAGTTTCAGGCATTGATTTTCCTCGATTCTGTGCAGTATAGTGGATAGATACCCGAACCCCTCTCGGAGTGTTCTGTTTACGGACAGATATTTCGGGAATGTAAACTTTGACTGCAGGATTGTGATTTACCGATATCCGGCTCTATTTATTTTAATAGAAAGGCGAGACAAAATGAAGCACATAACTTTATATACCTGGCCTCACTGTCCGTTTTGCAGAAAAGCGAAGCGGCTGCTTGACGATAAAGGCTACCCGTATAACGAGATCAATATCTACGGAAATAACGCGAAGAAACAGGAACTGACGAACATGACCGGTCAGACGACAGTTCCGTATATTTTTATCGGCGACAAACTATTAGGGGGTTCTGACGAACTCGACGACGCGATGGCGACCGGAAAATTCAACGGAATGGTGGAGTAGAAATGGCTTTTTCATTTAAGGTGGTAAAGGAAATCGGCGTGTTATCGGAAGGCCCGGGCGGCTGGCAGAAGGAGCTTAACCTCGTAAGCTGGAACGAACGGGATCCGAAATATGACATCCGCGAATGGGACGCGAATCATGAAAAGATGAGAAAAGGCGTCACGCTTACGGCGGACGAAGTTGCGGAGCTCAAGGAAATCCTGAACTCGGTGGATCTGGACGCGGAAGAATAAATTCACAGCGGCGTCAGCATCTGCCGTAAGGACGCGGACAAAAGGAAAGCCCTGATCCGGTACGATTATCGTACCGGATCAGGGCTTTTTCTTTTTATTCTTATGCATCCAGCGCGTAGCTGAGCCTGCTCAGGATGTCGTTTCCGTAGAACTGCAGTCCGTTGATCTTCGAATCTCCGGATCTGACCTCGAAGTGGAGATGAGCGCCGGTGCTCCATCCGGTGGATCCGACCAGTCCCACGGACTGTCCCGCGGATACCCAGCTTCCGCTGCTGACGCCGATAGACGCCAGATGACCGTATACGATCCGGTAGCCGTCCACCGTGTCAATCATAACGCAGTTTCCGTAGCCGCCGTTTACGCCGGCGAAAACGACCGTTCCGGACTGAGCGGCGACGATGGTCGAACCGTAGGCGGCTCCGATATCGGTTCCGCCGTGATCGCTGGAGCCGACGCCGCCGG
>CALMRA010000100.1 GCA_937872065.1 uncultured Eubacteriaceae bacterium | reverse complement strand
AAGTCCTGAACCTGTTACAATCGCTGCGATATCTGACAGGAGCATTGGAATGAAAAACAAAGCAGCCGTACTCGAGGAGATCGTACGTTTCGCTCAGGAACGGGGGGCGTCCGACATACATATCGGAGGCGGGGAAATATGGATCAGGAAAGACGGGCGGCTTATCAGAGTAAAAACGGAAGCGGACGCCGCGGTGCGGGCCTGCGAGGAAGCCGAAATCGTGTCCTGCGGCAGGACGGACAGCGGAGCCGCGATTCTGCCCGGAACAAGGCAGAGGCTGCACCGTTACAAATCTCTCGGAACAAGCTGTCTGTGCATCCGCCTGCTTCCGGGGATCGTGCCGGATGCGAAGTCGGTGGGGCTTCCGGACAGCCTCGTTTCGCTGAGCGCTCTCCGCTCCGGGATGATCCTCATCGCGGGGCCCACAGGCTCGGGGAAGTCGACGACGCTGGCGGCGCTGATCCGTGAGATTGCGGTGAAGCGTTCCTGCGCCATCGTCACCCTCGAGGATCCGGCGGAGTACGACCTGGGTGCGATTCCCGGAAGCCGCTCCCTGGTCCGGCAGAGAGAGCTGGGCCGGGATATAGACAGCTATTCACAGGGGCTGGCGGACGCTATGAGAGAGGATCCCGACGTGATCATGCTCGGGGAACTAAGAGACGAAAAAACCGCCGAGCAGGCGCTCAAGGCGGCGGAAACGGGTCATCTTGTGCTGTCTACGCTCCACACGACAGACTGTGTTCAGAGCGTAAGCCGTTTTCTCGAGATGTTTCGTCCCGAGGCGCGGGATTCCGCGCGCGGCGTGCTGGCGGATGTGCTTGAGGCTGTCTGCGTTCAGCGTCTGATTCCGGCTTCCGACGGCGGTCGGGTCGCGGTCCGCGAAATCATGCGCGGAACGCCCGCTGTCAGGGGGCTTATCAGGGACAACAGAACGCATCAGCTCAAAACGGTCATTCAGACGTCGGGCGACGAGGGAATGGTCCTGTTCGACAGGGATCTTGCGCAGCTTGTCGGAACGGGGAGAGTTGCGGAAGCCTGCGCAAGGATGTGGGCCAGCGAGCCCGCGGCGTTTCAGGATTATCTCGGGACGGTGCCGGAAAGCGGCTGAGGAGAACGCTGCTTGTACAGCGCTTCGTGTATCGCGAAGTGTCTGATAAATTCGCGTTCCGGATCCCGAGAGGTTTTTATTTTTTCACAGATCTTTTCTGTAAACAGCCGGCGGGCTGCCCTGTGTCTGACCGCGCGCTTTTCGGGCAGTCGGTCTATCTCCTGGATGTCGATTCCGACCGGGAAGTCCGCGACTGCGGCGGCGCAGGCGCATCCCGTATGAGAAAGAGAACAGTAAAGCTGATGTCCATGCCACAGGCATGAGGACGTGAGCACCGGTTTTCCTGAATCCAGATATTCAAGACACGGCAGCTCGTCAATTCCGAAGTCCTCCGCCAGTCCGAAGGCCAGCAGCAGATAGACGATAAGGGAGTGATCGCGGTCCTCCCGGTTCGCGCTTCTGAGCACATGCTCCTTCACATTTTCAGGGAGTATTGAAAGTGCGCGTTCGCGCAGCGAATCGGTCAGTATTCCGTTCTGGTCATTGTTATATCTGTAAATTCTAAACATGTTCCAATAATATCCATTCGTATACAAAATACACAAGTCCAGTTGTCTTTTAAGCAGGACTGAATTTTTATTCAATTCTGGCAGTTATATTAAATAATTATGCATTTTCTTCGCAGACTTGCAGTGTTGTCCGTATATTTCTTCTATCTATGGTATAATAATCACGCTCAAATCGGAAGTGTTCCGATTTGAGCTGAATAAACCGAATCAAAACAATCGACTCAGACGGGGCGTGTCTCCGGTCTGAATTATTCACAAGTGAGGAATCCTGATCATGTCCATAACAGTACTTGTCGGAGCCCAGTGGGGAGACGAAGGCAAAGGGAAAATGATTGACTATCTTTCCGGCGACAGCGATCTGATCGTCCGCTTCCAGGGCGGCGACAACGCGGGCCATACCGTAGTCAATGATAAAGGCGTTTTCAAGCTGCATCTGATCCCGAGCGGGATCTTTGAAGATAACTGCGTAAGCCTCATCGGCACGGGTACCGTCGTCAACCCGGACGTTCTCAACGAAGAGATCGCCCAGGTCGCCGCCGCGAATGTCGACATGTCCGGACTGAAGATCTCCGGCAAGGCGCATATCCTGCTGCCGGCGCATCAGCAGCTGGACGCGCTGATGGAAGCCAAGGGCGGAATCGGTACGACGAAGCGGGGCATCGGCGTCGCCTACTCGTACAAGATGCTCAGAAAGAACCTGCGCTTCGAAGATCTGCTGGATCTGGAAACACTTCCGAAGAAGATCAGCGGGATCCTCGACGCCGTCAACGCGGAGCTTACGGCCTACGGCGCCCAGCCGATCTCCTACGACGAGCTCTGGGACAAGTGCATGGAATGGAAGGAACGCTACGGCGACATGATCGTCGAACCGATCAGCTTCCTGCATAATTATATGGATGAGGGTAAAAATATCCTGTTCGAAGGCCAGCTGGCCGCGATGAAGGATATCGACCTGGGTATCTACCCCTACGTCACATCCTCCAACCCTGTGGCGGCCTACGCCGCAGTCAGCTCGGGCTTCCCGGCGAAGAAGATCGACCGCGTCATCGGCGTCGCGAAGGCCTTCTCATCAGCTGTCGGAGCGGGACCGTTCCCGACCGAATCGGACGACGAACAGATTCAGATTATCCGGGGAACCGGCGAACATGTGGACGACGAATTCGGCGCCAGAACGGGCCGCAGCAGACGTCTCGGATGGTTCGACGCCCCGGTGGTCAAGTATACGAATCTGATCAACGGCTTCGACGAGCTTGCGCTGTGCAAGATCGACAAGCTGGACGATCTTCCCGAAATCAAGATCTGCGTCGGCTACAAGCTCGACGGAGAGCTGCTGGACCACTATCCGAATACGGATCAGCTGGAACGGGTGGAACCTGTCTACAAGGTGATGCCGGGCTGGATGGAAGACACGACGGGCATCCGGAAGATCGAGGATCTGCCGGAAAACGCGAAGAATTACATCAAAACGATCGAAGATCTGACAGACACGAAAATCTGCTACGTCGGGGTAGGCCCGGGACGTACGGAGCTCGCGCTGTAATCAGAGATCCACACCTGAATAATTTATACTTATCCCCGAAGGGATCGCAAGCTTACTAAAAGAATGATGCCTGGCATCGTTCTTTTTTTAGAATAGATAAAAATACCGCGGCAAACATTGAAAAATATGGTAATTACTGATTCCGATATGCGAACTATCGCAAAGGAGAAAAATGTCATACTTCAAACGGGATAAACGAGCCTATGTGCTCCTCGAAGACGGCACTTTGTTCAAGGGATTCAATTTCGGCGTAGAGGGAACCTCCACCGGCGAGATCGTATTTACAACAGGGATGACCGGCTATCAGGAGGTCCTGACCGATCCGTCTTATTACGGCCAGATCGTCCTGCAGACCTATCCGCTCATCGGCAACTACGGCGTCAACAACGACGACATGGAATCCGTGAAGAGCTGGGTATCGGGCTACATCGTCAAGGAATGGTGTGAAGAGCCGTCGAACTTCCGGACCACCGCGACCATCAACGATTTCCTCGTCAGACAGAACATCGTCGGCGTATGGGATATCGACTCGCGGGCGCTGACGAGAAAGATCCGCGAGCACGGCACGATGAACGGCGCTGTCACCACCGAGGATCTGGACGATCCGGAAACCTACGCCCGTGTCATGAAGCTGATCCGCGAAACCGACAATATCCGTCCGGTCACGAAGGTCACCTCTAAGAAAAAAGGCTGGTTCTATTCGAGAGAAAACCGTGCCAACCACGTCGCGCTGATGGACTACGGCTATAAGCGCAACATCCTGCGCATGCTGCTCCAGGAGGGCTGCAACGTCACCGTCATGCCGGCCGAAAGCACGATAGACGATATCAAGCGTCTCAATCCGGACGGGATCATGCTCTCCAACGGACCGGGCAATCCGGAAGACTACCCGGACCTGATCGCGAACATCAAGGACTTTATGGCCTACGGCAAGCCTATTTTCGGGATCTGTCTCGGTCATCAGCTGCTGGCGCTGGCCAACGGCGGGAAGACGCGCAAGATGAGATTCGGACACCGCGGCCTTAATCAGCCGGTCAAGGACCTGAATCTGGACCGGGTGTTCGTCACGAGCCAGAATCACGGCTACGCGGTCGAATCGGTTCCGGAGGAAGCGGGCTTCGTCTCTCACGTAAACATGAACGACGGCAGCTGCGAAGGCATCGAATATAAGAACTGCGCGGCCTTTACGGTGCAGTTCCATCCTGAAGCTTCCGCGGGCCCCAACGACACAGGCTATCTGTTCCGCAAGTTCACGGACATGATGGAACAGGGACAGCGCACGCGCCTGAAAGGAGACCAGTAATGCCGTTAAGACAGGATATTAAAAAAGTACTCGTCATCGGCTCCGGGCCGATCGTTATCGGACAGGCTGCGGAATTCGACTATGCGGGAACTCAGGCCTGCAAGGCCCTGAAACAGGCGGGACTCGAGGTCCTGCTTATCAATTCGAATCCGGCGACCATCATGACGGACAAGGCGATGGCGGACAAGATCTTTATCGAGCCCCTCACCCTGGACGTGATCAAGCGGATTATCATCGACGAAAAGCCGGACAGCATTCTGTCCACCCTGGGCGGCCAGACGGGTCTTACCCTGTCGATGCAGCTTGCGAAGGAAGGCTTCCTCGACGCCCACGATGTCAAGCTTCTGGGTGCGAACGTCGAAACCATCGACAAGGCGGAGGACCGTCAGGAATTCAAAGATATGATGCAGAAGATCGGCGAGCCGGTGGTTCCGTCAAAGGTCGTCACGACCGTCGACGAAGCGCTGGAATTCGCGGATCAGATCGGCTATCCTGTCGTCGTCCGTCCGGCGTTCACCCTCGGGGGCACCGGCGGCGGCTTCGCCCATTCTGAGGAAGAGCTGCGGGAAATCGCGCGCAACGGGCTGCGCCTGTCGCCGATCACCCAGGTTCTGATCGAACGCAGCATCGCGGGCTGGAAGGAAATCGAATTCGAAGTCATGCGCGATGCGAAGGAAAATGTCATCACGGTGTGCTCGATGGAAAATTTCGACCCGGTGGGAATCCATACGGGCGACTCCATTGTCGTCGCGCCGTGCCAGACCCTGTCCGACAAGGAATACCAGATGCTTCGTACCTCCGCGCTGAAGATTATCGCGGAGCTGAAGGTGGAAGGCGGCTGCAACTGTCAGTTCGCTCTGGACCCTGAAAACTTCAACTACGCGGTTATCGAAGTCAATCCGCGAGTTTCGCGTTCCTCCGCGCTCGCATCGAAAGCCACAGGCTACCCCATCGCGAAGATCGCGAGTCTGATCGCCGTCGGTTATTCGCTGGACGAGATCACGAACGACATCACCGGCAAAACGCCGGCCTGCTTCGAACCGGTCATCGACTATATTGTCGTCAAGTTCCCGCGCTGGCCCTTTGACAAGTTCGTTTACGCCAAGCGTGAACTGGGTACCCAGATGAAGGCCACCGGCGAGATCATGTCCATCGGCTCCTCCTTCGAGCAGGCGATGATGAAGGCGATCCGTTCGGTAGAGCTCGGCTTCGACACCCTGTCGGTGGAAAAATACCGCAAGGCCAGCGATGAAGAAATCAGAGAAGCCCTGACCCGCAGGGATGACGAACGCGCCTTCGTGGTTTACGAAGCGCTGTACCGGGGCATCGAGCTTGAAGAGATCCAGGCGAAGACCCAGATCGACATGTGGTTCCTGGACAAGCTGCGCCATCTGGCGGTCATGGAACGCGACCTTATCGAAAAGGGACTCTCGGACGAACGGGGAGCGGAACGTCTGACGGTCGCAAGAGAAATCGGCTTCCTCGATTCGACAATCGAACGCCTGACCGGCGAGAAGTTCCCGAGAAAATACGCGGGCTTCAAGATGGTCGATACCTGCGCCGGAGAATTCGCCGCGGAAACGCCGTATTTCTACTCGACGCACGATGAAGAAAACGAAGCGGAAATCTTCCTCGAAGAACATAATCTGAAGGATCATAAAAAAATTCTCGTCTTCGGTTCCGGACCGATCCGAATCGGACAGGGAATCGAATTCGACTACTGCTCTGTACACTGCGCGTGGACCCTGAAGGACCTCGGATACGACGCGGTTATCGTCAACAACAATCCGGAAACGGTCTCCACCGACTTCGACACGTCGGACAGACTGTATTTCGAACCGCTGACGGCGGAGGATGTCCGGGCGATTGTCGAAACGGAAAAGCCGGACGGCGCCATCGTCCAGTTCGGCGGCCAGACGGCGATCAAGCTCACGCAGCACCTGAAGGAAATCAAGGTGCCTATCCTCGGAACCGATCCGAAGAACATCGACGCGGCGGAAGACCGGGAGCTCTTCGACGAGCTGCTGGAACGCTGTCAGATCCCGAGACCGGAGGGCAAGACGGTATTTACCACCGGCGAAGCGGTGGTCGCGGCCGGCGAGCTGGGCTATCCTGTCCTGCTGCGTCCGTCCTATGTTCTCGGCGGGCAGAATATGATTATTGCCCACGAGGATAAAGATGTAGTAGAATACATGAATATCATTACGAGCCGGAAGCTTGAGAATCCGGTTCTGATCGATAAATACCTGATGGGTACGGAAGTCGAAGTCGACGCGATCTGCGACGGTACGGACTACCTGATTCCGGGTATCATGGAGCATATTGAACGCGCGGGCGTACATTCGGGGGACTCGATCTCCGTCTATCCGCCTCAGACGCTGTCCGACGAGATCAAGGAAACCATCGTCGACTACACCGGACGTCTGGCGAGAGCGCTTGACGTGATCGGCATGGTCAACGTTCAGTACGTCGTCCACGACGGCAAGGTATACGTCATCGAGGTCAATCCGCGTTCGTCGCGTACGGTTCCGTACATTTCGAAGGTCACGGACATCCCGATGGTGGATCTGGCGACCCGTATCATGACCGGCGCGACACTCAGGGAGCTGGGCTACGAACCGGGCCTGAATCCGGAAAAGGATTATGTTGCGGTCAAGGTTCCCGTGTTCAGCTTCGCGAAGCTCGCTGACGTCGACACACAGCTGGGACCGGAAATGAAGTCCACAGGCGAAGTTCTGGGCGTCGCCCACGAATTTGAAGACGCGCTTTACAAGGCGCTGGTGGCCTCAGGCAACAAGATGGAACGCGAAGGCGGCGTGCTCATCTCTGTCCGCGATATGGACAAGGATGAAGCGCTGGAAACCGCGAAGCGTTTTGCGGATCTCGGCTTTACGATTTACGCGACGGCGGGAACCAGCAGGCATCTGAGCAGGAACGGCGTCGTGAATTACGAAGTCAGGAAGCTGTCGGAAGCAGGTCCGAATATCGGAGATCTGCTGGATTCCGGCAAGGTCACCTACGTGATCTCCACCTCGACGAAGGGCCGTCAGCCCGGACTCGACGAAGTCAGAATGAGAAGAAAGGCTGTCGAACGCTCGATTCATCTGCTGACGTCACTCGACACAGCGAACGCGCTCGTATCCAGTCTCGAAAACGGCCGGACGATGGAAGACATCGAACTGGTCGATATTACGGCGATCTAGCCGAATCATCACAGCCGGCACGGCAGGAAAGCAGGAAACACAATGGCAGATAAAAAAATCATCATGACCCAGGAAGGTCTCGACAAGCTCAAGACAAAGCTCGAGTACCTGAAAACCGTCAAACGATATGAAGTCGCGGACCGTATCAAGGTAGCCCGCGGTTACGGAGACCTGTCTGAAAACTCGGAATACGACGAAGCGAAAACCGAACAGGGTTTCGTCGAAGGCGAAATCGCGGAGCTCGAAGAACGTCTGAAAAACGCGGAGGTCGTGCCGGATGAAGATATCCACACGGACGACGTCAGCGTAGGCAGCGTTGTCAAGATCCGCGACCTGGACGACGACGAAATCGAAGAATACAAGATCGTCGGTTCCACCGAATCGAATCTGAAGGAAAACAAGCTTTCCAACGCATCACCTGTCGGCGCAGGGCTGATCGGCGCGAAGGTTGGCGAGATCGTGACCATCAAGGTCCCCAACGGCGAAGTGAAGTACGAGATCCTCGGGATCCGCCGATAGAATAAACCAGGAGAAGGAATGGCAGAAGAGAATTTAAGCGAAGTCCTCGCGGTCCGCAGGGACAAGCTGGACAGACTCAGAGAAAACGGACAGGATCCGTTTAAGATAACGAAGTTCGAACGCACGTCGGACTCGAAGAAGATCGCCGACAATTTCGACGATCTCGAAGAACAGGAAGTAACGATCGCGGGACGTCTGATGTCCAAGCGCGGTCAGGGCAAGGTCGGTTTTTACGATCTTCAGGATGCGGCCGGCAAGATCCAGCTGTTTATGAAGAAGGACCTGCTGGAAAACTACGACGAAATAAAGACCTACGATATCGGCGACATCATCGGCGTACGCGGGAAGGTCTTCCGGACGAAGCGGGGGGAAATCTCCGTGCGCGCGGAAGAGGTCACGCTGCTGTCGAAGTCGCTCCAGATCCTTCCGGAAAAGTATCACGGTCTGAAGGATATGGATCTGCGCTACCGTCAGCGGTACGTGGACCTGATCGTCAATCCGGAGGTCAAGGACGTCTTTGTCATGCGCTCGCGCATCATCTCGAAGATCCGTCAGTTCCTCGACGAACGCGGCTTCATCGAAGTCGAAACGCCGGTGCTCAACACGCTGGCCGGCGGCGCCAACGCCCGTCCGTTCGTCACTCACCACAATACCCTCGATATCCCGCTGTACCTGAGAATCGCGCTGGAGCTTCCGCTCAAGCGTCTCATCGTCGGCGGCTTCGACAAGGTTTATGAAATCTCCCGTGTTTTCCGCAACGAAGGAATGGACGCGACACACAATCCTGAATTCACGCTGCTGGAAACCTACGAAGCCTACGCGGATTACGAAGACGTCATGAATATGGTGGAAGACCTGTACGACTACGTCGCTTCGTCGCTGCTGGACACGATGACCATCGAATACGACGGCAAGGAAATCAATCTGAAGAAGCCCTTCCGCAGAGCCCGCATGGTGGACCTCGTCAAGGAACACACGGGCCTGGATTTCGACACGATGACCCTCGAAGAAGCGGTTGCCGCGGCCGAACCGTATCATATCGACGATGAAAAGAAGGGCTCTGTCGGAGAAATCATGGCGGAGGTTTTCGATGAAACCGTCGAAGACAAGCTGATCCAGCCTACGTTCGTCACGATGCATCCGGTGGAAATCTCGCCGCTGGCGAAGAGAGACCCGGAAAATCCGAAGTACACCCAGCGTTTCGAGCTGTACATCAACGGCGCGGAATGCGCGAACGCGTTCTCGGAGCTCAACGACCCCATCGACCAGAAGCAGCGCTTTGAAGCGCAGGTCGCGAAGAAGGCCGGCGGAGATGAAGAAGCTCATCCCTACGATGCGGACTTCATCAACGCCCTCGAAGTGGGACTGCCGCCGACAGGCGGACTCGGTATCGGGATTGACCGGATGGTCATGCTGATGACTCAGCAGAAGACGATCCGCGACGTAATCCTGTTCCCGACCATGAAACCCCTGGACGACTGAGCAGAGCGTTGAAAGCCCGGCGTTTCGGCGGGTAGACGGACTTTCTACCATTATAAATAAGTATAAATCAGTTTCATTTCATGCTTCATAATTTCATACAGCTCATCTGAAGATTCATGACAGCCGGTATTTACCCAAATACTAAGTACTGCATAAGCCAATTGCGTAAGCATGGCTGTACAGTATAGGCTGTCTTTTTCTGTTATTTGAAGATTTACATTTTGAAGAATCCGTTCTTCATTGGAAGTTGTAGATGCCGAGAACAAGTCACTCCTTCCACTTGCTACGATAGCAGAAATGAGTGTTTTGTTGTTAACTGCAATTTCGAGGATTGTCTTTGCAAAAGATTTATGCAGGTTATCATACTCTGCGTATTTAACAATACTTTCCTCGAAAAGAGAATCAAATTGATAGAGCAACACATCGTCAAGTGTATCAAACAATCGATAAAATGTTGTTCGTGCAATTCCTTTTGGTTCACAGACATCTGTAATACTGATTTCTGCGTATGGCTTGGCTCTTAAGATTTCAGCAAGACCATCGCAAATTAAAGCGGCAGACTTGATCATTCTTTTATCCTTCTTGATGTGATACATTTTTTCTCCTTTTCGTAGCACATGTTACGCTACTATTGTATTCTAACTTTTTCCGAAATATACTACAGGTGTTGCGTAAAATCAAATACAAACAAAAATAGAAAGTAAGGAGAGTAAGGGAAAGATGTGACAGGATTTTGCTATGTTGAAATGCTGGGAAACTGGAAACAAAGCAATAGTCAGGAAGGTAAATAGAGTATGGGAAAAATCAAAAAATGGTTCACACCGGAAGGTGATCATCTTCCACCTTTAAAAACATTAGCAGCAATCGGATTTACACTGCTTGTGATTTCAATGCCGTTTTTCGCATTTACAAGTGGAGCTGGGCAGTATGCAAGAGAATATCTGGGATTAATATGGCATTTATCCATGTTTTTCTTTATTAACAAGCTGCCTACTCCAGAATGGGGAAAAAGAGCAGGAACATTCTGAATTGTACTTGATGTGTTGAGCGGTCTTTTGTACCTGAATAATTTTTATGGCATTACGGGGAATTTGTCTCTTGGAATTATAGCAGTGAGCCTGACACTTCCAAACACGGTTCGATACGCTGCCCATATTTTCGAGGGTCTGTGGATGATTTCATCTGCCCAGACAACGAATAACAAAGTTATTAAAATTTGTGGTGTGCTTGCAGGTGTACTGCTTGCCGGATATAGTTTTGTATGCCCATTCGCTCCGGAATGGATGCTGATGCTCAATACACCATTTATGTTAGTATGGATGTTTATGATTGTAAGGGGGAAATACGAATGAAATTAATAGGTCTTGAAGAACACTGGTGTCCACGGGAACTATTTGAAAAAGAAGGGACTCCCGGACACAAAAGTATGGAACTGGTTAGAATGATTCAATCACCAGAACAGTACGAAAATACCTGTAGAGTTGTGTCTGATATTGGCGAAGGCAGAATACAGATGATGGATGCAGTGGGATTGTCCATGCAGTTTTTATCACTGTGCAATGCCGATATGGAAACACTGCCAGAAAATGAAGCTGTTCATTATGCAAAGATTAGTAATGACATTTTAGCAAAGGGAATAAAGAAGAACCCAGACCGTTTTCGTGGATTCGCAGCGCTTCCCACTCCCAACCCAACAGAAGCCGCAAAAGAATTGGAGCGATGTGCCAAAATGGAAGGCTTTGTCGGTGCTGTTATCAATGGTCATATCAATGGGCATTATTTGGATGAACCACAATTTGAGCCAATACTGGAAATAGCAGAGCGATTAAATATGCCACTCTATATTCATCCGGCACTTCCGTCTAAAACGATTGTTGATGCTTATTATAAAATGGATGATCCTTACGCTCAGACTGTGCTGTCTTCTGGAGGCTGGGGATGGCATATTGAAACGGGTGTTCATGTGCTTCGATTAATTGCTTCTGGAGCATTTGACAGACATCCGGGTTTAAAAGTGTTTGTTGGACATCTTGGAGAGGGACTGCCGTTCTTTATGCAAAGATTGTATAACGCAGAGGCTACAGGAAAGAGTCCCAGGAAACCGTATCCTGAATACCTAAAAGAAAATATATACTACACAATCTCTGGCTTTAACGATCCGGATTTATTTGGATATGTGTTGAAAAAGGTTGGCGAGGATCACATCTTAATTAGCGGACTCTATGAGTCCGTTTTTTATTTTTGTGCACGCAGCTATGAAAAGGCTTCAAGATAGAAGAGGGTCCATCAAGTCCTGATTTTACCTGGATGCAGATCGCCTGTTCTCTGTTCTCTAACATGAATCAAATGTGATAATGTATCTCCGCCGGTCGGCCATGTCGGCACTGCCTACGACGATATCGCCCCTGTCGCGGTATTTCTCGCCAGCGACGACTCGAGATATCTGACCGGTCAGACAATCCGTGCGGACGGCGGCGGATCCATCACGGCATTGTAAAATAAAAAAGGACAGCGGTTTGATCAACCAGCGGTCGGCTCAATATAAAGACGCCCGTTCGGCTGATATTAAAACAGCAGAACGGGCGTCTTTTTAGTGTCTGATATCTTTATTGAAAATTATATAATCAGTTTTTCAGAAACTCCTGGTGTCGTTTCAGGGCCTCGATGCTTCGGATACAGTAAAAACCGTTGATCTGCTCGATCAGTCCCAGATCAGGAGACCGTCTGTCCGGAAGCTGCGGTGCCCTGTGTGTAGGCCGTGCCGTTTACATAAAGTGTGTGTCCGTTGAGATCTATACTGTCTGTATCGCAGGTAAGACTCGTGATATAGGAATCACCGGAAAGAGTCCATTTGGAACCTCCGGACAGTTCGACGTAGACGTCCCCCTGAGCTTTATCGGGATTAATCGCGCCTGAAAAAGTACTGGCGTCCGCAAGATAAAGATTAAGTGTCGAGATGTCGTCGACGAGCATATTGCCGTCGATCTGCTGGGCCGATGCAGTGAGCGTTACGTGACCGCCGTTGGAGCCTTCGTTTCCCCAGCCGGCTGCAGCCGCCCGAAGAAATACACCGTCGGCATCCTTGTTAGTGATCGTAGCTCCGCTCAGCGTGATGGCCGTTTCCGTGTTATTGACAAAGAAAATGTCGCCGTTTTCGTTGGTCAGACTTCCGCCGCTCATTGTGAAGGAAGAGGCGCCCTGTGCCGCGTCGCCTGACATCGACTGATAGATCATGACAGCCTGATACCAGTCTGAGTTCGAACTGTTTTTCTGAGTGTTATCGGCAGAAAGCGTCACATTGTTGAGGGTAACGGAATTTTTGCCCTCTACGACAACCCCCTGGGAAGCGGTGGATGTCATTTCCGCATCGGAAACCGTGATGTCGGCTGTAGAATAAATGACGGGCGAGCCTGTTCCTGAAGTGGTATAGCTCCCGTCTTTGACGGTGACGGTTCCTCCTCCGCGGTCAGAGCGTATGGCAGCCGATGAGTTCCCCGTCGTATTGATGGTGAGCTTTTCGGCGTTCATTGTTCCGCCGCCTGTGGTCATCAGTCCGCCGGAGCAGCTGCCGGTGGTTTTGATAATCGCATTGGAGATGTTTACGGTGGTGCCTTCACCGTAGCTGAATACGGCGTTCGCATGCTTGCCGTCAGTGGAAACAGTGATTTCGTTCAGGGTAAGGGCCGCGCCGTTTTCTGCGAGGATCGCGGCGTTTTCACCGTAAAAATCGGCATCGTCGCCGTCCGAGTCTCCG
>CALMRA010000099.1 GCA_937872065.1 uncultured Eubacteriaceae bacterium | reverse complement strand
TTCGCGATGATCTTCGGAGAGGTCCAGGCACGGTTAAATTCCCGGTCCGGGAAAGCGTTCTTCAGATCCTCCTCGATCCTGTCAATCGTCCTTGTCCTCGTTTCCGGATACGAGGTACCGAAGCTCACGACGAGCAGAGCCTTTTTAGGCATAGTCCGTTCCTTTTCTGTGAATTCGCTGATAATGATGTCGTAGTTATTCTGTATCGGGCAGGGCCGGATACAGACCGGGCCCCGCCGAAACGTCTGCGGATTTCCGCAGAGCTTAAGCCTGCGCGTCTTCCGCAAGGAGCTCATTAAAGACCTCTTCCGCAGCCGATACGAGACTGTCGACGTCCGCGTCCGTATGGGCGTCGGAGACGAAGATCCCTTCGTACTGGGACGGAGGAAGCAGGAAGCCCCTGTCCAGCATTTTCGTAAAATATCGTGCGTACAGCTTCGTGTCGCTGTTCATGACCGAATCGAAATCAGTCGGGCGCTCCGGAGTGAAGAACAGCGTCGTCATGCCGCCGAAGCGGGTGACGCTGGCCGGGATCCCCGTACGCTCTGTCGCCGCATTCAGGCCCTCTTCAAGGCGTTCTCCCAGCTCGTCGAGATGGCTGTACACCTCAGGATGGCTTTCCAGCCAGTCAAGAGTATTGATCCCCATCTTCATGGCAACCGGGTTTCCTGAAAGGGTTCCGGCCTGATATACCGGCCCCTCCGGCGCGAGCTTCTTCATAATTTCCGCCGACGCGCCGAAGGCGCCCACCGGCATGCCGCCCCCGATGATCTTTCCGAGGGTCGTGATGTCCGGCGTGATTCCCGTCAGTCCCTGCATGCCGGCATAGCCGACACGAAAGCCTGTGATGACCTCGTCGAAAATCAGCAGCGCACCGCTGTCTTCGGTGATACTTCTCAGCGAGGCGAGAAATCCCGGCTCCGGCGGAACGACGCCCATATTGCCGGCTACAGGTTCGACGATGACCGCAGCGATCTGGCCGGGATTTTCTTCGAACAGACGGCGAACGGAATCCGCGTCGTTGTAGACGGCCGTAAGCGTATCCCGGGCCGCGCCTTCCGGTACGCCCGCGCTGGTGGGTTCTCCGAAGGTGAGCGTGCCCGATCCTGATTTGACCAGCATCGCGTCCGCGTGGCCGTGATAGCCGCCTTCGAATTTGACGATCTTGTCGCGTCCCGTGAAGCCTCTGGCAAGACGGACCGCGCTCATGACGGCTTCCGTACCGGAATTGACGAAGCGGACCTGATCCACTGACGGCACGGCGGCGCAGACCCGCTGCGCAAGCTCCGTCTCGAGAGCGGTGGGCAGTCCGAAGGTCGTCCCGCGGCGGATCACCTCGTCGACGCCGTCAAAATAAACGGGATTCGCGTGTCCGAGGATCAGCGGACCCCAGGAGCAGATATAGTCCGTATAGACGTTTCCGTCCTCGTCCGTAACGCGTGCGCCCTCTCCGCTCTTCGCGAAGATCGGAGAGAGTCCCACCGACTTGAAGGCGCGGACCGGAGAATCGACGCCTCCGGGGATCCTGCGCTCCGCCTGGCGGAACAGCTCCTGTGATTTTTCGTAGCTTTTCACGACTGGTACTTCCTGATCAGTTCCGGCAGATCCTTCGCGAAATACGTGATGATGATGGTCGCTCCGGCGCGCTTGATGCAGATCAGCGCTTCGTACAGCGCGCGTTCGTCCATGAGTCCCGCGTCCACGGCTCCCCGCAGCATCGCGAATTCGCCGGAAACCTGATAAGCCGCCATCGGCAGGTACGAGAGCTCCTTCGCCTTCGCGATGATGTCGAGATAGGGCATCGCGGGCTTGACCATAACGATGTCCGCTCCTTCTTCGATATCGAGCTCGACCTCCTTGAGCGCTTCGTCCGCATTTGCCGGATCCATCTGATAGGCTCTGCGGTCGCCGAAGGCCGGCGCAGAATTGGCCGCTTCGCGGAAGGGACCGTAAAAGGCCGATGCGAATTTCGCCGAATAGCCCATGATCGGAATACTTTCGTATCCCGCGTCGTCGAGAGCTTCACGCAGCGAGGCGATGTGGCCGTCCATCATATCGGACGGCGCCACCATATCTGCGCCCGCTTCCACCTGGCTGATCGCGGTTCTGGAAAGAGTATCCAGCGAACGTTTCCGGTCGATGGTCCCGTCGGTGTTGAAGAAGCAGCAGTGGCCGTCGCTCTTATATTCGCACAGGCACAGATCCGTGATGACGTACATGTCGGGATCCGTGTCCTTGACGACGCGGACAGCCTTCTGGATAATCCCGTCCCGGTCGAAGGCGGGAGTCGCCAGCTCGTCCTTGTCGTCCGGAACGCCGAACAGGATGACGAAGCGGATGCCGAGATCGCGCAGCTCCGCGATTTCTTCAGGCAGGCGGTCCAGCGAGAAGTGATACTGACCCTTCATGCTCGGGATCTCCGTTTTGATATTCGTCCCGTCGACGACGAACAGAGGGTAAATGACGTCGTTCATCGTCAGTTCCGTTTCACGCACGAGATTTCTGATGTTCTTATTTTTTCTGAGCCTTGTGGGCAGCATAATTACCTCCGCGGCAGCGCCGCAATTTACTGATCAGAAGTCACCGATCATCTTTACCGGTCAAAAGACTGATTAGTGCTGACCGGAGATGCAGAATTCTGATTCGATTTTTATTCTATAGAGCTTTATTCTATAACGATTATTTTATAATAACCTGCCGTCCTGGGACAGCAGCTTCGTCAGCGCGCCGGTCAGGCCGGCAAGATTGTAGACTTCGGCTTCCGCCGTAACGGGAATCCCCCGCTTTTCCATCGTACGGCTCGTCTGTGGACCTATCGAGACGCAGGCAGTCGATTCCGGCACGACGGTCCCGGTCTGCTCCAGCCGGTCCGCGAAGTTCTTCGCAGTCGAACTGCTGGTGAAGGTCACCGCGTCGATCTTTCCCTCCGCCAGCTTCCTGAGCACATCGTCGTCTCCGCTGTCAGGTACGGTCCGGTAGATCCCGATTTCCGTGACCTGTGCGGCTTTTGCGAGACGCTCCGCCACATAGGGTCTCGCGTCCGCGGAACGCGGCATCAGGATCCTCGCGTCCGGGCCCAGCTGAGGCAGCAGCCCTTCGATCAGCGATTCGCCGATGTAATTCGCCGGAATAAAGTCCGGTACGATCCCGTGTTCCTGAAGTTTTTTCGCGGTCGCAGGTCCGATGGCTGTGATGTGAAGTCCGGCCAGTGATCTCGAATCGAGACCCCGGCTGTCCATCGCGTCGAAGAACAGCTCGACGCCGTTGGCGCTTGTCAGGATCAGATTCGTGTATTCGGACAGACGCTCGATCTCTTCGCTGAGCCGTTCCAGCTCCTCCGGCACCGTTTCGATCCGGATTGTCGGGTATTCGAGGGCCTGGGCCCCGAGGGCCCGCAGCTTCTCCGACAGCTCCGACGCCTGGGCTCTGGCCCGGGTGACGATCACATGTTTTCCCGCAAGAGGATAGAGAGTTCTGTCGGCCCGAAAATCGAGCTTTTCCCGCTTCCCGACGACGTCTCCGATGACGATCAGACTCGGCGCGGTCACGCCCCGCTCTTTCGCAAGGGTCTCGATGCTGCCCAGCGTCCCGTCGACGACGTACTGGTCGGGCGTCGATGCGGAATGAACGACGGCTGCCGGCGTTGCCGCGGGCTTTCCCGCCGCGATCAGGCTGTCCGCGATCTTTCCGAGATTTTTAACCCCCATCAGGAATACGAGAGTTCCGGAAAACGCGGCGAGGGTGTTCCAGTCGAGTTCGTTCTCCTCGCTCTTCAGATGACCCGTAACGACGGCGAAGGCCTGGTTGCAGTCCCGGTGGGTCACGGGAATCCCCGCGGCCCCGAGGCCGCCGATGGCGGACGTAATGCCGGGTATCACCTCGAAGGGAACCCCGGCGTCGTACAGGACCTCGCCCTCTTCGCCGCCGCGTCCGAAGACATACGGATCGCCGCCCTTGAGCCTGACGACGTTCCTGCCGTCCCTTGCCAGGCTTACCAGCAGCGCGTTGGTCTCATCCTGAGTCAGCGCATGGTTGGAGGCGCGTTTCCCGACGTAAATCTTCTCCGCGTCCGGCGCGTAGTCCAGCAGTTCGGGATTCGCGAGGGCGTCGTACACGACCGTATCGCAGCTTTCCAGCGCTCTGACCGCACCGACCGTAATGAAGTCCGGATCACCGCAGCCGGCTCCGGCAAGGATCACCCGGCCCGGCACCGGTCCGTATTTCGCAAGATAATCGTCCTTGAGCTTATGAGCCATCGCTTCCCCCGCTTCCTCCGGCGTCCCTTCGAAGGCCTCGATAGTTCCGGAGACCGCATGGCCGTCTTCGTCGCCGAAGATCCCGGTGATCCTGATCCCGGTGCCTTCAAGATAGGCGTGGGCGCCGATCGGGATATGACAGCTTCCTTCGAGAACCTCGAGGAAGCGCCGCTCCGCCCGCATCTGCAGATGCGCCTCCGGATCGGAGGCTTTCGCCAGAAGCTCCAGAGTTTCCCCGTCGTCCTTGCGGATCTCCGCCGCCAGTATCCCCTGAGCAGGCGCCGGTACGAAGCTGTCGGGCAGGGACATAATCGTAATGCCCGTATTCTCTTCGGTGATCCCGAGCCGGTTCAGCCCGGCCTTCGCCAGGACCACCGCGTCGTACTGGCCGTCCTTCATCTTCCGGATCCTCGTGTCGACGTTGCCCCGGATCCCGAGGATCCCGGCGTCCGGATACAGCGCTTTCAGCTGGACCTCTCTGCGAAGGCTTCCGGTTCCGATCCTCGGATTCTCCGGCAGCGGCCCCGCGGTGACCATCACGTCGCCCGGGTCCTCACGGGCCGGAGGCGGCGCGAGGATCAGCCCGGCGGGCAGTACGGAGGGCATATCCTTCATGCTGTGAACCGCGACGTCGATCTCTCCGTCAAGCAGAGCCGTCTCCAGCTCCTTCGTAAAGATCCCCTTGCTGCCGATCTGATTGAGCGCGTCCGTCTGATTTTTGTCTCCGGTAGTCCGGATCACGATCGTTTCCGTCTCGAGTCCCGGCACCGCATCCCGAAGCGTCTGCGCATATTTTTCTGTCTGTGTCAGCGCGAGCTTCGAGCCGCGCGTTCCGATCCGTAATTTCTTCATCAATCCTCTTTCACCGGTCTTCTCAAGCTGTTCAGGAAGATCAGGCCGACCGTTTCGCTTCAGCCCTTCGAGCTCCGAGAGTTCTGTCCGCAGCTCCCGCAGATCCAGCTCTGCCGAAGCTCTGATCCGCCGGCGCGCGTCCGGCAGGCCGAGACCCAGCGCCAGCTCCCTGATTTTCCCGAGCAGTTCGATCCTCTCGTCGATCCCCGATTCCGGGCTGAACTGTCGTTCAAGCTGCTCTCTGATCTGTCTGTCCAGCGCCGGTGCGCGCCCGCCTGTCGAGACCGCTATGCTCAGGCTTCCGCGCCTGAATTCTGCCGGGAACGTAAAGTCCGCGTGCGGATCGGAGCTGGCGCTGTCCGCAAGCACGCCCCGACTCCGGCATTCTGCGACGATTCTCCGGTTAAGCTCCGGCGAGTCCGTCGCCGCGGTGCACAGATCATTGCCGTCGAGGTGCTCCGGAGCGTAGCCCTCACGGAGGATCTCGATCCCGGCAGCTTCAAGCCGGGCTGCCGCATCCGGTCCGATTTCCGGCGCGACGACGCGCACCTTCGCACCGTATGACGCGTATTTTAACGCCCGGCGCAGCCCCGTCGGTCCGGCACCGAAGACGACGGCTCTTCGACCGTCGAATTCAAAAAGCAGCGGCGCCTTCATTCGCTCTTCTCCCGGGCGCAGGCGGTCAGGATCGCGGCGGCGTCCTCGATGGTTCCGATCTGCTCCGTGTCGTCGATGGTCCTGAGTCCGAGCACAGCCGGCATGACCATCTGCCGAAACTGCGAATGGACGATCTTTTCGAGAAACTCTCTGTCCCTGCCCGTAAACTGATAGCGGGAATTCAGGATCTCGATGGTTTCGTCCGCGTGCTCCCTGGCCTGATTCATGAGCCGTCCGGTGAGTCCGTCGGTACGGGTCTTCGCGATCCACGATTCAACCGCCTCGGCCTCTTCCCGGATCTCCTTCTCGGCAAGACGGGCGACCTCCTTCAGCCGGCGGTCGCTCTCGTCGAAGAGCTGCGTAAAATCGTCGATGGACAGCAGCGTGATCTCTTCGTCATCCGCAAGCTCCGTATCCACATCCCGGGGCATCCCGAGGTCCGCGATGAGCAGAGGCTTCCTGCGCCGGGGCATCAGGCTCCGCTTCAGGACCAGATGAGGAGAGGCCGTCGCCGAGATCACGATATCCGTATCCTTCACGAAATCGTAGCGGTCGTCGTAGGGGATCACGTTCAGCGATCTGTAGATCGTCTGGTATTCGTCCCCGGGATGATAGGTCCGGTTCGTCATCGTAACGTCGGTGAAGCCCTCCTCCGCCATATAGCGCAGCGCGAGCAGTCCCATCTTGCCCGAGCCGATGATCAGCACCCTCTTGTCCGCATAGTCCGGCACCATCCGCATAATCTGCTTGACGGCCGTCGCGGACAGCGAGCGGGGCGATTCCGATACCGAATACTTCGCCTTTGTCTTTTTCGCGTAGGTCACGGCTTCCCGGACGATCTTGTTCAGATATTTTCCTGACGCGCCCGCCGATGCGGACAGATCCAGCGCCTGCTTCGTCTGTCCGAGAATCTGGTCCTCGCCGAGGATCATCGAATCGAAGCCCGACGCTACCCTGAACAGATGGCGGACCGCTTCGTCCCCCGTCTTCCAGTACAGATAGTCCGCGAGCTCCGGCGCCTGTCTGACATAAAAATCCGACAGGATCTCCGCCGCTTCTCCCGGCTCCTCAGATATCGCGTAAATCTCGCTCCGGTTGCACGTCGACAGGATCATCGCCTCTTCGATCTGCGTCTCGCCAAGGAGCGTATTCATCCCCTCGACGGCCCTGCGCTTCGTAAACGACGCTTTTTCCCGCACGTCCTGAGGGGCTTTATTGTGACTGATTCCTGCTACTGCCAGCTGCATATGTTGTTCCTGTTCCGGCGGCATTCGCCGCAATAAAAAAAGCTTTTCCTGAAGACAGAAAAAGCGCTGTACGCTGAGTCTTCTTCGATGGAGAAATCCAGCCGGTCTGCAGACGGTGTTCTGACTTGGAGCTCGCTCCTCACAGTGACCTGATCGTTCCGGATTCTCGCCGGATTCCCCGCTTCTGCAGTCTCATATTTATTTCTCTGCTATTTAATCATACTCCCGGGGGTATTACAATTGAAAGTCCCGTCCCCAAAGGATACATTATCGCCTTATTTGATAAATTTATCGATCGCCTGGTTCAGATCCTCGAGGGCCTGGCTGTCTCCTTCTTCCACCGCTTCGACGATGCAGTGGTCGATATGGTCCTGCAGGATGATCTTTCCGACATTGTTCACCGCGGAGCGAACCGCCGCGATCTGGATCAGCACGTCGGTGCAGTCCCGACCTTCCTCGACCATGCGTTTGACCGCTTCGAGATGGCCGATCGCCCGGGACAGCCTGTTCAGCACGGCCTGGGTGTTCTTATGGGTATGCCCGTGATTATGACCGTGGGCATGGTCCGCGTGAGTCGTCCCGTCCGCGTGGGTATGGGTATGATCCTCATGGACCGTACCGTCCTCATGAGTGTGGGTATGTCCTGCTGGCTTGATCTCTTCGTTCACATTTTCCTCTGCTTCCCGGGCAGTCTCGATAAAATCTTCCTGTCCGCGGATTTCCGCTGTTTCGCTGTCTGTCATCTGTTCCTCCGTTTCAGCAGTCGATGTCCGGCTCCGGCAGCGGCTGGAGACCCGTTACGATAAAGACAGGATTCTGCGCCTTGAGCAGCGTCAGACCTCCGGTCGTGGTTCCTTCGGAAATGCCCGCCTGAATCAGCTCGGGCTCGTCGAAATATTCGTTCATGAGCCTGACGCATTCCGCGGCGTTTTCAATGGTTACAAAATTTGCGGCGATCCGTCCGCCGGGTTTCAGATGGGCGGCTGCCCACTTGAATATGCCTTCGAGCTCGTGTCCCGACCCGCCGACGATAATCCTGTCGCAGCTTTTGACGGGCCACAGCGCGTCCGGCGCATGTCCCCGGATCAGTCGGACGTTGTCCGCTCCGAATTTCCGGACGTTCTGTTCGATCAGATCGCAGGCTTCCTCGTTATGCTCTACCGCGTAGACCCGGCCCTTCGGCACCTGTCGCGCGGCTTCTATGGTGAGTCCGCCTGTCCCCGCGCCGATGTCGACCACCGTGTCCGCAGGCTCGATTCCCAGCAGACCTGTCGTCAGTATCCTGATTCCGCGCTTGGTCATCGGGACCCGCGCTCTGATAAAATCACTGTCCCTGTACGGGAGATGTCTTTCGTTCATGTACTGCTTTTCCCGGCGATGATCACGACCGCCATCCCTTCTTCCTGATATTCAAGCGCCTCTGCCGGCAGATGCGAGCAGATCTTCTCCTCCGGATACGACAGATTTTCGCCTGTGTAGATTCTCCGGTCAGGATACTTCCCGATCATCTGGCGGGCGATCCACGCCGTCCCGTGCTCTCCGTCCGTCAGCAGCCCCACGGGCCGTCCGTCTTCAAGCGCGCCGGCAAGATCCTGCTCCCTGCCGTGAAGGCTCATCATATGGGCGTCTTCCCAGCTCATCCCGAGGGCCGCGAAAAAATACTGCAGCGACGAGATTCCGGGAACCACCGTCATCGGCTCCTCCGGGAGCCTTCGTCTGATGTAGCCAAGCATGCTGTAGTAGCCTGTGTCTCCCGAAACGAGGATCACCGTCCGGCACCCCTTCCCGAGGGCCGCGCGGATATCCTCGAAGCTCTCGCCAAGCGGCCGGCCGGAGCCAAGCAGAATATGGTCCTCCGGCCTCCAGTTTTCTCCGAAGACCTGCCTGAGGCTCTCGAGATGACGTTCGCCCGAGACGAGCACGTCCGCTTCCTGACACAGCTTCAGAACCTTCGGCAGGATGTAGTCGGGATGCCCCGGACCCAGTCCCGCCACTGTCAGCAGGGGATGTATCGCGGTTCTCCTGCCGTCCCGGAGCTCCTCTGTGATATTCTGTTTTATTTCCCGGGAAACCGGTTCGTCTGTCTTCGGGTTCATTTATTAACTCAACTTCCGATTCATTTCTGATTTGATATTCTCGATCCGCTGCGGCTGGACTGCCTGCCGGGATCTCAATTTGTTTATGCCGGCGCATCAGGCTAAGCTTCGCATTCCGCCTTCGCCCCGTCGATCATGCCGGCGGCGTTTTCCGTCTGAGCCAGCAGTCCGTATCCGCGTTCGAACAGGACGACTCCGACCTCGATCTCGCCGAACACGCGCCGCTGGCAGCGCAGACGGATCTTGTCCGCAAGGACCTGCCACAGATCATCAAGTCCGGCTTCCCGGATGATATCGGCAGCCGCGGCCGTCGTCGGGCATTCCATGATCTTTGCCAGCACATCGCGGTCCGCGCCCAGCAGCGCGGCATTCGCCGTCAGGATTTCCACCCTGGCGTCGCTTACTGCGGAATGGGTCTGGAAGCATCCCCCCGCGATCTTCACAAGCTTTCCGAGATCGCCGACCAGCAGGATCTTCGTGAAGCCGAGAGACCGGGCCTCATCCAGCATGAAGCCCGCGTAGTTGCTGATGCGCACCGCAGAATCCCGGTCGATTCCGAGGGATCCCGCGAAGTCCGCGCCGTAATTGCCCGGAACATACACGACGGACAGCGGTTTTCCGTCCGAGACGCGCTTCTCCTTCCTGACCGACAGCTCCAGACGCATGGATTCTGTCAGCGCGTCCTCGCTCATCGGCACGACAATTCCGCTGGTCCCGAGAATCGACAGTCCGCCCTCGATGCCGAGACGCGGATTGAAGGTCCTGGCCGCGATTTCCGCTCCGCCCGGCACGCTTACCGTGATGCGGATCCCCGCGTCGGGATTCTTTCCGATCTTGTCGAGGGCCCTGCGGACCTCGTGTTCGATCATCTGTCTCGGAACCGGATTGATCGCCGGTTCTCCCGGCGGGATCTGCAGTCCCTTTTTCGTAACGGTTCCGACGCCGTCTCCGGCAGCGAATTCGATACCGTGTCCGCCCGTATATTCGGCGGACGCGTAGATGAGAAGTCCGTCCGTCGCGTCCGGATCGTCCCCGCCGTCCTTTCGGACCGCACAGGACGCGCGCAGCGCGCCGGGGCTGCAGTCCTCGAGCTGGAGCCTGAGTTCCTGCCCGGAGGGCGTGTCGATGGTTACCGACTCCGGCGCGATTCCCGTCGCCAGCATCAGAACGGCTCCCTGAGCAGCCGCGGCAGCGCAGGAGCCTGTCGTATAGCCGCAGCGCAGCATTTTATCACCGACCCGGATCAGACGTCCGGCGCCCGCTTCAGTTTCCGAATTCATATTCTTTTTTGATCAGGATCGTCGAAAAGTACGGGATCCTTCCCTTCAGTTCTTCAATATCAGACGAGACCGTCTCGTTCGCCATCCCGATATTCGAGACGCGGCAGAACTGTTCCTCGAGACCGAGCTCCTCGAGAAGCTGCGCGAGGAATTCGTTCCGGCCCGAGGCCTTCATGACGATCACATTTCTGTTCATTTTTACAATATCGCGGATCACATCGTCAGGCTGGGTCATCGAGACGATGGCCAGTGATTCTTCGCCCTGGGTGAGGGGAATCTCCAGCCTTGACGCCAGCGCGCAGAAGGACGTGATCCCCGGGATCGTCTCCGTCGAGACTCCCTGAGACTTCAGAAAATCGATGATGTACGAATAGGTCGAATAGACCATCGGGTCGCCCAGCGTCAGAAAGACGCCGTCTCCGTTCTGGAGAGCTTCCCTGACGATATCCGCGTTCGCATGCCACTGTTCGTCCAGCCTGTCCGCCTCTCCCGAGATGGAAACCATCGGAAAATCCATTTCGATTACCTGCGCCGTCTCCGGAATATATTCACCGGCCGTTGTAAGCGCGACGCCCGGTTTCCCGTTTTTGCCCTTCGGCACGAATACCGTCTTCGCAGCCCGGATCGCCCGTACTGCCCGTACCGTCAGAAGATCCGGCGTGCCGGGACCGATGCCGACTCCCGTCAGTTTTCCCGTCATGCTACCACTCCCTTCCGAGCCTGTACAGCATCGCGTTGAGGATCGCGGCCGCGACGGGGCTCCCGCCCTTCCGTCCGTTGATCCGGATATACGGCACGCCGGCTTCATCGAGCCTGTCGAGGGCGGCCTTCGATTCCGCCGCTCCGACGAAGCCGATGGGCGCTCCGACGATAAGCTCCGGAGCCGGCGAGCCGGCTTCGATCTGTTCGATAAGTGTGTACAGCGCGGTGGGCGCGTTGCCGATCGCGAAGATCTTCACGTCGCCGTCGTTGAGCGCCTTTTTCATCGCGGCGGCAGATCGGGTGATCCCGAGCGCCCTCGCCTCCTCGCGGACATCTTCGTCGTGGACGTAGCTTACGATCTCGCAGCCCTGGAGTCCGAGGGCGCGGCTGTTCACCGCGTTTCGGATCATCGAGGTATCCGCGTAGATTTTCGAGCCCTCCGAGAGGGCCTTCAGTCCCGCATTTACCGCGTCGTTCTTAAACTCGATAAGCTGCGCATATTCGAAATCCGCAGTCGTATGGATAATCCGCAGAACGATGTCGCGTATTTCCTCCGCCGGCAGATTCTCACCGAGCTCCTCCGTGATGATTCGGAAGCTCTCCCGTTCGATTGCCTGAGGGTCGTTGATATAGTTCATTTTTTCCATTATATTCTCTATGTTTTTGTTCAATCTACCTTAATTATTATCTTAACAGGCTGCGGGCTTATCTGCGGCCGCCGCATAAATACGCGGCTCCGTTCCCACATCCGCCTGTATATCCTTCGGTCTCCGGGATTTCTTCGATACTGTGACGAACGCCCCCGGCGATCAGATGAAGGCGCATCCAGTCCGGCGCCTCGCCTGCGGGCACCTCACGCCTGAAGGCCGTCAGAAATCCGGTCTCGTCAAAACCCTCGTTGTGGAGCACCCCGACGATGCTCCCGGAATGGCCGATCATCACGCCTGCGCCTCCGAAGCTTTCGCACAGGCTGATAATGAGTTCGAGCCTGGGCTTGTACTGCATCTCCTGATTGAGTCTGGCCGACAGCGTACACGCCCGGCCGATCAGATCGAGATCCCCCCGGCGCGCGCCATCCTTGAGCATCGAGGCGCAGGGGGCGAAGGCTTCTTCCGTCTTGCGGAATTCCGCGTCCCGTCCCAGCTCCAGCGTCGAGACATTCTCCGCGAAATCGAGGGCGAGAACCCGTGCGGAGATCGAACAGCCGAAGCGGTCGAAGATCTCTCCTGTATAGTGGCTGAACAGATTGAGCTCTGGATACATCAGATTGTCGCTGGGTTCGACCCGGGTGCAGACCGACGCCAGCTCGTCCGGACCGATCCGAATATCGAAGCAGCCGGCCGCGGCCGAAACCGCCGCGCAGATATCGGCCGTGCTGCTGGCCATGCCCTTGAGCTTCGGGATCTCGGAGGAGACCTCGATGCGGAGTCCGGACAAATCAAGTCCTCTGTCCTGCGCAAAGATCCTCAGCGCCCGGTCCGTCTTCTCGCCGCACAGGCGAAGACCCGGGCCCTCTGTGGTCCAGGCTCTGGCCGTGCTCCACAGATCGACCGGCGAAGACACAAGGCAGGGCTCTCCGCCGACGATCCCCTGAATATATTCGCCGCAGGTGCCCGGCGCGGCTGCCGTTACGATCTTCATCGCTGCTCCTTCAGGAGAACGGCCTTGTCGAGCATCGCCCTGAGTAGCGCGGGGCCGTCCGGCGCCGCGTAAAAATGAAAATGGGGATAGCCCGCAAGGGTGTTCTTCCTTACCTGCATCCCGGGCCATCTGCGCGTTCCCTTTGTCAGACGGCCGCGGTAGTCCCCATCGCCCTCAAGGACGCTGTGATGAAATTCGTGAACGGGAAATCCGAAGCTTCTGCCCTCCAGCCCGATTTCAAGGTCCGCGTAGCCGAAGCGCTGCAGCCGGTCCGTCATCCGGATCCTGTCCGGAAGGAAGCCGACGCCCGCCCGGGGCTTCCCGTCTCCCGGCACGATCTTCTCAGCCAGGTAGATCTGCCCGCCGCATTCCGCATAGCAGGGCAGTCCGGCCTCGAGCGCGGCGCGTACCGCCTTCCGCATCGAAACGTTTTCTTCGAGCCTGTCCGCGAAGACCTCTGGATAGCCGCCGCCGAACCACAGCGCGTCGACCTCGGGCGGCGCCGCATCTGCGATCGGAGAGAAAAATTTCAGTTCGATCCCGAGTTTTTTCAGGAGCTCGAGATTTTCCGTATAGTAAAAATTGAAGGCCTTGTCCCGGGCGACGCCGATACGCAGCCCGCGGTAACGGTCCTCACAGCCCTCGAAGGGATCCGGAACTTCCGCGGGCTCGTCGATATAGCTGAGCTCGAGGATCCTTCCGAGATCGAAATGATCCGCGATGCTGTCCGCGGCGCGGTCGAGAAGCTCCGACAGCGATTCCAGCTCCTCTGCCGGAATGAGCCCGAGATGGCGGGATTCGAGCCGGAGCGCCGGATCCTCGGGAAACCATCCGACACAGGGGATCCCGCACTGTGTTTCGATAATCTCCGAAAGCAGTCTGTAGTGGCTTTCGTTTTTGATCCGGTTCACGATGATCCCGGAGATCCGTACCCGGGGATCGTAGTCCCGGAAGCCGCCCACAAGAGCGGCCGCGCTCTGACTCATCCCGCGGCCGTCGATAATCAGAAAAACCGGGAGATCGAGCAGGACCGCGGTATCCGCCGCCGATCCCTTTCCCGTATCCCGCTGGCCGTCGTACAGGCCCATCGCGCCTTCGACGATCGCGCAGGCCCCGGGTCCGCGTCCTGCCATCCGGTTGTTGAACGCTCTGCGCGTTCCGTCGTCTCCGAGGAGCACGGTATCCAGATTGACCGACGGCGAACCGCAGGCGAACCGGTGAAACATCGGATCTATATAGTCGGGTCCGCATTTGAACGGAACGATCTCGCGTCCCGCCTTCGCGCAGAGCCGGCCCGCCAGCGCCCTCATCAGGCCGGCGGTGACTGTCGTTTTGCCGGAACCTGAACCGGTCCCGGATATCATAAATGCATGCATAAAGTTCGATTTCGGATGCGTAGAGATTTGCCGACTTGTCCGCTCCGAAAATACTCGTTTCACTATATCATTTTCTGAGCCTTAAAAAAACGGCTTCCGTGTAAGCGGAGGCCGTCTGAGGACTCAATGTGTGTCAGGTTCACAATATAACGCCGCGTTCCTGTAAATTTCCGAAAGCCTGCGCGCGGCCTCAAAGGCCTGTCCGCAGAATGCTTCGGGACTTCGCGGATCGTCCTTCCGGGCGCATACCTCGAGGGAGATTTCGTTAAGCGGGCTTCGGCAGAGCCCGGGAACGATTTCTTCAAAGGGTATCCTTCCTTCTCCGGGAATCCAGTGTCTGTCGTAATACAGATCGTTGTCGGACAGATGGACCGCCGCGATCCGGCTGCCGTAATCCTTCAGGATTCTGCCACGTCCGCAGGGCAGCATGTAGTCGTGGGAGCTGTCGTAGCACATCCCCACCGAGGGTACGTCAAGCCTGTCGAGCACCGCTCGAAGCAGGTACTGGCGCGACACGTTTTCGACCGCCAGTCTGACGCCGCTGCGCTGGGCTTCCTCCGCCAGCTCGGAGAAAAAGGCAATCCCGTTTTCCACAGAATATCCTGTCCCGAGATCCATATCGCTGGTATGGACGACGAAGGCCGGGATATTTTCCCGGCCGCATCCGCGTATCCACTCCTTCATCTTCCTGAGAAAATCCGTATTCTCTGCGGGATTCTTTCTCCAGATATCGTTCCATCCGATAAACGGGGCGTGGGCGTTGACGACTCGCAGCCCCTCCATGCGGGCCAGCTCCGTCTGGTGTTCCTTCGTGATCCGTACCGGCTCTTCCTCATCCTCCCAGGCGAGCATGACTCCGTCAAAGCCCGCGTCTCTGATAATTCTGAAACGCTCGGGAGCGGTCTGAAAATAACCGAACCACGAGAACATCGAAAGACCGGGTGGCTCGTTCGAAAATCCGGGGATACCATTCGTTTTTTCAGTCCCCATCGGCCTCTTCCGGTTCCGGCACGTTAAATCCCAGCGAATTTCTGAAGTGAGCCAGGGCGAACCGATGTCCTTCCGGACTGAAGCTCGCAGTCAGCTCCGGCCTGACCGTAACGTCGTAATTCAGGTCGTAGGCGTCGACCGCCGTATGCAGAACACAGATATCCGTACAGACACCCGCCAGTTCGATCTCATGTATCCCGTTCTGACGCAGCAGGATATCGAGAGGCGTGCCCGCAAAGGCGGAGTAGCGCAGCTTGTCCAGCCATACCGCCTTCTCAGGGCGAACCTGCCTGGCCATGGCGAAGGCTTCGCCGGTCATGCCGTACAGCTCGCGGCCGGACGTACCTTCAATATTGTGAGGCGGAAACAGTTTCGTTTCCGGATGACCCGCCTCGCCTGCGTGATGCAGATCGTTCACCGAGAAAATCATGTCTCCTCTGGTGCAGGCGTCCGAGACAGCCTGCGCAACGGCGGCGTCTATCGCCTGCCCGGCGGCGCCGGTGGTAAGCTTCCCGTCGTCCGCGACAAAATCGTTCGTATAATCGATAAGGATCAGAGCTTTCATCTCTTCTTCCAGTCTGTGACGCTGTCGTCATCTTCCTTCAGCTCAGATTTGTAATTGAGCCATTTATAGCTGTGACGGACAGGAGCTTTTTTCGGCTTCTGAACGGCCGCGGGCTTATCTGCCTGATCTGCCGTCTGTCCGCCGGAAACAGCCTGTGCGATAGACAATGCTGCGCCGAGAACATTCTCGACCGTCGACGCGTCGGGAAGCTTCGCTTCCTCGATCCTGCGCCGCTCTTCCTCGGCCATGCGTTTCTCGTCCTCTGCCTTCCGCTTCGCTTCCTCTTCTTCTCTGGCGCGCTGTGCGGCTTCCTCAGCCTGCTTCTTCTGGGCAGCCTGTTTCTCAAGCAGTCTGGCTTCAATCTCGGCCCGGATCTTTTCGCGTTCCGCGTCCTTCGCTTCCTGCTGTCTGCGCTCCTCTGCCGCGGCAAGGTCTGACTGCGCCTGCAGACGGGCCGCTTCTTCACGTTCCCGTTCGGCCTTCATTCGCTGCCGTTCCTCAAACTTTGCGGTAAGCGCGCTCTGGAGCTGGGCCTTCTGTTCTTCCCGACGTCGGGCCTTCATCGCTTCATCATCCGGCTGAGACGTCGTTTTCGTCCCGTTATCTCCCAGCTTGACTTCGATAATCTTCCTGAGGGTTTCGACATCCATACTGCGGATGAAGCGTTCGAATTCGCCTGTTTTCGTATCCTCCGGCTCAGGCGCCTCATCGGCATGCTTCGAGGCGGGCTTTACAGCCGCGCTGCTGTCCATGCCGGGTTCCTGAAGAGCGCTCATCTTGCGTTCCGACTCGACGATGGATTCCGCCGCATATGCGGGCACCTTCTCCGCCGGATTATCCGGTTCGGGTGCCAGCGCCGGATTCGACTTCCATTTCGGGAGGCCGGAATCACCGGAAAACTCGGACGGATTTACGTCATCGTCAAAGGGCGTTTCGGGAGCGGCCTGTTCAGAAGCGGCTCCGACGCTTTCCTCATAGCCTTCTTCTCCGGGCTGGAGCGCCAGCGCCGGATTCGATTTCCATTTCGGAAGGCCCTGATCCTGCGGACCTTCTTCAGGTCCGAGATCGTCGTCAAAAACTACTTCGGCGTCTGCTTCTTCCTCCGCAGCTTCTTCATCCTTCACATTGAACTTCGGAATCGGTCTGTTATAGAAATTTTCATTGGCTTCAGCGAGACTTCGCTTGAAGCCGAGCCATTTATATTTCGAATCGTCCTCTTCGCTGTCAGCGGGGGCTTCCGCCGCGCTGTCTTCGGGCACAGGCTCTGCTGCCGCCGCTGCGGCCGGCGCAGCTTCCACATGCCGTCTTTCAGGCTCTTCGTCGACGACCGGCTCCCTGGACTTCACCTTGATATGTTCGGAGGGGAGTCCGGACTCCGACAGCTGCTTTCCGATGTGTTCGGCCGGCAGCTCCGTTTCCGGTTTCGGCGCGTTCGCCAGATGCTCTGAGGGCAGCTCCGCTTCGTCCTCCGCTGTCTTCCAGCTCTGATTTGCCACGTATGCCCCTGAATCGAGGGAATTGTCCTTGAAGCCGAGCCACGCTGTCCGCTTTCCTTCTCTGTCCTCGACTTCTCTGCGCTGGCGCTTCTGGTTGTCGAGCCAGCTGCTCTGCCGTTTGATCTCCGGCGAGAGAATATTCGGATCGAGTACTTCCTTTTCCTTAAAATTCAGAAAATTCTTTTCCGCATCCGGAAAGAAGGATTTAACCTCATCCATCGGAATTTTCTCGTTGGACAGAATTCCCATGACTGCGCTGAGCTTCTGCGGAAGATGTCCGTCATCCGGCCACCGGAGCAGCAGCCCCAGCTCGAATTTTGCCAGAGCGTCCGCGTCGATCCCGATTCCTTCCATCGAAAAACGCATCAGATCCAGATGATGGCACGGCTCGTTTTTCGGCCGGCCGCAGCCCTCGTGGGTTCTCGCGCAGATCTGACACGGCCCCGGAACCAGCGCAAGGGTACCCGGATGCGCTTTCTCGAACCGGATCAGATCGTTCCAGCTCTGCAGATTGATCAGTTCCTCAGCCTGCCGCTTGTACGTCTGAACATTAGACGTTCCGATCGTCTTCTGACGGTCTTCTCTCGGAATCTCGTATTCGCGTCCGATAATGTATAAATATTTAAATTTACTGAGAAAATCCTGTTCTCTGAAACTGAAAGGAGGATTCGAGTAGACCTTTCCGAGCTGACCTGTCTGAGAACCGGAACGGCGTACCTTGGCGGGTCGGAAATATTCGTCGATCAGCCGTGACACGGGCATCGGGCCCGTTCCGAATTTATGTGTAAAATCCATTGTCCTACCTCGTCGCTATCCTGCTGATAAGCCTTATTCGTTAGAATAATTGTACCCTTGTGTAAAACCGGCTACAATTCAGATTTTTGCACACCGTAAGCAAGTTTTAACCGATTTATGTTTCGATTTACGCCGGCTGAGATTATAATCAAAATTAGAAAACGTAAATCATCTCTGCTGACACCGGCTTGAGCCGGAAAAACAGCGAAAAAATATAGAAAAAAGAAAATGAGGGACTTATGACTATGAAAACCGATGTCGCCGCATTAGGCGAACTTTTAATCGACTTTACGGAAAACGGAACGAGCAGCCAGGGCAACCCTGTATTCGAAGCAAATCCGGGCGGCGCCCCGTGCAACGTTCTCGCGATGCTCACGAAGCTCGGCGACAAAACGGCGTTTATCGGAAAAGTCGGCGACGACATGTTCGGTCATATGCTTTCCGAACGGGTGGCAGGTCTGGGAATCGATACGGAAAACCTGGTCTACGACGACCGCGTCCCGACTACCCTCGCATTCGTCCATAAAAAGCCCGACGGCGACCGGGAATTCTCATTCTACCGCTCTCCCGGCGCTGATGTCTGTCTGACGCCGGAGGAACTCGATCTCGATAAGATCCGCGACGCGAAGCTTTTTCATTTCGGCACGCTGTCCATGACGGATCCCGGCGTACGTTCCGCGACCGAGCTGGCCGTGAAGACGGCCAAAGAAGCCGGTCTGCTCGTCAGCTTCGACCCGAATCTGCGTCCGGCGCTGTGGGAAAGTCTTGACGACGCGAAAGCGGCGATCGACTGGGGGCTGAGACAGGCGGACATCGTCAAAATCTCCGACGAAGAAATCCTGTTCATGACAGGCGCCGAAACGATCCCCGAAGCGATCGAAATATTTACGAAAATCTATAGTATCCCGCTGGCGGCAGTAACACTCGGTCCCCAGGGCAGCATCGCGCTGTACGGAGAGCTTCGGGTCTTCGGAAAACCGTATCTGAATCCGGATACCGTCGAAACGACAGGCGCCGGCGATACCTTCTGCGCGAACATGATTCATTCTGTTCTCGAAACGGGATTAAACAGCTTTGACGAGCAGAGCCTGAAGGAAATGCTCGAACATGCAAATGCCGCCGCCTCTCTGATAACTGGACGCAAAGGCGCGCTGTCCGTGATGCCCGAACCGGAAGAAATCGCCGAGTTCATACAGCGCTCTGAAAACTGAGCGCCGGGTGACTCTGATGACGACCCCGATGCTGATACTGACGATCGTACTCTGTGTGATCGCCGCATTTATCGCCGTCCTTCTTATCCGGACGGCGCTGTTCAAGCCTGAAGCGGAGGAGGCAAGACGACGAAAGGTTCGGCGTATGGCCGAGGCCGACAAGAATGTCGCCATCGACCGGCTCTCGAAACTCGTCCGCTGCAAAACCGTCTCTCACAAACGGGACGACGATACAGACTGGAAACAGTTCGAACGCTTCATCTATCTGCTGGACAAGCTTTATCCCCTTGTCACGCAGTTCTGCCCGCGCAGCTTCGCGGGTAAAACCGGCATGGTCTATACCTGGGCCGGAAGCACGAATAAAAAGCCCATCGTTCTGATGGCCCATTACGACGTCGTTCCGCCCGGAGACGGCTGGAGCGGCGATCCGTTCTCAGGCGAAATCAAAGACGGCTCCATCTGGGGCCGGGGGACGCTGGATACGAAGGGGACGCTGGCGGCGATTCTCGAAGCCGCCGAGCTTCTGATTCGCAGCGGCTTCTCTCCTGAACGTACCGTCTACTTCGCCTTTTCGGGCGAAGAAGAAACGGGCGGACCGTCCTGTCCTGATATTGTCGAATGGTTTGAAAAGAAGCACGTCAGGCCCGCCGCTGTCTTCGACGAGGGCGGCGCCGTAATCAGCGGAGTCTTCCCCGGCGTCGAACGGGAAGCCGCAATGATCGGCGTTGCTGAAAAAGGCCAGGCGGATCTGGAAATCGTCAGCAACCGCAGGGGGGGCCACGCGTCCTCTCCGGCAGCTCAGACCTCCGTCACGGAGCTTGCGGCCGCGATCGAAAAGATTTCGAAGCATCCGCTCAAGGGCGAATTTATCGAACCCGTACGCGGGCTGTTCGAACGTCTCGGCCCGTACGCATCCTTCAAGTACCGGTTTATTTACGCGAATCTGTGGCTGTTCGGTCCGTGGCTCGTCAGAACCTCCGCAAAAACCGGGGGACAGTTCTCAGCGATGTTCCGGACAACAACGGCGGTGACGATGCTCAAGGGCTCCGATGCTGCCAACGTTCTTCCGTCTACGGCAAAGGCATGGGCGGATATGCGGATTCTTCCCGGACAGACAGTCGAAGAAGCCTGCGACGAGCTTGCGCGCCGTATCGGCGACGAAAATATCACGATCGAGATCCTGACGGACCGGCCGCCTACATCGGTTGCCCCTGCGGAAGGACACGAATGGGATACGCTTGTCAGCGTGATCCGTGATACCTGGATCGAAGCCATACCGTGCCCGTACATGATGACGGCCCGGACAGACTCGAGAAACTATGAAAAGATCTGCGACAGGATCTACCGCTTCTCTCCGTACTCGCTCACCCACGAGGATATGGCCCTGATGCACGGACCGGACGAACACCTTGCGATCGATTCGTATTATACCGCGATCGCGTTCTACTTCCGGCTGATGCGCGAAATCTGACCGAATACTGAGAATTATCCGCTTCAATACTAATACAAAAATAAAAAGATGACTGGAGCCCGGGAGCTGATCCCGGCTGCAGTCATCTTTTTTGATTTTATTGTGCTTTATTCGAACAATTCGCCCCGGGGATGTCCGTCGCCTTCATACAGATATGACTGAGGGTGATCTGAAACATATTCGTCCCTGGCAGCCTTCGCCTCCCACGGCTCGTTCGTAATAACACCGTCTGCTCCCATCTCGTAATACTTAAGCGCGCTTGACTCACTTTCGACTGTCCAGACGTAAACGGGGATCGTATTCTGTCTGGCCAGCGACAGCAGACTGTAGCGAATATCCGTCTCTTCGAGGGCGAGAAAGTCCACATCGTAATCCCAGATCGATTCATCCAGCTGCCCGGCTGTTCCGTAGGCCGTATAGCCTATCCACCATTCCGGATGCGCTTTCTGAAGTGTCTGCATAGACGAAAGACTGAAAGACATAAACATAGCCTTATCTCCGAAATCCTCGTCTTCTACAACTTTCTGGACTTTTTCAGCAAGGAGCGTATCATTTCCGTGAAACGGCTTGAGTTCGATAAGAAGTCCTGTCTGTGTCGGCGTTGCTTTAGCCGCTTCGATAATTTCCTGAAGCGTCGGTATTTTCGCGGTCTTTCCGTTCTCGTACAGCGTCAGCTCTTTGATCTCAGCCAGCGTCAGGTCTCCGACCTCGGCGTCCCGCCCCGTCAGACGCCGGAGCGTTTCATCATGAAAGACAACGGGTACCTCATCCTTCGTGAGCTGGACGTCCAGCTCTCCGAAATCATTACCCTGTGCCGCACCGGCCGTGATGGATTCGACCGTATTCTCAACTTCGGTACTGGTTCCACGGTGCCCGATCACAAAAGGTTTATGCACAAGCGGAATTTCAAAGAACGCAAGTGCCACCGCGATAAGCAGAAACAGTACCAGGAGCGTCCAGTAAAATCCTCTGTGGCGGCGTGATCTCCAGAAATGTTTAAGTGCATCTCCTATTTTGTTTTTAAATACGATAAAGGCTTCAACAGTCGAGTTGTCCGCACTCTTCGAATGAATGGCGGTAACATACGGCGCAAGCTCGTAGGACGGCGCGGGAAGACGTCCGTCACACCACAGCTTCGATTCGAGCGTATACAGAAACAGCGTCATCACGCTTATCTGAAGCAGGCGGTACAGAATCCACAAGCCGAAATCCTCCAGATACGAGGATGACTGAATCATGTATTTAAAAAGACTGAAAGTGATATCGCTGTTGGACAGAATGCTTCCGCCCATTTTATTCAGAATGGTCGTATCGGCCATGATCCATAAAATGAACATTCCGAGTATCTGAAGCAGTTCTTTTGCCGGAAGCTGTCTGTACCATTTCGTATTAAGCTGGGCGGCTTTGGGATAATCGTGAGCTCCGAGCACCATCGCGATCGGAATAAAAATCATGCTCAGCGCCAGATAGTACAGATAGCCGTAGAGCAGCAGAATCACACCGTTTCCCCACAGAGATTCACGTAGATATTCAAGAATAAACGGCGGAATCGTAATCCGCGGAGACAGTGAAACGAGATATCCTGTATGAACGAACGGAATAAGAAGAATGAAATAAAAGGCCGCTTTCCAGTTGCGTCGTTTGAACAGACGCGTTGTCTGAAGGAAAGCTTTATCGACGACATCAGTGAGGGAATAATCAAGCCCCCTGATATTTTTATTGATGGTTAGAAGAATTACCGCAATCTCAAAGTAGTTGCTGACAAACAGAATTGAGAGCAGAATAATCAGAAACAGAATCCCGTTCACGCTGAGCAGGCTGGTGAAGATCTTCGTATTGAATACGACACCCACCTTAGCATAATAAAAACGGTACGCCAGATTGAGCAGCGGAGCGACGGCGAAGAGAATGATCAGCTTGAAGATGATCTCAAATTTCAGTATTTCCAGCAGGGATTTCTTCATAGGTTCACTCAGTCACTCTCTTCGCAATAACAGGCGGTTATTTTCCGCCGATGTCTCTGCCCGCTTCCGCGAGCATATCGATATACTTCATTTCGACCTCCAGGTCGAAAATATCCTGATCAAAAAACGCGCGGGCATCTTTTTCGTATCCCGAGACAAACTTTCCGAACTGTTCGCCTGCTTCCGCCAGTGTCTGCTTCTGGACATCGGACAGCATTGCGTTGTCCTGCAGCTTCAGATACTGATCCAGGTAGCCGTCGACAAATTCTTCAGACTTTGTCAGCAGCTTTGAAACGGCGCGTTCCCGTTCCGGATGATCCTTCAGATAGGTTTCCAGTACTCTCCGGGTCCTCAGATACGCCGCATATTCGTTCCTGATGCCCTCGTCCCCGAGGCGGGAAAGTCTCTTTTCCTCCGCAGAGCTCATCTGGGACTGCCGCAGCGAAGCGTAATCGTCCTTCTGCTCCCAGCCCCTGTCCGTGTGGATATAGCCGTCCGAAAGGGCTTCGGGATGCTGCGCATACCACGCGGAAATTCCCGGGATATCAGAACCGGCCCCGTATACCTCCCGCGGCGTCCCCGCTGAAGCCTGCCGCGAGAGCACTCGGATCAGATACAGATCCTCGGGCAGCAGCATCTGTTCGATATGAGCGGCCGCCGTTTCGATCCCCTTTTGTGTATCGAGGGCTGCGAGCCGGTCGGACGCCCGGACCGCCGGCTTTCCGTCGTTCAGGATCACCTGATCCTTCCAGACCGGCTTATCGTGATACAGGTTCTTCCCGGCCGCAAATTTCAGTAGAAGCGCGTCTGTCAGCGCTTCTTTCTCATCAGGGGAAAGTCCTGCCGTGACGGAACCCGGCAGGAACCTCTCAAAAGCGATTCTGACCAGTTCAGGATCCGGCGAAACCGTTCCGGCGATCTTCTCTCTCGCTTCTCCCAGTCCGAACCGAGCTTCAGGCGCCTTGAACGCATTCAGAAAATGTTTTCTCCCTTCGGTGGAGTCCAGCGAAAACAGTGATTCCGGCGCGAGAAACGGATTCCCTGCCAGATCCATATAAGCGAGCGTGTCCTTGTTTTTATACAGATTCGGTACGTTTCGCGTATAATCGGGAAGCCTGCGGATCTTGTTTCCGGACAGGTCCGCCTCCCTGAGTCCGTTCAGAAACTCAAGTCCCTCCAGCGACTCGATTCCCCGGCCCGGCGCGTCGAGTTTTTCCAGCAGACCCAGCCTGATCAGATTCGTCTTTGTTTTAAGTCCGTCCAGACCGACCGCGTCTGCGACAGCCTGCCCGAGCGCCGGGTCTTCGAAAACTTCACGCAGCGTAAACGGTGTATCCGGATCGTTAGCGATCGCTTTAAGCAGCTTTGCATGCTTGGAATCGTAAGAAAAAAACATAATTCTCCTTGTCTTCAGTTCTGAAAACAGCTGACGATGAGCTCCCACGGGAGCAGCGGCCAGGCTTTCTCAAGTTTTCCGAGACTCTGAACATCCAGCGGCACATTGCCGTCCTCCCAGTCGTCTATTCCGGCGGCATCGACTCCCGCAGACTGCGCGATAATCCGGTCGTTCGCGCCGGTCCGTCTGAGCAGATGGATCACATCGACCGCACGGTAAACAGGCGCTTCTCCTGCTCCGAACAGAGCGCGGATGGTCCCGTCTCTGAGCGGCATCTGATAATAACCGCAGACAACGTCAAACAGTCCGTCCCAGGCAGTCAGATCTTCGTCGTACAGATTTCCTTCAAGATTGATCCGCACCGCTCCGAGAGCTCTTCCCGAGTCCTCCGTGCTTTCGATTAACACGGGCTCAAGAATATGGCCTCCGAACTGCCAGCTGCCGGGGTCGCGTTCGATCCGCCCGAGGGTATCCTCGCTCAGACTTCCGGTAATCGTAACTGCAGTCAGATTCTGGATATTGAGCAGCGCATCTCTCTGTTGATATACATACATCTTATCGTATCCTCCGCTTTCAGTGTTGCAGATTGTCAGTCTGTTTTAAAGGATATACCCTGTGGAGTCCTGAAAAGTAAAAAAACCGGTTTCCCGGTTTTTAAACTCAATCTTCTATCTTTGTTTCTTCTTCGACGAATTCCGCTTCCGCATAGTCCACGACAGGATCCGGATCCGCTATGATCACTTCCGGATTGATTTCCTCTGCCGGCTGACTGTCCGGCTGTGAAGTGGTCGTAAACTGTTCCGCGATAAATTCTTCAAAAATCATCCGGTCCGTTACGACTTCCGTTTCCGCAGGTTCGTCCGAACTGCTGCTTTCGTAATCTACGACTTCATCACTGTAAACCGCATTTTCTACGCTTGACATACCGTAATCTTCGTACATGTCCTGTTTTTCGGCTGCTGCCTGAGCTGTCTGTTCCTTCGCGGCTTCCGGCCCGTTTTCCGGTTCATTTCCGCTGCTTTCAGACTTTTCGCCTGCCGCCGTTTTTCCTCCGCTCTTCTTTTCTTGTTTCGGAGGCTTCGCTTCAGCTGCAGCGCCGCCTTTTTCCCCGGAGCCGGACGGCTTATCGCCGGATTTTCTGCTGCGGCGAATCTGAATGATATAAACGACGCCGAGCCATACTGCCCACGCGCCGCCCAGCACGAAGATGATCCCCCAGACGACAGCGCCGGTGTAAAGATCCCAGATTCCGACCAGAGCGGTCAAGACGCCCAATATTGTCAATATAATTTCCAGAGTCATGTTTCTTCTCCTAACGCCTGATTCTTTTGCTATTATAACCCAGGAAATGCATTCTTACAAAAATGCAGACCTGAAGCTCAGATATAAATCCAAAAAAAAGCCGGTCTCAGCGACCGGCGGCTGTTTGTTATTTCTTCGTATCAGTACTGTCTCCAGCATCTTTTTCCGTAACTGTATCCTGTTTAGCAGCATCATCGCTGTGGCCCGGCAGTCTTATCGGACTGTCGGCGCCGAGCAGCGGCGGGATCGACAGAACGAAGGGTTCAGCAATCGATCCGTCTTTAGCCATCGTCAGACGCACAAAGCGCCCCGATACCTTTTCTGTCCTCGCGGCGATGAGCTTTTCATCTTCGTCGTAATCCATGATCGTAATGGTCAGGTCCGCCCGCTTCATGATCGAATAAACCTCGATCACACATTCCTGCGGATTGAGAACAAGCATCTCCAGATTTCTGTCCGAGCCGATAAGCAGCGATTCAGCGCCGACCGTCGAGGTCTCTGTCGGCGAAATGAAATCCATGACCGAGAACGGCTTTCTGACGTGGACATCGCTGGAACCGTCGACAAGAATCTTGACATAAGCCGACTTGTTGATGGACGGCGGAATCATCGGAGGATCGTTCGAATTGAGCTGCATGATGGTCCAGTACAGCACCGCTTTGCTCTCTGAAAATTCGGTATGCCCGACTCCCGGAAAAACGGTCATTTTGTCCATCAGCTTGCCGTCCATCGACGCGGAGATAAGCGGAACCGTCGTATCGCCGGCGTGTCCGACCTGGAAATCCGAAACGTACGGCAGGCCTTCCTTCGTGTACGTAAAGGTGGTACCCAGAGTCGTCAGCCGGTTCGAACCTGCCCCGAAATGAATCCCCGGGTGATTGATGATGCCGGTAAAATCCGCCTTGACCCAGCCGCTGCCGAAAAACTTAACGAGGATCTCGTCATATTCGGTGGGTGTAGCGGGAAGCGCCTCCGCAGTCTCGGATTTTTTCAGACGCGTCGGATAGATCCTGTTAATCGTCGGCGACGGCGCCAGTTCTCCCATGCACGGAAAATTGACGCTCTGAGGCGGTACCAGGAAAATCTCAGGCGAACCCTCGAAGGGCGGCGCAAGACAGGCCGCTCGGTGTATTTTGTCCCCGCCGTACCGGCTCACGTAGGCGGCAAGCAGATTGTTGCCGTAGGAATGAGCGACGATATCCACCGGACCGTCGAACGTGTTCAGAAACTCAGCGAAGCGTATCATCGAGACCGCCGACAGCTGACGGAAGTCGTACGAGTAGAACCAGACCTCCCTGCCCGGGAAGGCCGTGATCAGACCTTCGACCATATCCTTCCAGACATCGTTCGCTCCGTATTCAGGCTTCTCCGCCTTCGTATCGTCGACAGGCTCGCGGGCATACATCGGTACCGTATATTCAATTTCCAGTTTTTTCAGATCGCCCTGACGCGCGATGTCCATGACCTTCGCAACGCTTTTGATTGGCCATCCGAGGTTTGTCAGCTCCGGATCGAAATACAGATTCGAATCGAAGACTCCCGGAATGACGATTATCGGGTTTTTATTCATCTTAATCTCGCTTTCGGGAACCAGCTCCCGTTATTCGATAATAGGTTATCGACACGATTATACCCGATAATGCTTAGACAATCTAAAAAAGGCCGCGATTTACGCGACCTTCGGGTCATTTTATGTCGTCTGTTTTTTGTTCTGTCGGATTATTCTCCGGATTTTCCAGCTGCTCGGCCTTCCTGCACGCTTCGCAGAGGTGAAATACGTTAAGCTCATAGCCGGTGATCTCACGTTCAGTCTGAGACTGCAGATACGATTCGATTCCGTCAAACGGCGCGTCTTCTATTTTTCCGCACCGGCTGCAGATCAGATGATGATGCCGGTCCGGCTTCGAGTCAAACCGGTCCGGCTGATTGATCACCGAGATCCGTCCGATAAATCCCTGATCACAGAGAACATTCAGATTGCGGTAGACGGTGCCGACAGCGATCGAAGGCATCGTTGCGCGCGCCTTCAGAAATATCTCTTCCGCTGTCAGATGATCCTTCGACTGAGCGATAATTTCCAGGATCAGTCTGCGCTGCTTTGTCATTGTTAAGTTCGGCCCCTGTCATCAAAAGCCGCGGCGTCCGTCATAGGCGGACGGCGATCTTAGTAGTTGATCGCGCGAACTTCGAAATAGCTCTGCGGGTGCTTGCAGACCGGGCAGATTTCCGGAGCGTTTTTGCCGACGACGATATGACCGCAGTTGCGGCAGATCCACATGGTTTCGCCCGCTTTTTCAAATACCTTGTTCATTTCGACATTTTCAAGAAGCTTCTTGTAACGTTCTTCGTGAGATTTTTCGATCGCGGCGACATCTCTGAACTGCTGAGCCAGTTCCGGGAAGCCTTCTTCGTCCGCATCCTTCGCGAAGCCCGCGTACATATCGGTCCATTCGTAGTTTTCGCCTGCAGCTGCAGCAGCCAGATTCGCAGCGGTATCACCTAATTCTCCGAGAGCCTTGAACCACAGCTTCGCGTGTTCTTTTTCGTTCAGAGCGGTTTCTTCGAAAATCGAAGCGATCTGTTCGAAGCCTTCCTTCTTCGCTACTGATGCGAAGTATGTGTATTTATTTCTGGCCTGTGATTCGCCAGCGAAACCGGCCTGTAAATTCTTTTCAGTCTTAGTACCCTTCAGCGATTTAGCCGGAGCTGCTTTTTCTTCTTCGACAACGAGTTCAAAGTCTTCCGCCGGAGCGCCGCATTCGGGACATACGAAATCCTTCGTTAATTCACCTTCAAATTCATAACCGCATAATGTGCATCTGTACTTAGCCATTTTAGTAATCCTCCGTTATTGTGATTTCGATTTAGGAATCGTTCCTGATTCTTATTTTACCGCTTAATCCTAACCTTGCAAGTTTTTATTCGGATACTTTTTTGTCCTATACAACTTTAATTCTGAGAAACAAAATAATAAGAGGCTGTACGAATAAAATATGAATCCAATAAGATTTAAATACATGATAAGCGCAGAAACAAAACCGGACATAAAACGTCCACAATAATGAAAATAATAAAGAAAGAAAAATCAAAAAAACAAAAAACCCCTCCGGATGGTCACTAACATCCGAAAGGGTCTCTTGTTTTCATGAATGGAGCTGGTGAGCGGATTTGAACCGCTGACCTATTGATTACGAATCAATTGCGCTACCAACTGTGCCACACCAGCAAGCGTGAAGTTCTGTAAACTTTCAGCTTGTTTATCTTAACACGACTGGCAGGCCGGTGCAAGATTTTTTCGTAAACAATATATATTTATTTTCCGTATCTGCAGCTTATCTTATATCCAGGTATTTCTTCGGAAGCATCCTCAGAATAGCCGCCAGAACGATCGTGTACAGCGGGATCAGGAAAATATTCGTGATGACGCGGGCCGGCAGAAGAACGAGCCAGGCCTGACCGTACAGAATCGTAAGAAACCAGGTGTTCAGTATGATCGAATTGACGATCTGTTCGAACGTGATGATAACCAGCAGATTTTCCGTTTCAACCGCTTCGTTCTCTTTCATGAAACGTGAAGCTACAAACGGATAAACTGCGAACAGTACGAGCAGAACCGCAAACAGAATCATGATAAACATATTGAGGGGTTCGCCGTTGTACATAATCTGACCGTTTTCGAAACCGAACAGACCGGTCGCCGTCAGAATAACGAGGCATACCGCGATAAATGCGGTGTTGAACCATTTGATATGTTTAAATTCGTACTTTTTAAACAGCATCCAGAACAGACCGGGGATAAGACCCGTCAGTCCTGCCGACAATGTGAAGCCTACAAACCAGGGTCCGCCGGGTTTGACGACATAGCACAGCAGGTCAGTCACGACTCCGACGATAAAACCGATCCCAGGTCCAAGCAGGATTCCACTCAGGATCGTGGGTATCGAGGTCAGGTTAATCCGCAGAGACGGAAAGCCTCCGAGGGGAATATAGATCTCGAATACCAGCTTCAGCACAACGCTGACTGCAATGAGCAGACCTGCATAGACGACAACCTTCGTCCTTGATCTGCTGCGGCCGATAGCATTACTTTTCATTCTTTCCTCCTAAGAAAGTAATGCTTCCGCGCTTGTACAACTCGTTATCCCGAAAGATATTGCCCGCATCCTTGCGGCCGGGCCTCCCGTCGCCGGGAGCTGTTGATTGATAGCGGAAGCGACGCAGGTACCGTTTCTTTCGAATTCGTTTAAGAGCAACTTCCCATCTCTTAACACTAGACGCACCTTCGTCTACTCTATAACATTTGTTAAAATAATATCACTACTTCGGCGATATTACAATAACGGACACTGAACACTCGCGCTTATTGTATACCTTCTCAATGAAATAAGATATACAATAATAAAAATCCCGTACCGATTTCTCGATACGGGATTGATTTTTCGAATCGTTTGTGCCTGTGCAACAGAATCAGCCTCTGGAGGGACCTCCCTGTCCGCCCTGGCTCGAAGCTCCGCCTCCGCCGCCCATGCCGCCGGAAACGTTGGAATACGTCGTTCCGCTCAGCGTGAACTGCGCGCTCTGGCCTCCTGCCGTAATCGTGTAGGTTTCGCCGCTCTTGAGTTCAGGCGAGCTCAGAACGATGCTGGCGTAGTTCTTGGACGGGGTTCCTGTCATGATCGTCTGACCGGAGGAATCTGTCAGTGTGAAGGTCGTACCGCCGGAGATTGTCGTGCCGAAGCCGTACAGGATGCTCGGCTGCGAACCACTTGTCATGTTCATCGCCATGCCGGAGCTGCCGGCCGCAACGAGCGTACCGCCGGAAATCGTACCGGTTCCGTCATAGTCGAGAGCGCCGTTGCCGTCCGATGTCGGACCGTTGACAAAGGTCGTTCCGCCTGTGACGGTCAGGTCTCCGTTGGCGTCGAGTCCGTCACCGCCTGCATTGACAGTCAGCTCGCCGCCCGAAATTGTGATCGAGTTATCCGAGGAGCTTGAGGAGAAGCCGTTCTCGCCCTGTCTTCCGGTGCTGCCGTCAGAACCGCCTGCGGAGTTTACGCCGTCGTCACTTGCGGTCACATTGATCGTGCCGCCGCTTATTTCAACGTTCGCGCCTTCGATGCCTTCATAAGACTTCGTGATATTCACCGTTCCGCCGGAGACCGTACAGGTACTGTCAGCGTGAATACCGTCGTCTCCCGAGGAGATTTCATAGGTTCCGCCGGAAACTGTCGTCGTTCCGTTGGAATGGATGCTGTCGTCCGCCGTATCCAGCGTGAAGTCGCCGCCTGCAAGCTCGACTGACGAGCCGGCCTTCAGGCCCTTCGCGCTGTCAGACGTATCCGACGAGGAGTCTGACGAGGATGTCATCTGGTCTCCGCCGAAGCCCCAGTTCGCATTCGCTTCGCCCGTACCGGTGGTGCTCGCGTTTGCCGAGCCGCCGCCGGTCGTGATGCTGTACGTACCGCCTTCGGTCTTCAGAACTGTTTCCGCCTGAATACCGTCGTTGCCGGCTGTCAGGTTGAAGGTACCGTCCTTGATAAAGATGAAGCCCTTCGAGGTATCGTCGGTGTTGTCAGACTGGAGGCAGTCGGTTCCCGCGTTAATCGTAAAGCTGCCGTCCGCAATACGGATGCAGTCTTTCCCGGAAAGCCCCTGCTTCACCGCGGTGATCGTATAGGTTCCGCCGGTCACGACCAGATCGTCCTTGGAGACGATGCCGTGGCTGTAGCCTGCGTTGACTGTAAGGGACCCCGAGCCGTTGAAGCACAGGTCGCTCTTTGAAAATACGACGCCGTCGGTGTTGTCATCGGCCGCTGCATAGGCTGCTCCGGTATCAGACAGCGTATTCGAGGTGCCGTCTGCCAGGGTGATAAAGACTTTATCGCCGCTCTTGATATAGATGGCCGGACCGTCGGCGTTCGTGATGCTCACGCCGTTCAGTACGATCTGAACCTTCGCTGTATCGGCAGCTGTCACGAGGATCTGTCCGTCGTCGAGCGTTCCGCTCAGAATATACGTTCCTTCCGAGCTGATGGTTATCGTGCTGCCGTCTGCCGAAGCGCCGGAGCCGTTAACTTCAGCCGAGGAACCGTTCAGGCTGATCTTGACAGCCGTGCTTTCGTCATAGGACGGATCAAGCTCTCTGTCCGTAAAGGTGTAGCCGGATGCCTGATCTTCCGCCGAAACGGCCGCCGTAGTATCCGTTGTGGAGCTGTCGGTCTGTGTGGAACAGCCGGACAGCATGAATATGCAGAAGAGCGTCATCATGAAGATGATCGCATCGATGAGCAGATCGCGTACAAGCTGCTCATTATGTTTGAAAAAACCGTGAATCATCAGAGTTCTTCCCTTCCAGGCGCAAGCTGCGCGCAGACAATCTCAAGATTCCCGTTGCGGGTCCTGATTTCGTCGATCATTTCTTTTTCGGTATCGGTATTTTTCAGATCGATGTCGTACGAAAGCTTGAACATCGAGCCGAGATTTGTCGTTTTGACCTGATTCAGTGTATACTTTGAGGCATATTTATCAAATATGTCATCAAAGACGCCTGTATAGGACAGTCCTTCAGGAATCGTGACGGTCAGCTCTCTGGCTGATTCTCTCTTTTCTCCAAATGAGGACCATGTGTATATAAAGTTCACAAGGCACAGAATGCCTGTGAAGACTGCCGCCATCGCCAGATTATTGGTTCCGGTCGCAAGACCCGCCGCCATCGCGAGGAAAATCGCCGCAATATCTCTGGCCTGTCCAGGTACGGAACGGAAGCGGACAAGCGAGAACGCTCCCGCGACTGCAACCCCCGTTCCGATATTGCCGTTTACGAGCATGATTACCATCTGCACGATTGCCGGCAGTGTCGCAAGTGTCAGAACAAAACCTTTGCTGCTGTGGGCTTTATAGGACGAGGTAACCGCAATTACCGCTCCAAGAAGAAGTGAAACAAGGGTACGGAGCAGGAAGCTCCCCACAGTCTGATTGGTTCCGATCGTAGTAGTTAAATTAAGCAATTTGCTGCCTTTCCAGCGGCGCTGTATGCGCCGGATTCAGTACGGGTTTCATCCGGAATTCCGGAGCTCCGATACGCTTGACCTCTTCCTGTAAAAAGGCTTTTCCGTATTTGGAAAATGAGGCCGGCCATATTTTCAGTTCGGACAGGATTCTCGACAGCCACATCGGGAGCGAGGCTCCCGTCTTGATCTCCATCAGAATCTCGCCGTTGGGAAGAAGCCTCTTCCCGCTGTCCGGATCCTTAAAGCTCAGATCGTCGGTCCTGTAACGGATATCTCCGTCAAACGTGATCCGCAGCTCCGGATCTTCGATTCCCCGGAGGGCAATTCGTCTGTATGACAGAAACATCGCGGGTTTGAGCGGTCCGTAAAAATCGAACAGCCTGCGAATCTCACGGCTGATCTGCGTATCCTGAGTCCCGGAACAGATATCGTCGATATCCAGCCCGTTCAGCGGTACGGCTTCACGCCGTTTATATACGACTCCGTGAAACTTTTTCTTAAGCTCCAGAAACGCTTCGGTCGAGGTTTCCGGATCTCCGTAAACCCGGACTCTGAATTTTTCTTTATAGTCCGGTTTTTCATTCGAAGCCCTGACCAGCCGGTTTGTCGGCGTATCAAAATATATATTGCTGATTTCGCTTAAATGAAAACGGTCGGGTTCGAAATGTTCGGGGAGCCGCTGACGCAGTTTTTCGTACTGCTCCGGACTCAGAAGGTATTTCTTCTCATATCGTTTAAAGTATGCATCGAACTGTGCCATTCATTACTCCTTTCTTAACTAATAATCGTTTAGTCTTAATTAATAATTATTTTACAAATTGTTTATTGACTTTTTATATTATCAATGGACGATTTTAAATAAGATTAATGGATAAATTAAGAATTAACAAAAAGATTTAACAGCTTTAGCTTTTTAAGTAATCTGATGTTTAAAACAAAGCTCCACTCAAAATCATAATCAGGGTAATGTAGTAATTCAGGGAAAGAAAAGGTAAAAAAAGCGAAAATAAAAAAGATCCGGTTTCCCGGATCCTTTGAAGTCTTCAGTTAAAGCCTGCTGCTGATACCTTCGACGCGTCGGCAGAGCAGCACCGGTATTCAAGCGTTCAGTACGGCCTTAAATCTGATCAGGTGATCGTTAAGACGGACTGCCTGGATGCTCCCGTTATGGTGCTCTGCAGCCGCTCTCGCGATGGACAGGCCGATTCCGTAGCCCCCGGTCTCTCTGGAGCGCGCGTTGTCCGCCCGATAGAAACGGTCGAACAGCTTGTTCAGATCGCCTTCGGGGAGATCGTCCGCGGTATTGTCGACCTCGAGGATTACCGCTCTGCTTTTTTTGTACAGACGCAGAATAATCGTCCCGTGCTCGTTCGTGTATTTAAACGCATTGTTAAGCAGCACCGACATCAGCTGACGAATTTCGTTGACATTGCCGTTCATCTCCAGATTCGGAGTGATTTCCGTATCAAAGGTGATCTCTTCGTTGACGGACATCGGACGGAATTCTTCAGCCGCCTCTTCAGCCATGCTGCTGACAGAAAATTTCGTAAACTTCTCTCCTGATACCGTATCTTCCATCTTCGCCAGCGTGAGCATGCTCTGGGTCAGCTCCCCGAGACGGGCAGTCTGATTGCGTATGCTCTGCGTCCAGTCAGATTTGCCGGACTCGATCTCGATGACATCCGTATCGGCGGAAATAATCGCCAGCGGTGTCTTGATCTCGTGCCCGGCATCCGTTATGAACTGCTTCTGTTTCTCCATATTCGCAATTACAGGCTGTATCACCTTTTTTGACAGAAGAGAGACGAGCAGGAATACGACAGACAGACTCAGAACAGCGATCATCAGACTCAGGAAAAGCAGCTGAACCATTGACTCGACTTCCGCCCGGCGGTCGAGAAAGATAATATACTTTCCGTCATCCTGATCCACGACCAGATACATATAGTTATTGATTCGTCCGCTGTCCGAATTCGAGTTCAGAACAAGCTCCGCATAACGATAGGCTTCCGTAGCAGAAACCGCCGCAATATGACTCATATTGATCTGCGTGACGGTTCCCGAGCTGTCGGCCAGCACCGTAAAATAACGGGTCTCGTACTGCGTCTCTTCCGTAAGATCGAATCCGAAATCATGCGGTTTCGGCGAAGAGTCGCTGTAGGTCGGAAAATATCCGTTGTTCTCAGCCAGATAATTCAGAATACTCGTAGAGCTCTTCATAAACGACAGATAGTTGATTACATTGATAAGCCCGAGAACGACGAGCAGGACGATGCTGACGGAAAACATGGCAATCAGGATAAACTTCTTCCTGAGCCGTTTGATCATTTATCTGTGTCCTTCTGGTCCTTTTCTTCTTCCGGCTGATCTGCAGCGTCGAGATCGAATTCTTCAAGTGTATATCCGGATCCGCGCGAAGCCTTGATCTGTACGTTCGCGCCGACGTTCCCGAGCTTTTTACGAAGCGTCGAAATGTACGTCCAGACAACATTGATTTCAGAATCGGTATCGAGTCCCCAGATTCGTTCCAGGAAGCGTTCCGTAGAGATAAGCATGTTCGGATTTTCCATAAGCATTTCCAGCATCTGGAATTCCTTGTTGGTCAGACGGATGGTATCCTTCGAAGCGGACAGCTCCGAATTTTCTCTGTTAAGCGTAACGTTGCCGATTTCCAGAATATTCGGCGTGTATTCCGCTTTCCGCCGTGTCATCGCGCGTACGCGGGCCAGAAGCTCTCCGGTATCGAACGGTTTGATCAGATAATCATCCGCACCGAGATTAAGTCCTTCAATTCTGTCTTCGACAGTGGATTTCGCTGTGAGCATCAGGATAGGCGTATCGATTTCCGCTGCGCGCAGTTCGCTCAGCACTTCAAGCCCGTCCTTTCCCGGCATCATGATGTCGAGGATAATTCCGTCATAGCTGCCGGTGAGGCCGTAATCCAGCGCGTCAATCCCGTTATTGACCGTGTCGACCGAATAGTTGCTGTGTTTTAATATGACACTAAGTGCCTTTGATAATTCTTTTTCATCTTCCGCTAAGAGCAGTCTCATTACAGTCTCCTTTGTTGTACTGATTACATTTTTATGCATAGACTTTAAGTTCAGATAAAAAGATTACGCCAAGACTTTAAGTTGAGATAAAAAGAACCGTTCAATAGTTGAACGGCTCGTTTTGATTACGATTAATACTTATGATTCGGTGGATCCTGCCGTTTCGGTCTGATCAGAATGATCGAAAAGTAGGTGACCAGTCCGGCTCCGCAGCTGAGCTCCATGTCCGTTTTCTCGACCAGCAGAGGCAGAACGATCCCCGCACTCTCGATTGTCGGAAACGCGGTGTCCGGATTACGGCACGGCTTATCCGGATAGGTACATTTCTCGCACGGAATGCAGCCCGTAGACAGAACGGCGGTATCGCACCCGGCTTCTGCTATACGGTCGCGTATCTGAGCGGTCATCTCTTCATGCTGTTTTCTGAGCCCGAGCATTTCGGTCAGATTCTCGTTGTCCGCTTCCCATATCGTCGAAAAAACAAGTGCTTCAGGATAGTCTGCGATTTTGTCACGGCACTGGGCGACCGTCCCGACAACCGGCGGACAGTGCCAGCGCGTTCCGTACATCGAACACTCGCTCCGGCAGATCTCCCTGACCTTTCCGTCAAACGGAAGCCGGTCCGTCTCTGTCCAGGCATATTCGTATATCGGAAAGTCACTGATGATCTCTTCGATCCGCTCTTTCGGTATCTGATTCTCCGGCATATTCATCAGTTTCCGATCATCAGACCGAAGGCCGTATAGGCGACGTTAGGCAGTCCCTTGGACGTGACGTAAATTCCCGCTTCATCCGTTTCTTTTTCAAACATCTCAAAGATCCTGTTGCCTTCCTGCAGCTCCCAGCCCGGTTCCCCGGGAAAGAGCGCAAGCATCTCCGTAATATTGTATTTGTCGACCAGCACCTGAATCATCAGCTCACGGCCGGCCGTATTGGCCACTCTGCACAGCTCGCGGATAATCTTCCGGGACATACTGTCGGTTTTTTCGAGAGCATACTCTTCGATTTCTTTCCCGGAACTGATGATGTGCGGAAAAACAAAGGTCGAAGCGCGAAGCGTTTCGCAGACGTCACTGCCTGTAAACACCGTACCGTTCAGGGAAAAAACGGTGTCGGTCACCTGCTGAAACTCCGCTTCCGTAAAGACCGTAAACGGATTTAAATGAGCCAGCGCCTCGTCGAATATCGGACCGGCGCTGCTTCCGTATCTGGAGATCACAATATTTCTTGCAGGGTCGGTCTGTTCTGTCGTCAGATAGTTGCGAAAGTAGTAAACTTTCTTTCTGAAATATTTATCAATAGGCTCTTGCGAACCAAGCCACTTTTTCAGCCGGCTTTCCACAGCATACGCATGTTCCATCGCCGATTATTTCCTGTTCTTCGTCAAACGGAACGGCTCTGAGACTCGCGCCGGTCTGTTCTTTGATCTGATCTTCACAGGCTCTGTCACCGCACCACATCGCTTTGATGAAACCGGGATTCTCTGCGAGCTTTTCCTGGAATTCATCCATATTTTCAGCGGATGACGTCTTTTCTTCGCGCATTTTCAGCGCTTTTTCAAAAAGGTTCTTCTGGATCGCATCCAGAAGGTCTCCAGCCTGAGTACCCACTTCGTCGAGGGCAACTGTGATCTTCTCGCTCGTATCTCTGCGGGCGAGAACAGCCTGTCCGTTTTCAATGTCGCGGGGTCCGATTTCGAGACGTATCGGGACACCCTTCATTTCCCACTGATTGAACTTCCATCCCGGTGAGTTGTCCGAGTCGTCAAGTTCGACACGGTAATTTTGTTCGAGGATCTTTTTCAGCTCGTAGGCTTTATCCAGAACGCCTTCCTTATGCTGCGCCACCGGAATGATGACGATCTGCACAGGCGCGATCTTCGGCGGCAGCACCAGTCCGTTTTCGTCGCCGTGAACCATGATGAGCCCGCCGATGAGACGCGATGAGACTCCCCAGCTCGTGTGATAGGGATAGGACTGTTCGTTATTGCGGTCCAGATACTGGATTTCGAAAGCCTTTGTGAAATGCTGTCCGAGATTATGAGAGGTTCCGCTCTGAAGAGCCTGTCCGTCGTGCATCAGCGCTTCGATGGTGTAGGTCGCGTCTGCACCCGCAAATTTTTCCTTATCCGACTTGCGGCCGGTGAGCATCGGGATCGCGAGAACTTCTTCCGCAACCTCGCGGTAGATATTCAGCATCTGCATCGTTTCCGCCTGCGCTTCTTCCGCAGTTTCGTGCAGCGTATGACCTTCCTGCCACAGGAATTCGGAGGTCCTCAGGAACGGACGCGTCGTCTTTTCCCAGCGGACCACGGAGCACCACTGATTGTACAGGAACGGCAGCTGGCGATATGAATGAAGCCATTTCGCGTACATCGAGCAGATAATCGTTTCTGATGTCGGACGGACCGCCAGAGGTTCGTTGAGCTCCTTGTCTCCGCCCTTCGTCACCCATGCGACTTCCGGCGCGAAGCCTTCGACGTGTTCCGCTTCCTTTTCGAGCATGCTCTTCGGAATGAGCAGCGGGAAATACATGTTCTGATGTCCCGTAGCCTTGAAGCGCTTGTCAAACTCCTTCTGGATGTTTTCCCAGATCGCGTAGCCGTAGGGACGGATAACCATAAAGCCCTTTACAGGCGAATAGTCCACCATTTCAGTTTTTGAAATGACGTCCGTATACCACTGAGGGAAATTTTCCTCCATATCCGCGAGTTCTTTTTTATTCTGCTTTTTATTTTTAGCCATTTTTATTTATCCTTAAACTTTTATTGCCGAAAAACAGCAGTTCTATTTTACTATAAGACCGCTGCAGGCAACAATCGCTACAACTATCTTAATCGCTTACATCACTACGTACAATAAAAAAAAGTCCCCAGTACGGGGACTTTTTAGTATCTGAAGTCAGATTATTTGATTTCGGCAGTTCCGCCGACTTCTTCGATCTTCTTCTTGATTTCTTCAGCTTCTTCCTTCGTAGCGCCTTCCTTAAGCGGCTTCGGAGCTTCGTCTACAACAGCCTTAGCTTCCTTCAGTCCGAGGCCCGTAACTTCGCGGACAACCTTGATGACTTTGATCTTCTGGTCGCCGACGTTTGTCAGGATAACGTCGAATTCAATCTGTTCTTCTTCTGCCGCAGCAGCGCCGCCTTCAGCCGGAGCAGCCGCAACCGCAACCGGAGCTGCAGCGCTTACGCCGAATTCTTCTTCGAGTGCCTTTACGAGTTCGCTTAATTCGAGAACGGTAAGGGCCTTTACTTCTTCAATTAACTGTGTTGTTTTTTCGCTCATTGTAATTCTCCTGTGTTAGTTTAAATGTGAGTGTGACAGAATTAAGCTTCTGCCGCTGCTTTCTGTTCCGCGATCTGTCCGAGTGCGACTGCCAGTCCGCGAAGATTGGCATTGAGTACGCCGACGAATCCGGCGATCGGCGAGTTGAGTCCGCCGAGGACCTGGGCGATGAGTACTTCTTTCGCAGGGAGCTTCGCAAGCTTTTCAACTCCGGCTGCATCGATGACGCTGCCGTCAACGAGACCCGCCTTAATTTCGAGTTTCTTATGATCTTTCGCAAATTTGCTCAGGATCTTGGCCGGTTCCACCGCGTCTTCCGCAGCGAACGCTACTGCTGTAGGTCCGACAAAATACTGTGCTAAATCTTCGATGCCAGCCTGATCCAGCGCGCGTCTTACCATCGTATTCTTGAATACTTTGTATTCGATACCGGCTTCACGCGCCTGCTTTCTCAGATCAGTAACTTCTTCGACGTTCAGTCCGCGATAGTCTACGACGATTGTCGAAGGACTGTTCTGCAGCTTGTCCGCGATTTCTGTAACGAGCTGAGCTTTCAGTTCGATATTGGGCATGCTTCTCCTCCTTCTGTTAGGATTTTCGCAATAAAAAACTCTCTCCACACAGGTGAAGAGAGCATAGTTTTCGCGTAATGCCCGAACTTCAGCCTCGGCAGGATTTTTATAACCTTACGGTCCCTGCTGTCTGTGGATGATGTTTCGATTGCTTTTTATTCGACCTGTCTAGTATAGCACGTTCTGTGCTTTACAGTCAAGCTTAGAATTTTGCAGGATTTATTTTAACGCCGGGACCCATCGTGCTTGTAAGCGTGATGCTTCTGAAATACTGTCCTTTGGACGCCGACGGCTTTGCTTTTTTAATCGTGTCAAGAATCGACAGAAGGTTCTGTTCGAGCGCTTCTTCCGTGAAGGAAGCCTTGCCGATGAGCAGATGGATAATGTTGGTCTTATCCAGACGGTATTCCACCTTGCCGGCTTTAGTTTCCTGAACGGCCTGCGCGATGTTCGGTGTGACGGTACCGGATTTCGGGTTAGGCATCAGACCCTTAGGTCCGAGAACGCGGCCCAGACGGCCGACCTTGCCCATCATGTCCGGTGAAGCGATGAGTACGTCGAAATCGAACCAGTTTTCTTTCTGAATCTTTTCGATCATTTCGTCGGAACCGACGAAATCCGCACCTGCGTCTTCCGCTTCCTTGATTTTGTCGCCCTGCGTGATGACGAGGACTCTGACGTCGTTGCCTGTGCCGTTCGGAAGAACGGTCGCGCCTCTGACCTGCTGATCCGCATGTCTCGAGTCAACGCCGAGCTTGATGTGAAGTTCTACGCTTTCGTCAAACTTCGCTTTCGCGTTGTTTCTGACGAGAGTGCAGGCTTCGGGAATGTCGTAGAGCTGCGAACGGTCGAAGCTTTCCGCAGCCGCTTTATATCTTTTTCCGTGTTTCATGTTTTCTCCTGTGGTAAACGGGTCTCCCCTCCCACTGAAAACGGGCCGAATGATTATTCGGTAACCGTGATGCCCATGCTGCGGGCCGTACCTTTGATCATGCGCATCGCCGATTCGACGTTTGCCGCGTTAAGATCAGGCATTTTCTGTTCCGCGATCTGACGGACCTGTTCTTCCGTAACCGAACCGACCTTGGTCTTGTTCGGAACGCCGGAAGCCTTGTCAAGGCCTGCAGCCTTCTTTAACAGAACTGCTGCCGGCGGAGTCTTCGTTACGAATGTAAACGAGTGATCCTGGTATACCGTAATGACGACCGGGATAATAAGCCCCGCGTCATTTGCAGTTTTCGCGTTGAATTCCTTACAGAATCCCATGATATTGACACCGTGCTGACCGAGTGCCGGACCTACCGGCGGAGCCGGTGTTGCCTTGCCTGCAGGAATCTGCAGTTTAATCAGACCGATAACTTTCTTAGCCATACTGTCACCTCCCCCTGAGAGATTATTATTCTTTTATAAGATGTATTTGTTCAAACTCCAGTTCCGTCGGGGTTTCCCGGCCGAACATGGAAAGATTGACCTTAACTTTGGATTTTTCGGGATGAACTTCTTCGATAGTCCCGGAGAATCCTTCGAGCGGACCGTCGATGACCGTGATCTGATCGCCGACGCTGAATTCCACCTTGATCACCGGACGTTCCTTGATACCCATCGCTTCGAGCTCCTGCTCTGAAAGCGGAACGGGTTTGGAAGCCGGACCGACAAAGCCGGTGACACCTCTGGTGTTCCGGACGACATACCAGGACTCATCGGTCATAAACATTTTGATTATGACGTAGCCCGGAAATATCTTCTTTTCTTTGACGGTGGTTTTTCCGTCCTTCTTTTCGACGACTTCCTGAACAGGTACCTTTACCTCGATGATTTCATCGCCCATATTCCGGTTTTCAACCGCCGCTTCAATTCCGGCTTTGACTTTATTTTCATAGCCGCTGTACGTATGTGCCACATACCACTGGGGTTCATCGGTGGGTGTATAATTCATAACCTGTTCCTCGCAATATTAAAGATTCAGAATGAAAGCGGCGATCGTACCGAGAACAGAGTCTGCGGCCCAGGTCACCAGAGTGAACGCCGTAACGATACCCGCGACCGCGCCGGATGCTTTCATCAGTTCTTCGCCGTCAAGCCACTGAACTTTCTTGAGCTCTGTCCAGGTACCCTTGCAGTAATTGCCCATTCTCGTGAAGAATCCGGGATGCTTTTCCTTTTCCTTCGCTTTGCGCTTTTCTTCAATTTCCTTTTCGAGCTGTTTCTGGGCCTTTTCTTCGGCCTTCGCCTGAGCTTTCTGCTCTTTTTCAGACAGCTCTACCTGCGCGGTTTCCTGAATTTCAGGCTGGACCTGCGAAGGCTGTTTCTTTTTCTTTTTCTTGGCGATATTTTTCTTTGTTTTAGCCATGATGCTCCCGCTTACTTGGTTTCTTTATGAAGCGTGTGCTTTTTGCAGAATTTGCAGTATTTCTTTTCTTCGATACGTTCCGGGTTGTTTTTCTTGTTCTTCATCGTATCGTAATTTCTCTGCTTGCATTCTGTGCACGCGAGCGTTACTTTAACTCTCATCGTATTCCCTCCGTCTTGATATGTGAATATTCTTTACACAATAAAAAAAGGCTGGCGCCTAACAGGCAGATTATATCAGCTGGAGCCCTTTATTACAAGGGTTTTGGCCCCCATCCGCTTTTATTCTGTATTTATTCCGACTTTTGTGTTAAGGCGAGTCCCATCTGGAGACAGTCTTTCGTCTGTCCGTCTATCTCGACGATATCCGGGAATCTTCCCCACTGCTCGAAACCGAATTTCCGGGCGAGCGCCTGCGATGCGATATTATCCGCGAAGATCACAGCCATTAAATGCTTGAGTCCCGCTTCGGTCGAAACGTCGATAACGTAGTTCATCAGCGCAGTCGCGACACCCCGGCCCATACAGGCCGGATCTACATAATATGAAACCTCGCATGCGTGACAGAAACCTTCGCGTCCGTCACGGTAAGCCGTCACAGCCATCCATCCGGCAATATCGTCTCCGATATCCGCAACGTAAATCGGATGTCTGCCGTCCTGGTGGTCCTGGAACCACTGTCTGCGGCTTTCGATGGTGACCGGCGTAAGCAGAGCCGTATAGCGCCGCTTTTCGATCGCATCATTCAATATATCCAGTATCCGTTGATAATCCCCCGGCCGGGCCAGGCGGATCAGCGGTTCGTTCATCTGCCGATTCCTCCTCTGTAAGCCAGAACTGCCGAGACCGCAACAAGTATCGCGATAAAGGCGACAGGCTTGACCCATGGAGAAACGGCGAGCATCAGGATCGTGACCAGCGCGGGTACCAGCAGCGCGAGCGCAAACAGCCCCAGCAGACCCGTCCAGAATTTTCGTGAATCTTTCATGTTCTCTCCAGTTCCTGATTAACTTTTTTATTATACCACGATAAACGGGGAAATGCTTATTCGAAGTGTAATTTAACTTGAATAGTTTCGTTTCGAATGCTAAAATAACTGTGTTACGTCCACGTAGCTCAGCAGGATAGAGCGATCGCCTCCTAAGCGATAGGCCGCGCGTTCGAATCGCGCCGTGGACGCCATTTTCAAATATACGCTGACTCAGCCGGAATATCAGATCATGATTTCCGGCTTTTTCATATCCCGAATTATACCCGCAGCAGGGAATTTCTGCGGCCTTTCCAGGCTCCCTGCCGCTGTGTTTCGAATATGATAAATCATGATTAGATAAAATTTCAAGCGAGGTATCCGGATGGAACTGAGAGTTCTGGGCTATTTCCTGGCGCTTGCCCGTGAAGGCAGCATTACGAAAGCGGCCGATGTTCTGCACATCACTCAGCCGACTCTGAGCAGACAGCTGTCCCAGCTGGAGGAAGAAACAGGCGTAGTATTATTCGAGAGAGGCAACCGCTCGATACGGCTCACCGGCGAGGGTCTGCTGCTGCAGCGGCGTGCGGAAGAAATCCTGCAGCTGGTCCATACGACAGAAAAGGAACTTCTGCAGCAGGAGGAACATATAGAAGGCACAATCTCTGTCGGATGCGGCGAGATCGAATCTTTTAAGCTTCTGTCCGGATTATTTCAGACCTTCCGTGAAAAGTATCCGCGGGTGAGTTTTGATATTTTCACCGGTTCTTCGGACCTTGTAAAAGAACAGATGGACAAAGGACTTCTTGATATCGGCCTGCTTCTTGAGCCCATCGATATCGAGAAGTATGATTTTGTTCGAACACACGCGAAGGAAAAATGGGTAGTGATGATGCGCCCGGACGATCCGCTGGCGCAGAAAGAAGCCGTTACGGCGGAAGATCTCTCGACACTTCCGCTGATCCTGCCCCACCGTATGAGCATACAAAACGAACTGGCAAGCTGGTTCGGAAATTATTACGAGCATCTGAACGTCGTTTTCACGAACAATCTGAATACGAACGACGCGATCCTCGTCTATGACGGTCTGGCTGTCGCCATCGTCATAGACGGCGCCCTGTCGTTATGGAATCAGTCGCTGATCACATTCAGAGAGCTGTCGCCTTCGCTGACAGCGACAAGCGTGGCTGCCTGGAAGCGCGGTCAGCCCTTCAGCCCGGCCGCCGCGAAGTTTATCGAGCATGCGAAACGACAGCTAAATACAGAATATTATAAATAAAGCAAAAAAAAGCCGAAGGTCCGCGGACCTCCGGCTTTTTTATATATTATGTTTACAGATGATCAGCTGCATCACGGACGACAGGATCGCGGCAGCGCAGAGCGCGGCCAGCAGGATTGTCGACAGTCCGTTGTTCGTGAACGCCATCATCGGATTGTAATAATCGAGCACGAGGAACGTAATAAACACGAGACTCAGGATAATCGTCAGATGCAGCAGCAGTACGGATAATATTCTCATTAATTTCATTGAACAGCCCCCGGTTCGCATATAAAGATTCCGTCGCTGATGTCCTTATTGGCTTTATACGGATTATTCACAAAGCTTATTCCTTTCGTCATAAACGAACAGTGACCGCCGTCAAGATTGTATGCAGCCCTGCAGCCGAGTTCTGCGAACAGCTTAGACATCTCTTCCAGATACATTCCCCGCGAGTATCCCGCGCTCCGTCCGTCGACCACCAGCAGGCAGTAATGACCCGGCTCGTAATAGCCGACGGCCGTTCTCGGATGGCTCTGGCGGATATAATCCCACGTTACGAAATCCGTTTTCGCATTTCCGTTTTCATCGAGCAGACCCGGTCCGAAAACCCAGCTCTGCCAGGCTCCGTCACGAATCGCCTGATTCGAATCGAACTGATCCGGCCCGTAGATCTTCATCGTTCCGTCCCTGTATAGCACACAGGTCTCTTCTGTCGAAGGCTGCGTCCGGTAGACTGTTCCGTTTCGAATGATCGTACCGTTGTTCGCATGACGGTTGTTGCTGTAGGAATCTCCGTTGACGGCCAGCACCGACTTCATCTTTTTCGACATCGCAGTCAGCGACTCGCTGTAGCCGGTACCGTAAGTATCCTGGGCGAACGCCGTCTGCAGACACGAGATATCGCTGACGTAGATATCCGCGAGAACATATGAGATATTCGATCCGTATTTCGTGTGTTTTCCGTTATCGGAGTGATCGATTGTCTGACTGTCGTAGCTGTTTTTCGTGATTTCAATCGAAATATTCTTGCTTTTATAAACACTGTCGGTTGAGATCACCGTATCTGAAAAATGATCCTTGAACTTTTCAGACCAGCTTAACGCAGATGTCTGTCCCAGCTTTCTGAAGGAAAACAGCGGACTTTCCGAGCTTTGACCGCTCTGTCCGGTTACAGTCGTCTGAACACCGGTGGAACTGAGCTTCTGGGGAATTTTATAATTGTAAATATAGTCTCCGGCAACAACGGAAAGGGCGAGAATGATATCGAGCAGGACTGCCGCGAACACCTGAATAATTCTTTTTGATCTGCTTTTCCTTCTTGTTCTGAGCCTCACAGCAGCGCCGTCCTTCCGCGTTTTAATCGGGAGAAATCGTGATTCGCTTTGTCCCGGCGACTACTATTATGGCCGGAGCGGATTAGTCAGAAATGAACAGATTATAAAATGGAAATAAAAACGCCGCCTCTGCAGGCGGCGGAATTGTTGATTATTTATTCTTCAATATTTTCAGTAACACGGTCTGCCGGTCTTCCGTATTCACGTTCCATAGCCTGCATGGAAACAACCCACTGCTTGCCAAATTTGCAGACATCAATGCCATTCACAAGCTTGCCATACGAAATAGCCTTACGAAGCGTGCTTTCGTTTAAATGCCATAAAACAGTCGCGTCACTCAAAGCGAGCAGATTATCAAAGGGAGTCGCAACCGCCGTACCGTTTGCCCAGAGCTCGTTGCAGGAGAGATCAAGATCATCATTCCAGATAATACCGTATCCGCCGACATCCACCTGGACCCTGGAGAATTCCTCGGGGTGATCTTTTAATCGCGTGAAAGACTGCCATTTTGAAAAGACAGGCTTTAAATCATAAATTTTGGTAATCCCTTCTGCAAACTGCACACTGAGTCGAAAGTCCTCAAGCGCAGTTACATCTTTCACTTTGTGAAACACATAATCACCTCCTAATCTAAGGGTGCGAGTTGTCTAAACTCCTGAGAATTCCACATATCAATTAACTCTTCGCGATGGAGAACTAGCCATTCCTGAATAAGGTACATAGCTCTTTTGGGAAGATCTCCCTCCAGAATTGCACCAGTCTGAATCTCTATTGCAGCAGCATTATCTCCGTACAAAGCATGAAAATGCGGCGGATTGTGTTCGGATTGCTGGAAATACATACGAATAATGATTCCATAAAAGCGCGAAATAACCGGCATCTTGAGCACCTCTTTCAAAATAATATTATCACGTTACAGTGATAATATCAAGCTGGATTACGACCTCAGATACGCTCCGGTATGGCTTTTTTCAGACATGCAGATATCCTGCGGCGTCCCCTGGGCGACAATCTCTCCGCCCCGCACGCCTCCGTCCGGACCCATATCGATCACATAGTCCGCGCTTCGGATCACGTCCAGGTCGTGCTCGATGACGATAACGGTCGCGCCGCTGTCGATAAGCCCCCTGAACACATCCAGAAGGGTCTTCACGTCCAGCGGATGGAGGCCGATGGTCGGCTCGTCAAACACGAAAACGGAATCCGCCTGACCCTTTCCCATCTCGCTGGCAAGCTTAAGCCGCTGCGCCTCTCCTCCGGACAGACTGGGTGTCTCCTCGCTGAGCGTCAGATAGCCGAGTCCCAGATCGTGGAGCACCTGAAGCTTCCGTTTAACCGAAGCAATGCCGGCACAGGCATTTAGCGCCTCGTCTACGTTCATCGCCATAACCTCGGGCAGCGAATATTCCGGGCCGCCCTTCGTAAACGGATGTCTGATCAGATATGCTTCCTTCGCATACCGGGAGCCGCGGCAGTCGGGGCACGGAATATCCACATCCGGGAGTAACTGCACGTCCAGGCTGATGGTCCCGGTACCGTCGCAGGTGGGACAGCGCAGCTTTCCGGTATTGTAGGAAAAATCGCCCGCTTTGTATCCCCTCCTCTTCGCGTCCGGCGTCTTCGCGTAAACTCTTCGAAGCTGATCGTGAACATCGGCATAGGTCGCGACGGTGGACCGGATATTGATCCCGATGGGAGTCGCGTCGATCAGCTTGACCTGAGAAATTCCGTCCGCCGTGATCTCTGTTACGTGCTCCGGAAGCTTTTCCCCGTTTATCGAAGCCTCAAGAGCCGGAATCAGACTTTCGAGGATCATCGTCGTCTTGCCGGAGCCTGAAACACCGGTAACCGCGATGAGCCTGCCCTTCGGGAAATGCACTTCCAGCGGATGCACCGTGTGGATCGCGGAGGTAGACAGGCTTATAGTCCCGAGATCGAACATATACTCCCGGCCGATACGCTGTCCTGAAGCCGCGGTTTCATCGCCGGACAGAAAGCCGCCGATACGGGAATCCGGATCCTTTTCGATTTCCGGAACGCTTCCCCGGGCGATGATTTCTCCGCCGCCTGCGCCGGCCTCTGGCCCCAGCTCGATGATGTAATCAGCTTCTGAGAGCACGCTGCAGTCATGATCCACGAGGATCACCGAATTCCCGTCCTCGACGAGATCCCGCATGACACCCGTCAGCCCTTCGATATTATAGGGATGCAGGCCTATGGACGGCTCGTCAAGCACGTACAGAACGCCGGTGGTGCGGTTGCGCACGGCTCTCGCCAGCTGCATGCGCTGCCGTTCTCCTGTCGACAGCGTCGATGAAGCCCGGTCCAGCGTAAGGTAGTCCAGTCCCAGATCGATCAGACGCTTCGCCGCATGCCGGAACGAATCGCAGATACTCTCGGCCATCGGCCGCATCTCTTCCGGCAGGGACACCGGAACTCCGTCGACCCACTCATTCAGATCCGACAGAGTCAGTCTGCAGGCCTGCGCCAGAGGGATCCCGCGCAGCAGCGGAGTGCGCGCAGTCTCGTATACGTGGACAGCGCCTCGAGATAACGCCGCGAGCCTTCCGCGTACAGAATGCCCAGTGCCAGGGAGGATTTCCCGGAACCGGACACCCCCGCTATCCCGACGATCTGATTTAACGGAATATCCACATCGATATTTTTCAGATTGTGCACCCGCGCGCCGCGCACCTCAATATGATCAGGCGGACGCAGCCGCTCTTTTTTTATTTCACCCATTCATTTCACTCATATCGTGATCCTTTTAACTGTATCCGCTTTTTAATCGCGAAGATCGTATAGACGGCGCTCATCCCGATGGCGATACCCAGCGTGTATTTAACGGTCTCGACAGCCATGTACTGAGCCTTGATCCAGTCGTTAGCGACGATCGCGTTCATCGTGTAGTAAAGCGAGGCGCCGGGAACCAGTGGAACGACTGCGGGCGTATAAATCGCGGAGGCCGGTATATGGTATATTTTTCCGATAATTTCCGAGAACAGAGAAGTGACTGCCGCCGACAGGACGGTCGGCCAGAATACGCCCTCCCAGATAAACGTGATACCCACCAGATAGACGGCCCAGCATAGAAAGCCTCCGAGGGCCGCAATGGGCAGATATTTCGGGCGCAGACCGAAAAGCATTCCGAATCCCAGAGCGCCTGTCGTTCCGGCTATTAATTGTATGATCATGTTTCAGGTCCCAATACTATTTTCATTCACAGTCCGGCAGGCCGTTCAGATAAGCCACATCGGAATCATAAAACCGCAGGCCAGCGCGCCGGCCCAGACAATTGTCTCCAGCAGCCGCATAAAGCCGCTGATCGTGTCCCCCGCCAGGATATCTCTGACACTGTGAGTCATCGCGACTCCCGGAATCAAGAGCATAATATCCCCGATCATGATCATATCCGGGTGGACTGCGGGAAAAGCCGCGCCCATCGCGGAGATCACAAATCCCGCGCACAATGCGCACAGGAACAGATACACCACCTGATTCGGAGAGATCCAGGCCAGCCTTCTCTGACAGTAACAGACAAAGGCGCCCGCCGCGGCAGCCAGGATTCCGTCCATGAGAGTGCCGCCGAAAAAGACGGCGAACCCCCCCGCTGCCAGTACGCTTCCGAGATAAATAAGCTTTTCCGGATACTGCCGGCTGACGATGCTCTCCACCCTGTCTGTCAGCTCCTCCAGCGTAATCGGCGTTCTTTCGCACTCCTTGCTGAGCTTGCTGAAGGCTTCCACTCTCGAAAAGTTCGGACTTCCGGGACTTAAAATCCTCCGTGTCTGGGTGACGGCGCAGCTGTCTTCCGGATACATCGTTACGATCGCACAGGATGTGATCACAAAAACGTCCATCCTGGACGCCCCGTAGGCTCTGCCGATCGCAGCCAGTGTTTCCTCCACCTTATTGACGCCCGCTCCGGAGGTCAGCATCGATTCTCCGATTGTAAGCAGCTGATTCATCAGGGCATTATAATATTCGATTCGATTGACACGCTCCCCTGTTTGAAGCGCACTCATTGTCGACGTCATCCTTCTCTCCATAAACAGCAGTTATTATCGCTGCGGCCGCAGTACTCTGATATCTGATTAACCGGCCTCAGTCATTTTCGTTTCCGATATTCAGGATACCATCTTATCAGTAGATCGACGCTGACAGTGCTTCAAAAAAAGAAAAACAGCCGGGCTCATATGAGTCCCGGCTGTTTGTGCCTTATCATCGGATCACTTGGGTTCGGGTCCTGGTCCGAAGGCTCGAATGTTCCGCGCGGCAGTTTCCGAAACGGATGTCTACCATCTGAGGTCGATTCCTGTGAGTTTCGCCGCAGCCCCGGCTTATAAGTCGCGTGAGGCAGGGGCGCATCGCTGGCGCGGTATTTCCGAACGGCTTCTTTAGGAAAAGCAAAAGTTTGCTGGATCTGCTTTTCGTACTTATATAATAAATCGCGACCCGTTCCTTCTTTGAAACAATAGCGTTCCAAATGCGTTCCAAATGGAATTGTGATACAAAATAACTCAACTTGATTCGTTTTTTTTAAATTAAATTCCTCGATTCATTTCAAACGGAACAATTTTTCTTGTCTGTCTTTTATCTACAGACAAATCATCAGTATATTCCGCGAGGCGCGAACATCGACTGTGTGAGTTCTGCGGTTGTGTTTTCCCCCCAGCTGTAGTTCAGCAGGTAGGAGCCTTTAAACAGATGGGCGTAGCGTTCCTCCCTGGTCAGATAATTGTAAAGATCGCAGTCAAATCTGCCCGGAACAACTCGCCGGCCTCCCGTACCATATTCGATTATATAATCTATTCCGTATTCTTCAAGGATATTTTTCAGACGCATTGCGGTTTTTCTCGAACGGCTCTTCGTCTTCTGATCGGCCCGCTCCTCCTCCCACAGGCAGTCTATCGTCTCTTCCGTCGAAACGTAGCCGCCGCGTCTGTCTACGAGCAGCGCCAGCAGCTCCTTGGCTTTCGCATGACGAAACGGGATCGCCTGCCCGTCGACAAACACGTCGAAATATCCGAAGGTCCTGATATATACCTTCGCGTTCTTTTTGTCCGACGCGTCGACCTTTGTGTAAATATGCTCCGACCAGGGCAGATCGTCCAGCGCATTCGAATAAAAAACGTACCTGCTGTCTCCGGACACTTTCGCTCTGTACAGCGCACGGTCCGCCTTCTCATAGATCGTTTCAAAATCCTGCCCGTCTACCGGACAGACAGCAACACCGATACTCGCGGTAACGGACGTTCCGCGCTCTCCCGGTATCTCGAGAGCCGAACTAAGAATGCGGATCCGTTCGCTCAGGCGTTCCGGAGACTCGCCATCTTCAAGACACAGCGTAAATTCATCTCCGCCGTATCGGGCTGCCGCATCATTTTCTCCGCAGAACGCCTTGATCGTTTCCGCAAAACGACAGACGATTTTATCTCCGTAGGCACGTCCGTACTGATCGTTGATTCGTCCGAGTTCGTCAATATCGATAATAACGAGAGCGCTGTAGCCGCATTCCTCGATATTTCCCGGCGCCGGTCTGCACAGGCAGTGCTCCTGAAAGGCATTGCGATTGAGAAGCCCCGTGAGAGCATCCCGCCTGGCCTGCTCGGCCAGCTCCAGCGTTTTCTCCTTTTCACTGGAAATATCGTCCGCACGTCCGACGATCCGTATCACCCTTCCGGTATCATCATCGATGCTCAGATACCAGGCTCTGAACCAGGTCGGTCCAAGGCTGTAATAATCGAGAAAGAAATCGAAGTAGCCTGTACCGGCTTTCGCAACTGCAGCTTTATACGCATTTTCATAGGTCTCCCCGTTTGGACGCCGCGTATTGCCGACACGAAAATCGCGGATCGACATCTCTCTCTGTCCGATCGCGGGAAAACTGACCGTATAATCCAGAACGTCTGTATCGACGTCGTAATCAAAGGTGACGACGCTGATATCTTCGCTTAACATACGGTTGCGTTCTTCACGGGTCTGCTGCTCTTCGGAATGCTTCATCTCTGCCGTGACATCCTGGACAATGGCGTGGCAGATGCAGCTGTCTTCAAAATCCTCTTTCGTCAGAACCAGACGTATCCAGACTGTACCTTCTCCGTAACGGTCGATGGGAAATTCAAGGCAGTCGTTTTCGGGGATCTCGAACAGCTGGCTGCGGAACGTGTCTGTCCGCATCGATTCCGGAACCATGTCTTCATACGAATTATTCTGACGGATCCTGTCGTAGTCATCGGCGTCGTGTCCGAATACAGCCGCAGCCTGACGGCTTAAATACATGAGCTTCGCTTGATGTGATGCCTCGTCGAGTCGGAATATACACAGCCCGGCAGGCAGATTTTCAGTTCCAGGCATCGTTCTACCTTCCTTTATAAATAAAAGTATAAATAAAAGTATATAAAATTTTATAATCTACAAATCCATTTTATAAGCGATTCCATCAGATTACGCAATTTTATGATCCGCGGTAACCAGTTCGTTTATAATAATGCGTAACAGGTTTATATGATGAAAAAAGCACTTAGAATTACTTGTCTTGCGGCAGCCGGAATCCTGCTGCTGCTGATCGTTTTTGCATTTGACGCAACGGTCAGAATCCAGACCTCCACCGGCTCCGGTGAAACTGAACAGCAGAATGCCCTCGGCAGCACGGAATTTACGGTATATGAGCTTCCCTTTGATTCCGGGGATCTGCACATCTTCGGACAGGTGTACCTGCCTGAAGACGGATCGGATATTCATCCGGTGGTGATCCTCAGTCACGGCTTTCAGGCACGCTATTATTATAATGAAGACTACGCGAAGGCCCTGGCCGCTTCCGGCATCGCAGTCTATCTCTTCGATTTTCCCGGGGGATCGATGGAAAGCGCCAGCGGCGGCTCCATGAGCGAGATGTCTGTTCTGACCGAACGGACTGCCCTTGAAGCCGTTATCGGCTTTATCGAAGTCCAGGATTTTACCGACACGAACAATCTGTTCCTGTGTGGAGAAAGTCAGGGCGGTCTTGTCACCGCGATCACCGCACCGGAATTTCAGGACCAGATAAACGGGATGATCCTGATGTACCCGGCGTTCAATATTGTCGAGAACGCCCGTTCTCCGCTGATCTCATCCTCGATGGTCCCGGATACGATGACTGTGGACGGCGCGGACATCAGCAGAAAATACTATGACGACGCGAAAACCGTCGAGCTGCGCCCGCTTATCGAAGACTTTTCGAAAGATGTCCTGATCCTCCAGGGCGACAGAGACAGCCTGGTCTCTCCCGCTACGACGAAAGCTGCGGCGAACCTGTATCCGTCCGCCGAATACCGGATCATCTCAGGCGCCGGTCACGGCTTCTCAGGCAGCGAAAAAACCGAAGCGATCAATGCGATCGTTCAGTTTATCCGGAGCCATCTCAAATGACTCTGTCTGATCAGCCGTATCCGTTCAGTCTGTATTGAGGAGCCGGTTCAGATCTTCCCATTTATAGACATAGGTGCTCAGCTTCCCGTTCTGCTTCGTCCAGGTCAGATCCTGCTGAACGCCGTCGGACGAATACTTCAGGTTAAGGGTATCTCCGTCGAAGGAGAGCGTGTATTCGGGGTACTTGTCCGCAGTCTCAGTGGTGGTCATCCAGGCGCGGACTCCGAAGGCTGCGTCCCAGTCGATATACTGCTTGTCCACCGTGATCGTAAGCTTTGTTCCGTTAAGCTTATACGCCCCGGTCTGGTAGACGTCTGCGTCCTGACTGTCTTCGGCGACGCCAGTGAACGAGCGGAAGGTTCCGTCCTCCTCAAAGCTGTAGTACTGGGTATAGCCTTCTTTACCGGTGTCCTGCTTCCAGACTCCGGAAAGCTTGTCGGAGGTCTTATCCTGACCGCATCCGGCGAACAGCAGACCGGTCAGTATAAGCAGAACAACAGCCGTAATTCTGCGTCCGTTTTTATGTGTCATGGCATTCTCACTTTCTAAAAACATTTCAGACAAGACAGCTGCATAGGCAGAAAAATTTATCTGTTAGATGGATTATAACGCACTGGAACACCCTGTGCACAAAAAAGGAACGCGGATTCCCCGGGGGTTGGGAATCCGCGTTTTTTTATCAAGGTTATTCAGTTATCAGTCGTTTGAGAGATCTTCACCGTTGGTGGCGATGACTTTCTTATACCAGTCGAAAGACTTCTTCTTTTTCCTGG
>CALMRA010000098.1 GCA_937872065.1 uncultured Eubacteriaceae bacterium | reverse complement strand
TCGAAACCTCCGTGCCGGTGATTCCCATCGCGATACCGCAGTCCGCGTTTTTGATAGCTGGCGCGTCGTTGATTCCGTCTCCGGTGACCGCAACGACCTCCCCCGCTTTTTTGAGCATCCTGACGATCCGCATCTTGACAGTCGGGGTACTCCTCGCGACGATCCGAAGATCCGGCAGCTTTTCCGCCAGCTCCACGTCGTCCATATCGTCGATTTCCGACGCTGTGCAGATCAGTGAGTGCTCATCCGTCATTCCGATTTCATCGGCGATCGCCTTGGCGGTATAAATATTGTCTCCCGTGAGCATTTTCAGATTGATGCCCGCAGTCTGACAGTGACGGTATGCTTCGGGAACGTCCGCGCGCAGCGGATCGGAAATCCCTGAATAGCCGTCGAAGATCATCCCGTTTTCCGCTTCTTCGCGCTGTTCCTCCTCGGGAAGCATCGGGAAAGCGGCAGGCAGAACTTTATGTGAAAACGCGAGGATGCGTCTCGCCCTGCTCTGAAGCAGCAGCATTTCCTCTTCGATACGTTCCTTCTCTTCGTCTGTCAGGCTGCACTGAGCGAGAATCTTTTCAGGCGACCCCTTGGAATAGGAAATATTTTTTCCGCCTTCACAGATCACCGTCGTCATGTTTTTCATTTCTGATGAGAACGGCCATACTGCAGTGACATCCGCCTGCTGGCGGTCTTCGAGATAATCGATGCCTGAATTTCTGGCGGCGACCAGGAGTGCGCCTTCCGTCGGATTGCCGATCACCGTGACCCGTTCGCCGGAGGGATCGAGGTCCGCAGTCGTGTTGACCGTGATGTTGCGGATCATCGGCTTTGAGCGCAGCTTGAATTCACCCTTCTGAAGCACAGGCGCCGCAGCTTCGTACAGCTCGGTCATCTTCATATTGTTCTGCGTAAGCGTGCCGGTCTTGTCCGAGCAGATCACGCTTACCGATCCGATCGACTCGCACGCGACCAGCTTTCGGATCAGAGCGTTCTGCTTCGCCATCTTGATGATATTCAGCGACAGCGAGACCGCGACAATCGTCGGGAGTCCTTCCGGAACGGCCGCGACGATCAGGACGATAGACGTGACGAAAGCGTCGGCCACCGTGTTCAGATTAAGTGTCCCCTGTATATTGAAGATGATCAGTTCGATTCCGAAGACGATCGCCGCCGCGGTCACGCCCAGGACGGTAATAAACTTGCCGAGCCTGTCCATCTTTTCCTGAAGAGGCGTCTGATCGTCGGAGAATTCACGCAGCTCCTTCGCGATCAGTCCGAATTCGGTCTCCTCGCCGACCGCACAGACAATCCCTTTCGCGGTACCGTCCGTGACGAAGCATCCCGAATAGAGCATATTGCTGCGTTCTGCGACAGGCGTCTTCACGTCATAATGGACCTGTTCCGCGGATTTTCTGACCGTGTCCGATTCGCCGGTCAGCGCAGATTCGTCAGTTCTCAGGGCGGAGCTTGAAAGGATTCGAATATCCGCGGGGATGCTGTCACCGACGGCGAGCTCGACGATATCGCCGACCACCAGATCCTCCTGCGGAATTTCCATAATCTGCCCGCTCCGAAGCACCTTAATCCGGATATCTTCGTTGATTCTGCTCAGCGCCGTAAACGCCTCTTCGCTCTTTCCTTCCATTACGACGGTTACGCCGACTGACAGGAAGATCGCCGCGAAGATTCCGATGCATTCGATAAACTCAGTCTGCGCGCCTGTATAAAGGCGGATAAAGTTGACGATAAGGGTGATCGCCGCCGCTCCGAGGAGCATCAGGATCATCGGTTCGGTCAGCGCGTCGAGGATCTTTTTCCATACGGACCTGGGCTTTGCCGGAGAAAACCGGTTCGCACCGAACAGTTTCCGGCTCTCCTCTACCTCGTCACGACTCAGCCCGGTTTCAGGATCAACCTCAAGTGTATCCAGCACCTCACGAGACGTCGACTGATACGGAAGTTTGTCTTCAAATTGTTTCATCAGCAATTCCTTTCGGATCTTCAGAATTATTGCAATAAGGTAAGTAAGGGCCTCCGAACAAAAAAATAAGACCTCCGGCACATAGTGCCGAAAGTCTCATTACCTGCGTTCTCAGGCTGCAGAGCCAGGCCGAAGCCAGCATGTTGGCGCTGCAATTGCAACTACTCCCTTTCGCTGCCGGATTTCTCCGACTAAACATAATAAAATTATACGAACAGGACAAAATATTGTCAAGTATCTATTTGCTGTCGCTGTCCCCGTCCCCGGTCTGTTTATTTTCGGTCTGCTCACTTAAACGATCGGATGCTTCGTCCGTTTTTCTGTACAGCGTCGTTCCTTCAAACAGAACAATATTGTCGTTGTTCATCGCGTAATCGATGAGCTCTCGTTCGGGATGACGGGTCGAGAAAAGTCCGTATACTCTCGTATAGTCTTTATATCTGTTCAGATCCTGCAGCTGTCCGCAGTCTTTGATGAAGTCTTCAAAATCTGCCAGAGTCGGAGTCTCGTTCGCGTAAATGCATTCTCCGAGAAAGATCTTTTTATGAAGATTGTCGAGAGCCGCGATATCGACGAGATTTCCGCTGCGGTCCCAGAACGAGCCGATCTTGTCACATACGAAATCGAAGCTCTTCTGCTTGAGGCCAGCCTGGAACATTTCCATGCTTACCCGGGAGAACCAGTATTCCGCGAACGCTTCAAAGTTCTGACGAATAAACTCGTAGGCGCCGAGGGTATTCCCGCATTCAAGCTGCGCTCTGCGCGGGTAGACAAACGTGAACCAGAAATCCAGAAACGGCTGCGCGAAGAACCAGCGTGCTTTTTTCGGGTTCGCCCGCTTTTCCGTTACCGGCATTTCACTCCTGACGAGTCCGAGCGCCTGAAGGTTGTCCAGTACGACCTGCACCTGTTTCGGACGGTACTTCAGGAACGCCGCGATTTCCGGCAGCGTAAACTTGCCGACAGCTATTGCCTGCATCACCGACAGATATTCGGTCGGTTCGTAAACTTCCGCAGTGATCTGATTGACAGGCTCGTTGTAGAACCAGCCCGTCTGTTCGAGCATCTGTTCGCGTACGACTCCCAGCTGATCGAGAGTCGACATCGCATTTTTGAAGAATCTCCAGTACAGCGGTATTCCGCCAGTGATCGCATACATGCTTACGAGCTCCCCGTAAGAACGGTGGGGATAATCCCTGAGCATCTCGATAAACGAGATGGGCGGGACTCTGAGATGCAGGCTTACCGAGCCGAGCATCGGATTATGAGAGCTTTCCAGATTGATCAGAACGGAACCTGAAGCGATAATCGCGACGAGCATAACGCCCGCCGGTCTCAATATCTTTTCCCATGCGTTTCTGAGCGTTCGCGGAAAATTTGAGTCCGCGGTGATCAGAAGCTCGAGATTGTCGATCACGAGGACCTTCCGGTCGGATTCGGGACGTTCGGCGTAGGAACGGAACAGCTCGGTCCAGTCGGGAATTTCCTGATCGGGATTGATATTTTCCTTAAAATAACCGCACAGCTGATCGTAAAACGCCCGTCTGTTCATCTCATCCGACAGCTCTCTTGCACCGAAATACAGAACAGGCTTGCCGTTGGCGAAAAGCCGGACCAGCGAAGACTTGCCGACGTGTCTGATCCCGGAGACCAGTACGAAAGCATCATCGACTTCATAGACATTATTTAACAGCTTTAACTCGGATCTGCGTCCGACAAATTTTCTCATAGCCACCTCGATTGCTTGTTCAGACCGTCCTTCCAGTTGTGTTTGACGATCACATTTATCCTATTTATTGTAACATATGAGCGGGACTAACAGACGTTTACAGCGGGATCTTAAGATACCCTCAGATTACCTGTTTTTTACAATGCTATAATAACCGTATGAATACACAACAGCAAGATCAAAGCTCGAAATCTGAAAAGACTGCCGGAAGAAAACGGCTCTCTATTCTCGGTTCTACCGGTTCGATCGGAACTCAGACCCTGCAGGTCGTCGATGAGTTTCCTGATGAATTCGATGTCGTCAGTCTGAGCTGTGCGGGAAATACAGAGCTTCTCGCGCAGCAGGCACAAAAATACAGTCCGGATACGGTCTGTATCATGGATCCGGAAAAAGCGCGCGAGTTTGAGAAGGAATACGGAAAACGTCTGGGAATCGAAGTACTCACCGGTGAAGACGGGCTTGTCAGCGCGGCCTCTGAAGGCTGCGATACGGTGCTTACCGCCGTCTCCGGGATGATCGGTCTGAGACCGACACTGGCGGCTGCGGACAACGGAATCGAGATCGCGCTGGCAAACAAGGAAACCCTCGTTGCCGGAGGCTCCCTCGTCACTGAGGCGGTCAGGAAGAGCGGAAGCCGTCTCCTGCCTGTGGACAGCGAACACTCCGCGATCTTCCAGTCGCTGTACGGAAACCGTCCGGAGGATGTCAGGAGAATCATCATCACCGCCTCCGGCGGACCCTTCCGGACGTTTTCAAAAGAACAGCTGGAACAGGTAACACCTGCCCAGGCACTCAAGCATCCGAACTGGGATATGGGCGCGAAGATTACGATCGATTCGTCTACGCTGATGAACAAGGGACTCGAGGTAATCGAAGCGAAATGGCTGTTCGGGCTCGATCCGGACCAGATCGATGTGATCGTCCATCCGGAAAGCGTGATCCACTCGATGGTCGAATACAACGATCACTCGGTGATCGCACAGCTCGGTCTGCCCGATATGACTCTGCCCATTCAGATCGCTCTGTTCTATCCGAACAGGATGTCAAATACGCGTCCGTCGCTGGATTTCGCAAAGCTCAGATCGGTGACCTTTGAAGAACCGGACCGCGAACGCTTCCCCGCCCTGGCCTATGCGGAAGAAGCCCTTCGTACGGGAGGTACGATGCCTGCGATCCTGAACGCCGCAAACGAAGCGGCTGTTCCGAAATTCCTTGCCGGCGAGCTGCGCTATCCGGAGATCGCATCGACCGTCCGTCGTGTCATGGACAGCTTTTCCGGAGAGATCGTCAGAGAACCGTCTCTGTCCGACATTCTGGAAGCTTCCGAAGAAGCAAAACGCAGAGCGCTGGCGTAAAGATCCTCTGTATCCGGACGCCGTAAAACAAAAAATGAGCCGGATTCCATATTATCGTGGAATCCGGCTCGTTTTATTTTTCGATATCGCCCCACAGGTATCGGTCCGTCAATTTCTACCGTTCAGAAACGGCGCCTGTTTTATCTGTACCGAAGTCGGTAAAATCGATTTCGAAGCTGGCTTCTATTTCCGGACAGCTGCGTTTAAGCGATTCTTCGACGGCAGTCCGGATCTGTTTTTCAGAGCAGTCCGAATAACGGACCGAGACGATAAATTCAGCCTGAAGAGGATTTGTACGGCAGCGAAAGCCGTGTACAGCACAGACTTCCGGCGCTGTCAGAACAGCGTCGCAGACCTTCCGATAAATCGGCGCAATCTCAGGCTGTCCGTAATTGACGACATGCAGTCCGAAAGTCAGGTGAATTCCAAGCCTTTCCTGTATCTCCTTCTGTGCTCTGGTCATCGCCCCGGATGCTTCTTCCGCATTCGTATCGTCCGGTACCTCGACCTCTATCGTTCCGCGCATATTTTCAGGACCTATGCTGTTCATGACCAGATCATACGCGCCGATAATCGGCGGACAGCTCAGAATAATCTTTCGAATCTGTCCCGCCGTATCGCTGCTGGCAGGTCTTCCGAGGATCGACCCTGTCGCATCCATCAGAGACTGAAAACCCGACCAGATGATCATAACCGAAATAATCAGTCCCACCCAGCCGTCGATATCGATTTTCCAGAGTACGGCAGCCAGCGCCGCTGCAATCGTAAGTGTCGTCGACAGCGAGTCGTTCAGAGCGTCTCTGCCTGAAGCGATAAGCGCCTGCGAGCGATATTTCTTTCCGTTCTTCATGTCCAGCCGGTACATAAAGATTTTTCCAAGCACAGTCGCCGTCAGCAGTACGATCTGAAGCCAGGTGACTGTCGAGAAGACAGGATGAAGAATTCTCAGATAGGACGTCTTGAAAAACTCATAACCCGCTACGATAATCGTGACTGCGATGACAAGCGCAGTCAGATATTCGACCCGTCCGTAGCCCAGCGGATGCTTTGCCGTCGGTTTCTTTTCTGCGACTCTCGTCCCGAGAATCGTGACGACCGAGCTCACCGAGTCGGACAGATTGTTCATCGCATCCGTCGTGATCGCGACAGAGTGCGAGACCGAGCCGATGATAAATTTCAGCGCTGCGAAAGCAGCGTTGAGCAGACAGCTGATCCATCCGGTCCGGATTATGATCTGTTCTCTGCTTTTATGATTATTTGCTGATTCCTGATCCCGTGTCATTTCCTGCTCCAGTCTGAACCCCCGTTTTATTAATTCGTATATACCCTTATGGAGGTATTAGCAACGGCGGCTAAGACTAGATCCCGAGATAGGCCCGTCCGAGGATCACACACAGCGCGTGGAAGGTACAGTATCCGAAAAATCCGACACAGCATAAACCCGGAGAAAAACCGAAACGAACACGGTTCGCGAGTTTCCCGAGACGAAGCATTCCCCACGTCCAGAAAAATGACATAGGGATCAGAGCGGTCATAAAGTAGCGTCCCTGCGGCTGGTAGTCGGACGTATACGAATAGTAGACAGAGATTCCGAAGGATATGAGCGCCGCGAGGATCATCATACAGAAAAACAGATTTCTGCTCGTACTTTCGCATTCTGACAATATTTCTGTCTTATCTGTTTTACTGCTGCGTTTTCCGGAAAACCAGTTCCAGAGGGCGGGCAGTATTCCTCCAAGCGTAATCAGATAAACCGCAGGATAATAATACTGATTCATCAAAAGCTTATTATATGAAAAAACTCCGAATAAACTTCTGATGCTTGATTTTATCCACAGATCTCCGGCCTGTCCGTACGGCTTAAAGAACATCTGCCAGAGTGAAAGCCCGGCCCGCTGAGGCGTCATTTTCTGCGACGGCTTATAACCGAACATCGCTTTCTGTTCCGCCAGATCATTTACAGAGCTCAAGCCGAGAAAATCGCCGTTATGGAGAAGCGCGCTCCGGACAAACCACCAGCCGCAGAGAAC
>CALMRA010000097.1 GCA_937872065.1 uncultured Eubacteriaceae bacterium | reverse complement strand
AAAGAAAGACCGCTTGCGCTTGAGCATGAGGTCGCTTGTCGAGAAGCTCTGCGAGAGGTTTACTTCTTCGCGGCGGCCTTCTTGGCGGGGGCCTTCTTGGCGACGGCCTTCTTCGCAGGAGCGGCCTTCTTCGCAGGTTCCGCCTTGACTGCGGCTTTGGCAGGAGCTGCCTTCTTTGCAGGTTCCGCCTTGACCGCAGCTTTGGCAGGAGCAGCCTTAACAGTCTTTTCTTCCGGCTTTTCGTCGCTTTCTTCAGCGACTTCTACAATAGTCCACTGCTGGTTGTCGCCGGCAACGTCTGCCCAGATCTGAAGACGAGCGCCGTCTTCCGTATTCATATCGACGAGGTCCAGGCATTTGCCGGCTGCTCTCGATACGAGCTTGTTCTTGTGATCCGTTGTGGAAACGATAAGCCATTTCTGAGTATCAGCCGGAGCTGCTTCCCACTGATGAACCCATGTTCCGTCGGTCGTACCGCCGCTGATCAGGTCAAGAACCTTTTCAGACAGACGGTTCAGGATTCTGTAGGAATTGTCTCCGGCTTCCTGGAATTTCCACTGCTGTGACGGCTTCTGTTCATTGGTGCGAAGCTGGACCGCCGCGCCGTTAGCACTGTCTTCACCGGCAACTTCGATGACTTTTCCATTTGCCGCTGAGATACTATAAAATTTTTCTTCGTTAATATTCTGCATTATGCCTCTCCTTATAACAACGGGTGTTGTGTAACCAACTTGTAATAAAATATAATGAATGAAAATTTACACCCTGTAGTTAGAATAACGCAAAATATTAAAATCGGCAAATTTAACGGTTTACAGCTTTAACAGGAGAGGCAATTGCCTTATTTCACGATTCGCAGCAGTAGTATGTCAGCGCTTCTTTAAGGAACTCCGCGCCGCCGGGCGCAGCCTTTTCATAATAGGCTGCAAATCTCGGATCTGCCGTATAAGCTTCTGCGAGACCGAGATGCGCTTCCTTCGAGTAGGCGCCGTCCGGCCAGTTCAGTTCGAGCCATTCGCGGTGGCGTTCGCACAGTCTGCGGGCTGTATCGGACACAGGATCGCCCTGGTCCGCCGCTTCGGCAAGAAGCTTCAGAATCTCCGCTTCGAGCGCGTCGCGCCTGTTCCATTTCTGTTCATCCATCGCGCCCAGTTTTTTATTAGACTCATCCATCATTTCATCGCCGAATCTTTGTCTCACCTCGGAACCGTATTCTTTTTCATTTTTATCGATTGCTTCTTTTTTCAAGCCTTCGAATTTATCTGTGTCGTGCATGATTTTCTGTCCTTTCATTTCGAGAATACTGTCGGAAACGGTACGAATAAGCAGGTTGAGACGTTCCTTCTGCCGGAGCAGCGCGCTCCTATGTTCCTCGAGGGAATGAAGCCGGTCGTAGTCGGGACTGTCGAGGATTCTGCGGATCTCTTCCAGGGGCATATCCAGCTCCCGGTAAAACAGAATTGTCTGGAGCCTGTTAACCTGACAAGGTCCGTAGATCCGGATCCCGCCGGCCTCACGCCTGAGCGGAGCGAGAAGGCCGATCTGATCCTAATATCGCAGCGTCCGGGTGCTCACGCCGGGCATTGCTGACAGTTCGTTCGTTTTGTATTCCATATCGTTCTCCTGCATTTATCATAGCCGCTTACGCTGCGTCAACGTCAAGCCTTTCGAGGCAGTTTCTTTTGTTTTTATTTCCCCGAAGCAGTAAATATATCGGTATTAATCGAAAAGTTCAATACAACCGGGGTTTAACAGATTGACGAATATTTATCGATTTCAATATAATAATTATATTATATAAAGTTAAAGGGGATTGTATGAAAGTCAATAATACTCAAATCAGCGTTAGCAAGACAGCGCAAGATGCGGAAGAACTGTTCCGTGGAGGATTTTTCTGTTCGGAAGCGGTTTTAAGCTCGATCCGTACGAATTTTGATATCGATATTCCGGAAGATGTCATCGCGATGGCAAGCGGATTTCCGGTGGGAATCGGACGCTCGAAGTGTCTGTGCGGCGCGGTTTCCGGCGGCGTGATGTCTCTCGGTCTCGTTCTCGGCCGTACGAAGCAGAACGATCCGAAAGTTGAAGGCACGCTTACGGCCTCTAAGGAGCTCCACGACTGGTTCAAGAAAAACAACGGCAAGAACGCATTGTGCTGCCGCATCCTGACCCGAGAGTTTGATATGGGACAGGGCGAGCATAAGGAACAGTGCATTCGTTTTACGGGTATGGTGGCAGGAAAGGTCGCCGAGATCCTGATCCGCGAGCTCGGGCTGACGAACACGGACGAAGCAGACACTGAGGAAGCGTCTTGAACGCCGTCAGACGTATCCCGCTCTCAATGTCGGGAGTCGCACTCGGCTTCGCGGCCCTGGGCAATCTGCTCAGAACCTACGGAGAAGGCATCAGAACGGTCTGCGGCATCGTAAGCGCGCTGCTCGTTCTGGCCGTCGTGATCCGCTGCATCGCAGCTCCGGATCAGCTTAAGAAGGAGCTTGCGGATCCTGTCCAGTGCGGTATTGCAGGGACGTTCAGCATGGCGCTGCTTATCCTTTCCGGCTACGCCGCAGCAGTTTCGCCGGTTTTCGGAATGATCGTCTGGTGGACGGGTCTTGCCCTTCACGCTGCGATTATCGTGCTGTTTACAGCCCGTTTTCTGCTGCATTTCAATCTGAAGCAGGTTCATGCAAGCTGGTACATCGTGTATATCGGGATCGCGGCAGGCTGTCTGACGGGTCCGATGTTCGGATATGACTCGCTCGCCGTCGGTCTGTTCTGGTTCGCGTTCCTGTCGGCGATTATCCTGATTCCGACGGTCCTCACGCGCTACGTCAGACTTCCGGTACCCGCTCCGGCCCGTCCGCTGTTCTGCATCAATACGGCGCCTGCCGCTCTGTGTCTTGCCGCGTATCTGACCTGCATGGACTCGGTATCGACAGGACTCGTCAGCACGCTGGCGGCGCTCGTAACGGCGCTTTATATCCTTGTTCTTATCCGTCTTCCGAAGTATCTTTCAGGAAGCTTCTTTCCGAGCTGGGCCGCGTTCACGTTCCCGTTTGTCATCACGGCCGTCAGCCTGAAAATGGCGGCTGTGTTTCTGACGAAGGCCGGCTTCGGGGCAGGCTGGCAGGGTACAACCGTTCTGATCGTGACGGTAATTGCCGCAGGGCTTGTAGTTTATACGCTCGATCGTTTCATCATGTTCGTTCTGACCGGTCAGAAATCAGTCAATTCGGTCCGTCAGCCTGAAGCGGAATAAATTTTAATCGAATAAAAATATAAAATGCCGGAGAAGTTTAATATACAAACGCTCCGGTTTTTGCGTTAACAGACTCAGAATTCGCATCTCAATCTTGTGTAATTCCATAAACAAGGGTATAAAAAAGATAGTTAACATGAGAACAGGAGGTCTGTGAGAAATGGGAAAGCTTACAGGGACTAAAACCCTGGAAAATCTGATGAACTGTGTGGCCGGAGAAGCGCAGGCGAGAGCTCGTTACAATACGTATGCGAAATATGCCGGCAAACAGAAACTGATTCAGATGCAGAATATATTCAATACGACGGCTGCCAACGAATACGAACACTTCAAGGTCTTTTACAAGATCATCGCGGAATACGAAGAAGTCGCCGGACAGGCTATTATGGTCAAGGTCGCGGATCCGTTTTTCCCGGTCGGACTGAGCAAGACGGAAACCCATGACAATCTTCTGAACGCCGCCGAAGGCGAACGTGAAGAATGGCAGATCGTCTATAAAGATGCTGCCGATGTTGCGGATCAGGAAGGCTTCCCTGAAATTGCGAACAAATTCCGCCTGATCGCCGGTATCGAAAAAGAACATGAAGCCCGTTTCCTGGCGCTTGCGGAAAATATCGACAACGATACGGTATTCAAGAAACCCGAAGTCACAAAGTGGATCTGCCTGAACTGCGGCTACGTATGCGAAGCGAAGGAAGCTCCGAAGATCTGTCCTGCCTGCAAGCATCCGCAGGGATATTTCGAAGAATTTGTCGCCAATTATTGATTATGATCAGAAAGGAACCCTCCGGGGTTTCTTTTTTTGCCGTAAAGCGGACTGCAGGCTGAGCACGATTACGAACT
>CALMRA010000096.1 GCA_937872065.1 uncultured Eubacteriaceae bacterium | reverse complement strand
GTAGTGGACTTTCACCACCTAGTTATCGCCCATGCCGGGCGCACCAGCAAAAAAGACATCCGGCTTCAATATCGGATGTCTTTTTAATTTATTCTGTATGATCAGACGTTTGAATTCTGTTTATTCAGATTGTCTTCGGTATCTTTTAAAACAGTCTGTTCGACTGCTTTCGCTCCGCTCTTTTTATTCTGAACGTTTGTTTGAGATTTTTCTTTCAGATTCTGATAATAACGTTCTGCTGCGGTCGCTGCATCGGACATTGTCACTTCGACAAGTGTGGGCTGTTTTGTCGGAACTCCCGGAATCGGTGTCTCGTTTTTAAGAATATAACGTCTGACTTTTTTGCCGGTATAATCCTGCTGCTCAAGCATTTCATCCGTCATCTTCGTTCCTTTCATGAGCCAGAGCTCTTTGAACTTCAAAGCCGGAGAGACAGCTGCGATAACGGTACAGCCCTTGCTGAAGCGGGAACCCGGACGATTTGCGAAGGTAATGAAATCTTCAGGATATTTTTCGTGAAGGTAATTATAGCAGGCGCGAATATCTTTAGCCTGTCGTGCCGAGCTGTAGGAAAGCGAGATCAGCGCAATCAAAATCACGGCAAGTACGAGTACAAAAACTGATGTTTCCATTATTCCTCTGTCTGTTCCGGATTGAAACGCACCGGAATGATTTCCTGTTTGTCCGTATCGATCAGGCCCAGCGTATTGACGCGCAGCTTCGGAATGACAGGAAGGCTTGTAAAAGCAAGCGTCATAAACGGATCGATATCTTCTGGAATGCCGAGTTTTCTCAATTCTGCTTTGAGTGCTTCAAGCTTTCTGTCGACCTGTTCCGCCGGATAATGTGTCATCAGCCCTGCTATCGGAAGCGGAAGCTCTCCGATAATCCTGCCGTCGAGGGCAACTGCCAGCCCGCCGTGATTTTTCCGAACTGCATTGGCCGCCAGAACGATGTCTTCGTCGGTAAGTCCCGCCGCAATCAGATTGTGCGAATCGTGCGCGATACTCGTCGCAACAGCCCCGCGTTTGAGACCGTAGCCGCCGAGAAAACCGATTCCGATATGGCCTGAACGGCGGTGACGTTCGAATACCGCCGTCTTTATAATATCGCGGTCCGGATCGACGCCGGGAGCATAACCAGGTATTTCCTTCCAGTCTTCGATACGTTCCTGTGTAATCAGTTCGCCCGGAAGTACCTGAGCTACTCTCATTTTAGGTCCGGTGGTCGGTACGACAAGCTGTTCGATCTTCGCAGGACCCATATTGAACGAATGATAGCTGCCGGGATGACGTTCGGGCACGGCGGGCGGCACTTCCGTTCCTAT
>CALMRA010000095.1 GCA_937872065.1 uncultured Eubacteriaceae bacterium | reverse complement strand
AAAACCATTATTTAAAAAGTACGGAAGCTGGCTGCTTTTCGCCTTTGTCATCACCGCGACGATTATCGTCATCGCGAAGAATGTGGATATCGAGGAATTCTGGAAATCCGTCTATTCGGCCAATCCGTGGTATCTTGCGCTGGCGGTCCTGGTCGTCGCGATTTACTGGATGAATGAAGCCTGGATGGATCTCGAGCTTATCCGGATCCGGTCGCCCCACAAGAAGTTCGCTTTTGCGTTTAACGTCATGATCACCGGTGCCTATTATAATATGCTCTCTCCGTCATCTACGGCGGGCCAGCCGCTGATGATCCTCAAGATGGTTCGAAGCGGCATGTCTATGGGAGATGCGACGGCTGTGGTCACTCAGAAATATGTCGTCTACCAGTTCGGGGTAACACTGTACGCGATCCTCGGTATCATTTTTGAATGGAAGAGCTTCCTGTCATGGGGGAAAATCGCCTGGTTCGGGACCATCTTCGGTCTTGTCTTCAATATTGCGGCCGCCCTTCTGATCTACGCGACGATGCGATATCCGGAATGGACCGAGAAGCTTATCATGAAGCTCTGCAGAGTGCTCGAGAAGATCCGGATCCTGAAAAACAAGGACTATCAGCAGGAAGTCGTTAAATTTATCCAGAGCTATCAGACCGTCACAAGGGAAACTGACGAAAACAAGCGGGCGTCGATCCGGGTAGCCGTGCTCCAGGTCGTTTCGCTGGGCGTCTACTATTCGGTCATCTTCTGGATATATAAGGCGCTGGGACTGAGCGGCGCTTCGCTGTTTACGATTATTATGATCCACGGGATTCTGTATGTTTCCTACACCTTCCTGCCGGTATCTGGCGGCGCGGGGGGCGCGGAAATCATGTTCGCGCTGATGTTCGGGTCGATCTTCGGGAAGGTCGAGATGTCGGTAGGCCTGCTGATCTGGCGCTGCCTGACCTTCTATATGATCCTGCTGCTGGGCGGAATCTGGCTCGCATATCAGTCCTTTCACGCGGCCAGGTCATTTAAAGAAGCCAGCTGATCCGATATTCGTGCCGAACGCATTGTCTTAGATAGAAAGGGATATAAAATGATACGTATCGCACTGGCAGGCCTGGGCAGGATATCGAGACGAGTCGCCGAAGGGATCGGATATGCAGAAAACGCGAGTCTGTATGCGGTGGTCTCAAGAGATTCGAAAAAGGCAGCCTCGTTCATTTCGGAATACGGCGGAGAGATCGCCTATGCTTCACTGGGTGACGCGTTAAAGGATGAGAAGATAGCCCTGGTTTATCTGACGCTTCCGAATCAGCTTCATTACGGGGCGATCCGGGAATGTCTGAACGCGGGAAAAAACGTGATCTGCGAGAAGCCGATGGTAGATTCGACTGAAAAGATCCGGGAGCTGTTCGCCCTTGCCCGGGAGAAGGGCTGCTTTCTGATGGAAGCGGAGAAGGAACTGTTCACACCCCTTACCGTAAAAATCAGAGAGCTCATCGAATCGGGAGCGATCGGCGAAATCAGAGCGATCTCCGCGGACTATGCCTCGCGTCTTTCCGACGACGGAATCCCGGAGGATCACTGGGTCCTGAGCAGAGACTTCGGGGGATGCGCGGGAGATATCGGCGTCTATCCGATCGCCTACGTCAACAGCTTCGCAGGCGGTGCGGTCAAAAACATCGGAGCAGCTTCCGCGGATCTGACTGAAGGCGTAGACGGCTTTATGAACGCGTCGATACTGTACGAGAGCGGCGCTGCGGCATCGGTTACGGCAAGCTGGTTCTGGAAACCCGGCGCCCACAAGGGACGCGCGTATATCGGCGGAAGCTCAGGCTATCTGATCGTCGACTACTGGAAAAATACCCAGGCTGTCCTTGTCAGAGACGGCAGGGAAGAGCGAATCGAGGTCCGGCAGTTCAGTGATTTTACCGGGGAGATCGAGCATGGGTGTCAATGCATCGAACGGGGGCTTTCTGAAAGTCCTGTGCTTGGAGAGGCGGCGTCGCTTGAGATTATGAAGGTGCTGGAAGCGGTGAAGGAATCGGGAAGAGCTGAAAAAGAATAAGAATATGTCGCAAGCATAAATTCTTACATTATAAAAGATATAGAGATAGATCTGTGACGCCCGTATTGAGCGTCCTTTTTTCTCCCTCCGGCCGCCCGTTTTATTTATCGTGACAACTGTCGTATGATTATTCGATTGTATTCGGAACCGAAAGCTCGTATAATGACGGTAGAAAGTATGATAAATCATACTAATTAGACTGGTTTAGAGCGCGGCTGTGTCCAGGTTTGATTTTTCAATAACCATCCGGCAATTCGGCGTATCAGAATCGCAATGATATCAGAATCGGTTAAGAACAGGCGGAATACATATGAGTACTGAACAGAAACGGATCGCGGTGATCGGGGCCGGCATCGGCGGGCTTACCGCGGGGATCTACGCCGCGAAGAACGGCTTCGATGTGGATCTGTACGAGCAGCAGGGAGTCGCGG
>CALMRA010000094.1 GCA_937872065.1 uncultured Eubacteriaceae bacterium | reverse complement strand
CGAGCGCGGCTACCGGTGCTATGATGATTCGAACATCTATGCCTGGGTTCTTGACGAATTCGTAAAAGAAGTGAAAAAGATGGAAGCTTTCGGGCATATAAACCGTTTACTTTAAATATGATATAATTTCTTATTAATCCGGAAGAGCCTGCTGTGCTCAATCAAACACCGGATTGTTTGAGATAAGTATTCCATGAATTTAAAAAGTTATCTATTCGGACTGACTCTGGTGATCTTCCTGCTGACCCCGGGGATCGGAAAGGTTTCCGCTCAGGATAAATCATTAGAAACTGCGTTCGATGCAATGCAGTACGCAGATGACGGTACCTCCGTTTCCGGACTGTCTGTCATCGCCATTAAAAACGGAGAAGTCGCATATTCCTATTCCGGCGGAAGACGCTATATCGATAATGAGAATTCAGAAAACGATCTGCCGTTTACTGAAGACACGAAGCTCCGGATCGCCTCCGTCTCCAAATCCTTTACTGCCGCGGCGATCATGCAGCTGGTGGATCATGACAAAATCGATCTGGATACAGACGTTTCCGAATACCTGGATTTCACCCTTCGAAATCCGAATTATCCGGATAAGCCTGTCACCTGCCGGCAGCTTCTCAGCCATACAAGCTCACTCGACGACGCAGACGACGACAGCTATGTCAGTTCACCGTCGATCAGCCTCGAAGAATATTTCAGAAAAGACGGAGTTCTCTATAATAACGGCGATAATTTTCTCAAAGATCATGCACCCGGAGAGTTTTATAACTACTGCAATCTAAACTACGGAGCACTGGCGACGCTGATCGAGAAGATCAGCGGTCAGCGATTTGACGTTTATATGACGGAAAATATCCTCGAACCCATGGGTTTAAGCGCAAGCTTCAACGTGAATGATTTCAACGATGAAACACTGGATCTGCTCTCTCCCGTCTATGTAAAAGACAGAGATGCGGACGGAGCCGCCTGTCCGAACAGCGCCTGGAAAGCCGCCGTCGAAGACTACCGGACGAAAGCCCGGAGTCCGTTCGCTCCGGGCGATTACATCCCCGGCACAAACGCCACATCCTTCGGCGCGCAGGGAGGCCTGCGGATATCCGCTAACGAGCTTTCAGAATGGGCTCTGATGTTCTGTCACGACGGAGTCGCGACCAACGGAAAGCGGATCCTCAGTCAGGAAAGTGTCGATCTGATGTTTACACCGCAGTGGACCTGGAACGGAAAAAGCGGTGACGCAAGAAACGGAAATTTCGGTGGCGGAGCAACCCAGCAGTACGGCTTCGGAATCAAGATCATGACCAACGGGATTGGCGGAAACTATCAAAACGCCCTGCTTAAAGACAGCGAAATACCGAATCTGGCCGGACACTACGGAGATGCCTGCGGTATGCTAAGCGGGTTTTTTATCGACAGAGAAAATGACTGCGGGTTTCTGTTTCTGATCAACGGGGCGGAATGTTCGACACAATCCGGCGTCTGCGACGGAAAATACTCGGAGAATTATTCATGGA
>CALMRA010000093.1 GCA_937872065.1 uncultured Eubacteriaceae bacterium | reverse complement strand
GATCTTAAATTCAATAATGAAGATTTTACTGTCGAAACCTTTACATCTGGCGACGATACGATCCGCTATCGCACCTTCAGGGGGATCGACTACTGCTCGAAGCCTGTAGATCCAATCCAGAAGCTGAATATATTCGTTCCGGAATGTTACTATAACGGAGAATCTGTCAACGGATACAATCTGGAAAACGCGCCGATTTTCATGCCGAATCAAGTGGGCGGGTATATGCCCGGACCCGCAGGAGAACCCGGAATCGATCCCCGTAAAAACAGCCCGAACTCCGCCTTCGAAGCTCTGAAGCACGGCTGCGTCGTAGCCAGCGCCGGTGTTCGAGGTCGAAGCACCGGAGAAGTACAGAATGAATTTTTCGAAGGAAGCGATGCGGCCGGCCGGGATCAGACCGCAGGAAAGCTTGTCGGCCGCGCTCCGGCTTTCATAGTCGATCTGAAAGCCGCGATCCGATACCTTCGCCATAATAAAGCGGAGATATCCGGGGACACGGATAAAATCATTACGAACGGTACCAGCGCAGGCGGTGCATTGTCCGCACTGGCAGGCGCTACCGGAAACAGTCACGAATATCAGAGCTATCTGGATACTATCGGCGCAGCCGATGAACGGGATGATATTTTTGCAGCTAGCTGCTACTGTCCGATTCACAATCTGGAAAATGCCGACGCCGCCTACGAATGGATGTTCGGCGGCGAACATGAATATCATAAGATTAACTTCATTAAAACACCGGACGGCATCAAGAAAGAACTGGTAAGCGGACAGTTGAGTCCGAGGCAGATCACCGTTTCAAATATACTGAAAAACGAGTTTCCGAAATACCTGAACAGTCTCAATCTTACAGATAAAGACGGAAAAAGTCTAAATCTCGATGGCAAGGGAAACGGAACATTTAAGGATTATATTGAAAATCTTGTGATCGAATCTGCACAGAAAGAAATTGACTGCCGGAATTCCGAACGGATGACCCGGCTTGCAATAAACGGATCGAATGTAGATAAACAGTCCTGCCTGACGATAAAGGATGGACATGTCACAGACATTGACTGGGAAGGCTTCATCAAAGCTATTACGAGAATGAAGCCGACTCCGGCCTTTGACGATCTTGGGCTGAACAGTCCTGAATGTGAAGAATTCGGCGATGAATCTGTTTATGCACGACACTTTACCGAAACGGCACAGAGATACAGCGATGTGCCTGCAGAGCTTGCGGACGATTCTGTTATAAAGCTTATGAATCCCACCCGATATATCGATTCGGAAACTGTCGCAGAACACTGGCGGATCAGACACGGAACACACGATAGAGATACCTCACTCGCAGTTCCCGCGATTCTGGCTTTACTTCTGAAGAAACACGGATGTGATGTTGATTTCTTCCTGCCGTGGGGACTCCCTCACAGTGGGGATTACGATCTGGAAAATCTGTTTGCCTGGATCGACAAAATCGTCAAAGAAGCTCCGGCAGAAGTCTGATTCCTGTTTTTGATCAGCCGAAGAGTCTTTATCAGTTTATCGGTATTTTGGAATATATCTGGACAGTAAATAAGTATTCCGAAAATTCAGAGGGATGGAGTAAAAAAGATACTCCTTCCCTCTTTTCTTATTGAAGTATTAGACCTGATAAAAAGTGTTCTATTTAAACTACTCATCATCCGAACTATCGAGATTGTCGATAAATTTCTGTGCTACCGGCGAGAGCTCGCCCTTTTTACGATATGCCAGATAAATCATGCTCTTCGTTTCCGGAACAACCGGTATCACCGATAACGGCAGCTTCTGCTCTGAGGAGGAATCGAGCGGATTCTCTACGTGTCTGTTCATCAGAAGAGATACGCCCATCCCCTGCGACACCAGATCCAGGATCGTTTCCAGCCGGTTGCACTGGAACGCGATATGCGGAATAAACCCTGCTTTCCTGCAGCTGTCCAGGATCAGATCATGAATATAGGTCTGATGGCGGATCAAAATAAAATTCTCATCCTTAAGCCGATTCAATGTGATCTCTTTTTCATGTGCAAGCGGATGAGACTCAGGAACCAGCGCAACCATATAATCATCCATGTAAGGTATTTTCACGAGATCAGGATCTGCTATCGGATCATCAACCGATTCCCTGATAAAAGCAAGTTCGCATCGACGTTCACGAAGATTCTGTTTAAGCTCCAGCGTATCGTTGTCCAGCGCCTTGATGACCGCATCAGGATACGCGTCACTGAAACGCACAAGAACATCTGTAAGCTGATAGTTCGTGGCATCCGGAAGAATCCCGACCATCAGCACACCGTTTTCCATTTCGACGGCATTCCGAATCGCATCCCTCGATTCCATCTCTGCTTCAACAATTTTTTCTGCGAAGGGAATCATCATTTTTCCGTAATGTGTAAGCTCGACTTTTCTGGATGATCTGTCGAACAGCTTAACTCCGAGTTCTTTCTCCATTTTTCGAATATGCTTCGATAACGACGACTCGTTCATAAAAAGCCGGCTTGAAGCTTCCCAGAAGTTCAGCGTATCCACCAGGACCAGAAATTCACGATAAAAACTTGTATCCATCTTAATCTCCGTCAGTAAAAATTCAGGTATTCTATCTTTAAAATTAATATTCAGTTTTCATTATTAACGTATCATTAAACCGCTATCTCAACAATCGACACTCTTTTAACCCGAAAGAGTTCAGTAATTGTTTTTTTATTCTTTAACTCGAACGGCATATTGGTAGGGTACAATAAAACGATTCGATATGTTAAGATCCTCATTTTCAATGTTATGATAGCACTTCGGCCTTGAACTGATACTATCTCTATTCATCGAATTGAAGATTTCTGCATATTAATTTGCGACCCAAGATGGAGCCGTTATGAAAGATAAAAAATTTGATTATTTAATAGTTGGCGCGGGACTTTTCGGCGCCATTTTTGCCCATGAAGCCCGTGAAGCTGGAAAAAAATGTCTGGTTATAGACAAACGGGATCATATCGCCGGTAATGTTTTTACCGAACGTATAGCTGGTATCGATGTTCATCGCTATGGCGCCCATATTTTCCACACAAGCGACGCAGCAGTATGGACCTACATGAATCGCTTTGCAAATTTTAACCGCTTCACCAATGCTCCCATTGCCGTTTACGGTAACGAAGTTTATAATCTGCCTTTCAATATGAATACCTTCAATAAGATCTGGGGTGTGGTTACTCCTGCCGAGGCACAGGAAAAGATAGCCGGTGAACGTACCGGTAATACGGAACCTGCGAACCTGGAGGAACAGGCCGTTTCTCTTGTTGGCCGTACCATTTACGAAAAGCTGGTGAAGGGTTATACGGAGAAGCAGTGGGGCCGTCCCTGTACCGAGCTTCCGGCATTTCTGATTCGACGTCTGCCTGTACGTTTTACGTACGACAATAATTACTTTAATGACAGTTATCAAGGTATACCCACAGGCGGATATACCCTCATGGTCGAAAAAATGCTTGCGGGAGTGGAAGTGCGTCTGGGCTGTGATTTTTTTGATGACAGAGCCGCTTTGACTGCCTCGGCAGAAACAGTCGTCTTTACCGGTATGATCGACGAGTATTACAACTACTGCTTTGGACCTTTGGCCTACCGCAGCCTGCGTTTTGAAACGGAGGTTCTCGATGAAGAAAATCATCAGGGAAATGCAGTGGTAAATTATACGTCAGCGGATGTTCCCTACACCCGCATTATCGAGCATAAGCATTTTGCATCCAAATCAGGACCGAAGACGGTCATTACCCGCGAATACCCGGCTGCCTGGCATAAGGGTGATGAAGCTTACTATCCTGTCAATGATGACGTAAACAATGCGCTTTATGCCAGATACAAAGCGCTGGCAGATCGTGAAGATCATGTGATCTTCGGCGGCAGACTCGGCCGATATAAATATTACGATATGGATGATGTGGCAGCGGAAGCGCTGGCCTGCGTGAGGGATGTGCTGCATTGTGAAGAGCATTATACTGTGAGCAGAAACAGCTTATATCCTTATGACCAGCTTTTTTCTAAGAAAAGTTTTGGAGATTTGTAAGATTATATGAAGATAATTACTTTTACGGTACCCTGCTACAATTCCGCTGATTACATGGCCCGCTGTGTGGATTCGCTGCTTACATGCGGAGATGATGCACAGATTATCATTGTCGATGATGGATCAACAGATGCCACAGGCACAATTGCCGACGCTTATGCCGAGGCGCATCCAGATATTGTGGAAGTTATTCATAAAGAAAACGGAGGTCACGGTTCCGGTGTCAATGCCGGTCTTGCTCATGCTTCCGGCAGATATTTCAAGGTTGTGGATTCAGATGACTGGCTGGACACCGAATGTCTTGCCCGCCTTATGAAAACTCTCAATGACTGGGAAAAAGAAGAGCATGAGGTGGATCTCGTGCTCTGTAATTATGTTTATGATCATCTCTATGAGAATAGAACCAAAGCCATGCGATACAAAAATGTGTTTGATGAAAATAAGGTATGTACCTGGAATGATATCAAGCATTTTAATCCATCTCAGTATCTCATCATGCACGCGCTCATTTATCGTACGGAGATACTGCGTGAATGCGGTATAAAGCTGCCGAAGCATACTTTCTTTGTAGATAATCTTTTTTCCTATGTACCGCTGCCCTATATTGAAAGTATTACTTATCTGAATCTTGATCTGTATCATTATTTTCTGGGCCGTGATGATCAGTCCGTTAATGAGCATATGCTTATGAAACGAATAGACCAGCAGCTCAAAGTAACCAAGATGGTTACTCTCAGTGTGGATCTGGATGCCGTGGGTAAAAAGTATCCTAAGCTGGCACAATATATGGTTCGCAATGTATCAATTATGGTTCTTATCTCTACCATTCACCTGCTGCTTATTGGCGACGATGTTTCTATTGCGAAGCGCAGGGAGCTCTGGGCGTTTATTTACTATACGAATCCAAAGCTTTTCTTTAAGCTTAGAACTCGAACGTTGAGCGGTATGAGCTGCCTTCCTGGAAAAAAAGGCCGGGAATGGACTTTAAAAGGCTATCGCTTTGCAAAAAGGCTTTACGAATTTCAGTAGATTACGGTCACGAGCAGATACTGCTCTATTCAAAATAAGGTTTTATGGAAAAAATATATATCGGTCTTGTGGATACTCCCGGTATTTTTGCCTCGATTATCCGGCGAGTGATAAAACAGGATTATATACATGTTGTACTGGGCATGGACGAAGATCTTGACGAATGCTATAGCGTGGGAAGGCGAAACCCATCCGTACCTATTTTTGCCGGCTTTGAAAGAGAAGATAAGGAAAAAGTATTCCGGGCTTTTCCCACTGCACGCTATATGATCTTTTCTCTGGAGGTAACCCCCGATCAGAAGGAAGGCATAAGACATCAGCTGCAGGCTTGCTACAGACGGCGTTTCAGCTATCATTACTGTCTTCTCGGACTTCCGTTCGTGATGTTCCAGAAAGAGTTTTTCCA
>CALMRA010000092.1 GCA_937872065.1 uncultured Eubacteriaceae bacterium | reverse complement strand
ATCTGTAGCCCTCTTCCGGATCATTCAGGGACCGTAGGCGGCATTCCCTGCGGATGATAAGGTCCGTCTGTCCGCCGTTCTCCGCCGCTTTACTGATGCTTTCAAAGGATCTGACTTCGGCCAGATCCTCCGGATAGGCGATAAGCTGAGCCAGCATATAGAATCCGGTAAGATTTATATTATCCGGAATGGAAGGAGGACAGACATCATCCTCCAGCACGACCCGTTTCCCGGTAAGGGAATCGAAGCACAGAGACAGAACCGCGTCGGAATTGATGACCGTTCTGAAAGCGCGCTCTCTCTGATACCGGTCCTTTTCCCGATCCTTTTTATCCTGAATATTCTCGACCCTGCCGACAATACGCACAACCTTCCCGCTGTAATCACTCTCGCTTGTATACTGAACGTAATACCAGCAGTTCTTCTCAAGACCTTCCGCACGATCCGCGCTCTGAAATTCAAAGAATCCTTCGCCGGGCCGAACCAGCGCAGCTTTTATACCGGCTTCAAACGTGCTTTCGCTGCCGGACCCGATCCAGCGTCCGGAATGAATCATCGCATCCATACCGTCGCGGATTACCTTCTCTGTAAGCTTATTGTCCTGGTTACGATATACGCATGTGAACTCGTCCCGCTTCACATCGTAATCACAGATATAGGTGCCGGCGGTACAGGCAAGCAGCCTGTACCGGTCGTCCTGCCGCTTTCTAATTTCCTCACGGTCTATCTGATCCGTAATATCGAGGAAGGATGCGTAAATGATCTGTTTCTGCTCTCCGCTCTTCATCCTGCAGAAGGCGCGCAGCCATATCTGTGTTCCGTCCACCCTGACCGCCGGAACTGTGACCTCGATCGCTTTGCCCTGCAGCAGATCGATCATGGCAGTCTTGGAAATTTCTCTTTCGCTGAAGCCAAACGGCCATTCAGAAAGAATCTGTCCCTGATAATTTTCGACGTAGTCCTCATGGGTTCCGCCGAATATCGCATTCCCCTGGGGGCTTACGTACACAGACCTGATCGTTCTGTCCTTTTCCAGTGAAAAAACCGCAAAAGCCGACGGGAGGATCTCACTAAAACCGTCCAGAGTCATGAGTCTCTGTCCGGATTGACCGGCACTGCTGTCCACCTTATTGTATTTATCGTAGTCTGCATGCAGACCTTTCGGTTCCTGTTCCGTTCGCCTGTGTTCTGTCTGTTTCTCGTTGTTCATATATAATCCTGATACTCCGAATTCCGTTCTGTTTCCGTTCTCCTGTTTTATCATAATTGAACTGGAGTTCATTAAGAAGCACACAAGTGTTCCGAAAGCGTTCTTAACTGTTCATGTTTTGTATCTTTTGTTAGTTTTAAACAACATAATGTCATCAGGAATCGTTTTGCTTTTCTCCGGCGAACCGCGGATCTTAAACGATGCCGGACAGCATAAAAAAACCTTCCCGTGTCCGGGAAGGCTCTGATTTTCTGTATTATACCTGCTGGCTGTTTTTCGGGATAACCTTTTTCTTCATCGACTTCATGAGCGGGATACATACCGCAATCGAGATGACTGCCGCCGCGGCGATTTCCGCGAGGGAGTTGACTCCGACAATCGTCGCCAGCAGACTTGCAAGCGGGAACGACTGGAAGAAAACAGCCATGCTGCCGAGGAACAGAATCGTGTTGGTCAGAGAGCCGCATACCGCAGCCGTTCCGACAGAAACCGATGTTGCGATCCCCTTCTTCTTCATCGCCAGGTAGACATAACCTGCAGCGACGCCGATAAGGATACGGGGTACGAACGTCATGATGACGGACGCAAGCGGGTTTCCGCTGGTAGTCGGGTTGATCAGCAGCGATACCATCGTCGCGCTCGTGAACGAGCGGATCATGCTGCAGCCTCCCATTACGAGACCTAAGAAACCGCCTTCCTTCGGACCGAGGATGATCGCCCCGATGATAACCGGGATGTGAAGCATCGTGATCGATACGACGGGAAGCTGAATAAAGCCGAGTGGTGTGAATGCGAGCAGCACTTCGATGGCTGCCAAAAGTGCGAGCTGAGTCAGTCTCGCCGTTCTTGCATTCGTGCGCATATAAAAAGTTCCTTCCTGGCTGCCGTTCCTTCCGGGATACAGCGCCAATAAAATTGGAAAATCCGGACCCCCGAATGAGGTCCGCAGTCCGTTAGGGACATTTTAGCAGGTCGTTAAAAAAACATCAAGCGTAAAATTAAAGACAATTTAACATTTTTATAACACACTTCATACAGAACAAGTTACGGAACAGGTCTGAAAGCAATAAACGGCAGGAAAAAATACGGCACAGAAAAACCGCGGTCCGAAGACCGCGGCGGAGTCAGACTGCCTGTGTCTGTAAGTAAGCAGATAATGTCCGGAGGATCATCCTCAGCCGGTCTGCTGATGAGCCGGCCCGTGATCCCTCAGTCTGAAAGGCTTATTCGTATACGATGACCGCTCTCGGTTCTCTCAGACGCAGTGCCAGCGTTTCGAGAATGCGGAAGTAGTGATTCAGGCTCGTAAATTCGAGATACGCCGTCGACAGATCGACGCCCAGCGCCAGATCCATGAATTCCGGTTCCGCGCAGACCAGCATCGCTCTGCCAGGTCCCAGCACCGGAGCGTTCAGGACCTTGTTCCCGACAAGCTTTTCGATCCGGTCAATTTCCAGCATGCCGACATTAGGCTGCAGACGCTGGAGCTGTACGTACAGATCCGGCGACAGAATCAGATATTTGCTCCCCAGGAGACCTTCGTTCGAGAACGCCATGATCCCCTTCGCGATATCCGTAAAGTCGTTTTCCTTTTCAGACCAGTCGCTTCTCGGAAGCTTCTGAATCCCTTCTTCGTTGAACAGACCCTTGACGCCGAGACGTTCGTTGCCGAAGAAAATCATCTTGTCTTCCGCCCGCGCCATCTTAAGCGCCGCGTCTCTCGCCGAGGACAGATCCACCGGATAGTCGTGAGCCTTGCTGTATTCGAGGTTGCGCCACAGCAGCGAGAAATCCTGATAGATCTGATTGAGTCTGACGATCTTCTGACCCGTGATGCTGCCCACGCCGTCTTCCAGTACTTCTTCGACGCCCGGATAGTTGATGACCACCGATTCCGCGCCAGGACCTACAGGTCCGAACAGCGGCAGGAAGCGTCTTCCGACCATCTGGGACGATGCGTCCTTGACGACCGTTTCGTCTATTGCCTTCCAGAGCTCAGGCGATAAGTCCGCGCTTTCTCTGGCTAAAAAATCCATGCTCATCTCAGTCCTCCTTCAGACTGCCCACTGTCGCCGCGCTTACCTTGTTGCCGTCCGCGTCGATGCCCAGCAGCTCCCTGACTTCTTCTTCGCCGTCGAGGAAATGAACCATTTCTTCAGGATCCAGATAACGCATCAGGGTGATCAGTTCCCCCATATGCGATTTTTCTTCGTCTCTGATATCCGATAAAACCTTAATCGCAGCCGGATTGTCGGTCGCGAGGATGTGCGCTTCGTACACGTAGATCGCTTCCAGTTCGCCTGCGATATCCAGACGTATCGCCTGCATAAGCTGCTTGTCTGTCAGTTTGATGTTTTCGTCCCCCACGTATGGGTTCGCAAAAGTAGCCATAGTAATTCCCCTTTACCTGGATAAATTAGTAAACACTGCTTCTAAATGTTAACCTAACCTTACATTAGACCGTTCCTGTTGCTTTGTCAAGGATAAAAATCTGTAATATTAACCGAAACAAAAGACTTCGCATATATTAAGCGGTTCCGCAAATTAAGAACACCGGATAAAATAAGAGCCGTTTCGGAATCAAGGCAGCTGCATTAGAAAAGCCCCGCGCGAACGGGGCTCTGAAAACCGTCTGAAATTCCGCTGTTGAAATTCCGTCTGAATATTCCGTTCAATGATGAAGGATCTTCTTTCTTATAAGGATATAAGAATCTTCTTCCTTTTAAGATTAAGACTTAAAGATGATCTTCTTCCTTTTCGAAATCCTTCTTGTCCTTTTCGAGAACCCTGGCCGCTTCCTTCGCCTGCTTTTCGCTCAGACGTTCGTCCTGTTCCTTGACCTTTTCCGCGTGTTTCGCGTTGCGGTCTTCGATCCGCTTCTTGAGCTTTTCGACTTCTTCCTTGTCGTGATCGTCCATATCGGCTTTCGTAAGCTTTTCGATCCGCTTCTGATCGTGTTCGTTTTCTCTGTCGATAAAATCCTGCGACCATTTCTGACGTTCGTCGAGGAAATCCGTCTGACGCTTCGAGCGCTTTTCTTCCCGTTCGTTGCGCTTGTCAATTTCATAGGATTCGAATTCACGGTCCACGGAATCGCGATGTTCCTGATGGATCTGATCCACTTCGTCTTCGCGTTTCGCGCGCTTCAGATCCTTTTCATTTTCCTTGAGCAGATGTTCGTCAAGCTTCTGATCGATATCCGTCACACGCTGTTCCCTACGGTCCACCTTCGCCTGATCTTCCTTGTCGGAGCCGCGGTCCGCCGTCTTCTTGTCTTCGTGTTCCGCAATGTCCTTTTCGAGATCTTCCACCCGCTGTTCACGGCGGTCGATTTCGTCTGCCACGCGTTCGTCACGTTTTAAAATATCCTTGTCAAATCTGTCTTCGCTCATGTCCTTCTCCTGTTCCTTTTCAATATGAATGTGTAAAATAAGAATCCGTTAAAAATCCACGCAGCATGATAACCCAGGACCCGAACCCGTGATCACTGCCCGCTTATCGTGCCGGCTGCGCCCGAGCTGCTGCTCTCCACTACGCTGCCGTTAAACGCGGACTTCCAGTCCGTGTCATGAAGCATCTGTTCGCTGCACGAAACCCCCACCGCGAGCACCGGCTTTTCGACATCATCGTTTAAATCGTCCGTTTTTCCCATCAGCGCATTCTGCGCCGCCAGCGACGTGACTTCCAGACCGTCAAGACTCGCGTCCGCGTCGAAAAACAGCATATCGCCGGTTTCGATCGAATCGTACGTCCCGTCATTTCCCGGAAGGCTGGTCACCGTAAAACGGAGCATCGCCTCATTGCTCACTACTTTTCGTAAATCAGATAGTTTCATCACTTGACCTCGTCATTTTCGCTCGGTATTCTGTACGTGATATACCCATTAACCGGCCGCTATCCGACAGAAAACAGCTAAAGAACAATAAAATCGCATAAAATATCTTTAACCCGATTTCTTATTTAATAGAAAGAAGATTCAAAAGGATTATGGACAACAACATTACCCCGACAAAAAAGCGGCGCCCTCCGTTTCCGAAGGCGCGGACAAGCCTGATTATCTACAATCCCGTTTCAGGAGTCTGGCAGAACAAAAACAATCTGTTCGATCTGATCATGAGCATCTCCGAACGCGGCGAAGGATCCATCGTCAAAATGACCACCGCGAAGGGAGACGCCCAGAAGATCGTCCGGCAGTACGGCCCCTACGTGGACCGGATCATCTGCTGCGGCGGAGACGGAACGCTCCACGAAGCCATCGAGGGTCTGTACACCGCAGGCCTGCACGTACCCATCGGCTACATTCCGATCGGCACGACCAACGATTTCGCGGCCACACTGGACATCCCCTTCGATTTCCACGCTGCCTGCGAGAACACCCTTCAGGGACGACCCTGTCCGCTGGACATCGGTACCATCAAAGGCCGGACAGGGACTGCCGGTATCGGTACACCCGCTTCCGACGGTTCCGAAGTCAGGACTCTGTCCGCCGTTCCCGACGCCGGCAGCCGGGTCGTATTCGACTATATCGCCTGCTTCGGGATCTTTACGCGGACCAGCTACGAGACCGATCAGGCGCTGAAGAACACGATCGGCTATCTGGCGTATCTGCTAAACGGGGTGACGGAGCTCGCGGATCTGGGCAATCCGATCCGGATGCGTGTCGAAAGCTCGTCGCGTCTGTTCGACCAGGACTTCTGTTTCGGCGCGGTCGTCAACAGCTATACGGTCGCCCACTTCTTCAAGCTTCCTCAGGAGGAGGTGAACCTGGCGGACGGAGAATTCGAGGTTCTGCTCATCAACCAGCCCCAGAATATCTTCGAAGCTCACGATACCGCCCAGGCCATCCTGTCCGGAGACTACGCGAATCCGCGGATCCACTTCTTCCACTCCGACAAAATCCGCTTCGTTTCTGACGATCCTGTGAAGTGGTGCGCGGACGGGGAATTCGCGGGCGAATTTACGGATGTCGAGGTGGAGAATCATAACCACGCGGTGGATATCCTTCTTGCGGATCATGATAACTGGGAAGAGACGGAGGAGTAGCCGGCAGTCTGCGACAGTCCGAAAGCCAGATTGATGCGGTTCGTTTTCAGAATCCGCGTAAGCTGCTGTAAACGCCGCGCACAAAATCTGCGTTCGTTTACAACCGTTTTGTCGCCGATTTGCGTAATTTTTTACCTCTGTGAAAGCCTGACCTGCGTTGACAGCCTTTTTTCTTCTCGTTATACTTGTGTCAGCCTGCATCCCCCCGGGAGGCAGAAGCTGACGTTGCGACTAGATTAATTGACTAGAAAACAGGAGGATTATATGAGCAGGTATGGTTTTGTGCTCGTCTCCCACAGTGAAAAGCTTGCGGACGGATTGAAGGATATGCTCGAGGAAATGAACGGCGGTGACGCCGAGATCCGCGCGGCCGGAGGGACCGGTGACGGCCGGATCGGAACGAACGCGGTTCGCATTATGGAAGCTATTGAGGATCTGTCTGACTGCGACGGTATTTTGTGTTACTGCGATCTTGGAAGCTCTGTTCTCTCAACGGAAACAGCGTTCGATATGATCGACGAGGATCTTGCGAAGAAGACCCGTCTTGTTAACTGTCCTCTCGTCGAGGGCGCGTTCCTGGGTGTCGTTCAGGCACCGTCTGCACAGAGTGTTGATGAGATCGTCAAGGTTTCAAAAGATGCGGTCAAGATGCAGAAGGGTGACGACTGATTCCATAATAAAATGGGCGATGTAATAAAACTGAAAGCATTATTAATTGATTTCGGACATTTCTTATCTTAAAATAGTTTGTGTAATCGACATTTATATGCTTTGACATCAGGTTTAAACTGACATCATGGACTGACACCGCGGAAAGTCAAAAGGGCTTTCCTTTTTTTGTGCGCAAATTCCGGGGAATGGCTGCGACGGCGAACCTATCGCCTTAAGTGACTTTAGCATTAAGCAACTTTGATTATTATGCTGCTTATTCGTTAATTAATTATCTGTCAATATCAACCTCGTTTACTTCCGCGTCGTAAATCCGGGCATACAAAAAGACCCCGGTGTTAGTCGGGGCCTTTTCAGGAGGTTTTGATGTCTGCCCTATTGATGACATCTTTTACATTCTTATTATAAGCCCGTTAACCTGATATACAGGTGTAAAAAAGTGCCGGGGAATGACAAGAAATTGAACGGGCGGAGAGGACGAATATCAAAGAAGAGCGGTATGGGGGATGTTTTTTTATTCCGATCTTTTGCAGTTATCCCATAGGATATTCTTCGCATCCGGTACAGTGATTATCGTGCAGATCTCATATCCCATAAGCACAACGATATTTAAAATTCTATTATTTTCGTGCAATTTATGGTATTTTTCGTGCAATCGAAGTATATTATGATTAAGTGATATGTAATGTTAAAGGAGGATAACCATGGCCGGTACGACTACAAATATCAGCATCCGTATGGATTCAGATTTAAAAATCCAGGCGGATAAACTGTTCAATGAATTAGGAATGAATTTGTCCACTGCATTCAATATTTTTGTTCGTCAGTCTCTTCGAGAAGGCAGGATCCCGTTCAATATCTCTTTAAATCAGCCAAATGCAGAAACTTTAGAAGCACTTCAGGAAGCAGAAAGAATCGCAAGAGACCCGAACGTCAAAAGCTATTCCGATTTAAATGAACTGTTCTCAGATCTTGAAGCATGAAATACAGCGTTAAATATACGAAACTTTTCAAAAGAGACTACAAGACTGCTGTCAAACGCGGACTCAATATGGAACTACTTCAAGAAGTGATTGAAAAATTAGCGGCAGGAGATATTTTATCTGAAAAATACCGCGATCACTCTTTGTCCGGCAATCAAACTGGTAATCGAGAATGTCATATTTTACCCGACTGGCTTCTCATATATCGTATTGAAGAGGATATACTTGTTCTGACGTTAACTCGAACAGGAAGTCACAGTGATTTATTCTAAATTATTAGAACTACCCCCCCCATTTAAACAATGATTTTTTATTTCGCAGTCCTAACTGTGTGAGTACTTCACAGCAATAGGGGGGTATTTTTTATTCCAACCTTCTACAGTTATCCCATAGGATATTCTTCGTATCCGGCAGGGTGATTATCGTGCAGATCACATATCCCATAAGCACAAAAATATTTTTAAAAAAAGACACCGCCCACGGTCCTGTAAAGGATATATTTTTTCTTTGTATACTTCTAACTATGACTGGTGATCATCAGAAATATTTCTTCCTCTTAAAGAGCATGATCCCGAGAATGACAATTGCCGCACACAGGACGATCACCACCGGATAGCCGTAGCGCCACTCCAGCTCCGGCATGTATTTGAAATTCATCCCGTACCAGCCCACGATCAGCGTAAGAGTCAGGAAGATTGTCGTGACTATGGTCAGCCCCTTCATAATCCGGTTCTGCCCGATGTCTATCTGCGACAGATAGACCTCCCGCCCCTGGGTGCAGTACTCCCGCAGCATCATCGTCTCATGATACAGCCGGTCAATCCGCTCACCGACCAGCCGGATCGCGTGCTCCGATTCAGTGCTGAAGAAACCCAGCTCGTCGTCGATGAGCGAGCTGCACACATCCGACAGCTGCAGATAGTAATGCGCGTACAGCATGATCCTGCGCCTGCTCGCCGTAATCCTGTGATTGAAGCCTTCCAGTGATTCCTCAAGGACCTGATCCTCCATCATCGCGATCTGATCCTCGATGGCCGTGAGCATCAGCAGATCCTCTGCGATCAGCGCGTCGAAGAAGTCCGCGAGGAATATGCCGATCCCGTTATTCTTCCTGACCGTCTTCTCCTTCATCTTGTCAAGGAGCCGGATCACGTGACCCGTATCGTCGACAAACACCACCTGATCCTTGAAGACGATAAACGCGAACCGGATCTGTCCGCGCTCTCCGTTCTCCGGAATCGACACCGTCCCGTACATAAAGCCGTCGTAGACCTCCAGCTTGCAGAAGTGCGTTTCCCGGATCCTGCGCACCGACGGGATCACCTTCTCGAGAAGCAGGCTGTCCGATTCCGCCTCCCCCGTCGTCAAAACCGTAACCGGAAAATTTCTCCGGTCCTCATTCCCGCCGTCTCCGTTTTTTCCGCAGACGATCTGATACGTACGACTCATGTTTGCCCTTTCCGACAATAGACATCCTATGGCTGATTCGGTAATAATACCCGGCTGAAGCAGCACAATTATACTTCCATAGACTTCGTCTGGAAATAATCTGCTTACTGCCGGCTGACTATCCGTATTGTATCAGAAGAGCCCGACGGCGTTGATTTCGCCCGTTCATTTAATAACTATACAAGAATCTCAAATTTCTATTGATCCTCCGTCCGCAGACAACAATTGAGGCGCGAAAAGCGACAGTTCATGCACAGCCTATATAGATTTAAACATTTTTATGCTACATTTTAAGTAAATCTCCATAGTAAGAGAGGAATCGTTATGAATCGAAAATTTTCTGCCCGCGCCTCTGTTTTACTGATCACCGTCCTGATGCTCGTCACACTGACAGGCTGCGGCAGTTCGGAAGCCGCGGCAAAAACACTTACCCCGAAAAGCATCGTAGAAGGGGACCGGACAATCTGGTACATGATTGACTGCGGCTCGGTTGAAGATTACGGCGAAGAAGCCATACCCGTGTATATTTATATCATCGAAAACGGTCATGTTAAAGAATACTGGAATCATGCCCTTGAATTGACGATGAAGGACCTCGCGAAGATGAGCGACGACGAAATAACAGCCAGACTGGAACAGCTCGCGAAGGAATACAACGAAAAGAAACCGGATAATAGTGATATAGTTGAATGGGATGTATCAAAAATCCGTATTGACGTTCTTAACTCCGACGTAGAACCGACTGACTATTACAGTCGGGAATCTGTTTCGGACGATCACATTCAAATGATTATTTTCGGAGAATTACTGGATCAGCCCGTTACAATCGCCGGAATCCAGTACGGCGGTTACTATCAGACCCATGATCATGAGGACTATGTAGTTACGAAAACAGATGATAATACAACCTTCGGATTCGAAACACTTGACGACTGCGACGAGACCTACCCATCTACCGACGAGACCCAGGGCTATATTTATCTGAATAAATAATTCGTTTCATGCCGATCTTAACTAAAGACATCTCATATGTCATCTTACACAAAACGCGGTTCCGTTCCCCCCTCGGAGCCGCATTTTTATCTTTTATCATCATTCGCTATCAGCATTATTCAGACATGAAAATTAACAGCTGGGACATCGACTATTAAATTTTATCTGCGTGAATGTTAGATTTTAATTAATTCTCAGGAAAATCTATAAAGGCGCTTTCCGAGGGGTAATACCCCCTCCTGCCCGATTCCCCCCGAATAATACGCTATAATGTAATAAAGTCGAAGACAGCGGAATGTTCCGCTGTGTCCGGCTTTAGAAAAAGAGGAAGCATGTATTTGACAGATTTTTTTCGAAATCTATGGCGAAAATCCAATACCGGCGCAATCATCTGGCTTATCCTGAACCTTGCGATGATCGTCATGCTGTTTTACGGACTATTCGGACAGTACGGCTATGTGATCGGACCTGCCGTATGGCTTGTCTCCGTCATGATCGCACTCTCCCCGATCGGCGAATGGATACTGCGCGTGACGAGCGGCTGCAAAAAAGTCAGATCCAGAGAAATCAGAGCCAGGATCGACCCGATCTTCAACCGTGTGTATGCACAGGCGAAGCGGGCGACCCCGGAGCTTTCCGACAAGATTAGCTATTTTATCTCATACGACTCTGCCCCGAACGCCTTCGCAACCGGACGGCGCACCGTCTGCATCACCGCGGGCCTGCTCAAGCTGCCGGACCCGATGATCTACGGCGTACTGGCTCACGAATTCGGCCATCTTGCCCATAAGGACACCGACCTGATCCTGGTCGTATCCGTCGGCAATATGATCGTAAGCGCCGTCTTCTTCACACTGCGCCTGCTGTTCCGGATCACCGGAATCGTTCTGACTTTCGTGCTCAGCGATCTCGGCGCGCTCATCGGGACCTTCCTGACAGACATCCTGCTGGGCTTCCTGATCTGGGCCTGGACCGGACTGGGCGTCCTGTGTGTCCGTTCATCAGGACGCAGGAACGAATTCGAAGCGGACGCCTACGCAAAACAGCTGGGCTACGGACAGCACCTGGAATACGCCCTCGAAGCCCTGGACCGCGGAGGACGCTCACACGGATTCTTTGCGGCGCTGCGCGCGACCCATCCACGTACCTCAGACCGCTGCGCGTACCTGGCGGCATAGCGGCCGGATATAAGGCGGAGCGAAGACAGGCTTCAATAATCCGTAGAAAGCTTTAATAATCAGCTTCAATAATCAGCTTCAACCAAAAATCCCTGTCGGATCGGCAATACCGGACCCGGCAGGGATTTTTCATTTCTGTGAACAATCTGAGGAGCTTAATACTCTTCTATACTGTCTAACGAACCTTCTGTTCGTGAGCTGCCGCCTTCCGGCCCGTTTTCTTTTTCACCGGAAGCGCATCATGCGAATGACACGTTCCGTTCATCGCACAGTTCGAGCAGCCGCAGCCGCAGGAAGATTTCCCCTGTCTGCGGGCCCGGACCTTCGAGACGATAATTGCCGCGCAGATCGCGATAAGCGCCGCGGAAATCAGAATCGTCGCTAAATTTTCATAGATCCAGCTAAACATATCGTTTCTCCTATATTCCTTCAGTCATCCCGAACCTTTCAGCCCGACGATCAGCACAGTTCCCCGGCTGATCATTTCCGGACTGATCAGACCTCGATGCTCATCCGGCTGTCCAGCGTATCCGATTCGTCAT
>CALMRA010000091.1 GCA_937872065.1 uncultured Eubacteriaceae bacterium | reverse complement strand
GGCTCCGTTCTCTTCGGCAATGTCGAACAATATCCTCGCTGTCTTTTCCGTCATCGTGAACGGTTTTTCCAGCACAACGTCTTTTCCGGCTTCCAGCGCCCGCTTCGCATATGCATAATGAAGATGGTTCGGAAGGGCCACATAGACTGAATCGATATCGGAAGCAAGCATCCTGTCATAATCGGTGTAGGTTCGTTCAATTCCGAATTTTTCAGCAAGCTCCGTGAGCTTTTCAGGAGTCCTGCCCCATACCGCGGACAGTGTGAGTCCCTTCAGATCGCCCTTGTTTGAAAGAAATTCGTTGACGATTTTACCGGAGCCTGCGATTCCTAATTTCATATCTTTCCTCTTGTCAGTAATCAGCTGTTCAGATTTAGATTTATAAATACGGACTGCGTCATTCGATCTGTAAAATCCGTGATCACCGCAGTCAAAAAAAAGAACCGGCGCCACGCTACCAGCTCCGGTTCCCCTGGATAATGTAAACAGCTAACTTTTCTTTGGCAGGGTCCCGGGGGGGATAGCGCTCTGATTCGGTGCGAGATATCTGTTGTATTTATTTTACAATGTAGCGATTGATATTTAAATAGATTTTTCGGTTGTTAATGGTATTTAATTGGCAACAGACAAGAAAAATCCTGGCTTATTCTCAATAAAAAATAAACATGACTTTAAATGTCCGCTTTCACGGGATCAGGCGTCGTTTTCTGACAGATTATAGTCGTAAATAAAGAAGGTCATCTCTTCATTTTTACGAAACTCCACTGTTTGCGGCAGAGCTCCGCGCTGGACAAAGCCGTTGTGATCATAAAAGCTGTGATCGCAGGTCGTGTCTGTAAATACATAAAACTCACGGACTCCGTTCTGCTTCATGTAGGCGAGAAGATCCGAAAACAGCCGTTTCCCGACGCCTTTCCCTCTGGCTTCCGGTGAAATCGCGAAGAAAACAAGCTCGCCTCCATATTCTTTTCCGGTGTCTTCCAGCAGCTTGTCGTCCGACTGCATGTAGAGCTTCTTGAATCCGAGCATTGCGCGCCCGTACCGTGAAAATCGGAGCTTTCGTTTTATCTGCCTGTCTGTTCTTTTAGCCTTTCTCAGCGCGTCATCGTCAAACGCATCCTCGCATCGCCCGAAAATATAGCCGACAGGCTGTCCGTCGAGAATCGCAACCTCGGTAAACGTCGCGATGGACAGACAGGCTTCGAGATCCGAGGCGGAATATTTCAGTCCCACCTCCGGCGGATATCCGAAACGATCCACATTCCATGTGTCGTTGATGATTTTTATCAGTCCGTCACGCTGCCATTCTTCAAAAGGTCCGTATTTGATATCGATGTGAACCACCTCCAGTCCGTTCTTATACCCGGCATTCTGAAAACAGATACAGGGCTGTCCATCTATCATAGAACAGAATATAGAGAATGTCGAATGAAGGCTTTGTTCCAGACTTTTATTATTTATGAAGGTACTTGACTCTGCCACGATGTCAGTCTTTATAATGAAGATGAGCTCAACAATTAAGTTTAATAAAAGGAGACTGAGCATGGCGTTCGACTACAAGAAAGAGTATAAGGAGTTTTACCTTCCGAAGAAAAAACCCGAGATTCTTGAGATCCCGTCAATGAATTTCATCGCGGTTCGCGGACACGGTGACCCTAACGAAGAGGACGGCGAATACAAGCACGCGATGAATCTGCTGTACGGAATCGCCTTCACGCTGAAGATGAGTAAAAAGAGCGGGCATGAGATCGACGGATTCTTCGACTACGTCGTTCCGCCGCTCGAAGGCTTCTGGCAGCAGGAAGGCGTCGACGGGTTTGATTATACGAAAAAAGATCAGTTCGAATGGATCTCCGTAATCCGCCTGCCAGACTTTATTACAAGGGAAGAATTCGACTGGGCTGTTAAAACGGCGGAAGAGAAAAAGAACGCAGACTTTTCAAAGGCCGAGTTCCTGACTATTGACGAAGGACCTGTCGTGCAGTGCATGCACATCGGTCCTTTCGACGACGAGCCCGCGACCATCGCCCTGATGGAAGAGTACGCGGCGGACAACGGCTATGCTCTCGAACACACCGACGAGCGACAGCATCATGAGATCTACCTGTCGGACGCGAGACGCTGCGCTCCGGAACGGCTCAAGACCGTTATCCGGATACCGGTGAAGAAGCTTTAAGCCGGTCCGTTTTTCTGACAATAGGCAGATATATAAAGATATAGAATAATGAAAATCAGAAAAAGCGGACCTCAAAGTCCGCTTTTTCTAATTCTTCTTTTTCACGTCACTATTTTCTTTGCGCCACTGCGACGGCGATTTCTCATAAACCTTTTTAAATGCCCGCGAAAAATGAAGCTGATTCGGATAGCCGACAGCCTTCGAAACATCTCCAATTGAGAGCTCGGTATGCTTGAGCAACTGCACCGCCTTGCTCATTCTGTACTGAATGATGAAAGACTGGGGACTCTTCCCGATATATTTCTGAAAGATCTTATTCAGGTAGCCGCGGCTCAGCCCGCAGTACTCGGCGATACTTTCGACCGAAATATCCTGCTGAAAATTCTGTTCGACATAATTCATCGCTTCATTAATATAGTAGTCGCTGATATGGCCGCTTGAAGGTGTGCGGCGCTCTGATGCCGAACTGACAAAACCGTCTATGATCTGATAAAGGAGCCCGATCTGTCGAAACGGAGAATGACCGCTTACATCCTGCGAAAGGGTCAGCATCATATTCTTCATCTCTTCCGCTATCTTTTTTTCATTCGAACGGTAAACAGGCTCCGACATCGTCAGACCGGAAAGCATAACCGCTTCCTTCGCAAACATTCCGTCAAATTCGATCCAGGTATATTCCCATGGATCCTCCGGATCCGCCTGATAGGTCGTTACCTGTCCCGGAAATATCAGAAATCCGTTTCCCGCCTTGAGCGAATAGTTTCTGTCTTTTCCGTCGCTTCCGGCCGCCACAAGCGTGCCTTTTCCTGAAATGATGTAATGAAACAGATAATGATTTCGCGTAGTCGGTCCGTAGGAATGCAGCGGATCGCAGTGCTCCCGTCCGTACTGGTACAGATTCAGATCCACAAAATGCTTTTCCGAGAATATCGTAAATTTAAAATCGCTCAAAGTTCACTCTCTTTATCAATAATTCTCTGACTGAAATATCGTTTTCATCTACAGTATATACCATTTTGTACACCGTTTGCAGTTTACGGGGGAAAGGAGACATAAAGATATATTACTGGAGAGTCCCGAATATTCATGCATAACTAAAATCGTGTTAAATTAGATACATAAGAAAACGGCGGCAGCTTCCCCGGCTGATGATAATAATTCAAGCCGCTTCTTTCTTAAAAAGTAATGCGGAATAACTCCCTCTGTGTAAACGATTCTTCCGTATTACAGCATCAAAGCCGGTCGGACGGCGTCTGTCTTCCCCGTTATTCCAGACGCCGTTTCCGATCTTCGCAACCAGGCAGTTTTGTTTATGACAAACGTCTCCTGCAGGACAGTTTTTCAAAGGATAGTTTACATAATGACATATTTAGGGATGTATTGAACAAAGGAGTCGAAAGGATCAGAATTCACACATGAAAAGACTATGGAAAACAATAATCGTATCTGCTCTCGTATTGCTCACCGTATTCGCAGTCAGCGGGTGCGGCACTACGGACGAGAATGCCGATACAGGCGGAACGACGACGCTGACGTTCCGAATCTGGGATACAGCCCAGAAAGACGGTATGGAAAAGATCGCTCAGGCCTATATGGAGAAGAATCCGAACATCAAAATTGAAGTTCAGGTGACAAGCTGGGACGAATACTGGACAAAGCTGGAGGCAGGGGTAACAAGCGGCACGGCGCCCGATATCTTCTGGATGCATCCGAATGAAATTCTCGAGTACGCAGATGCGGGAATTCTCGCCGACTGCAGCAGTATCGTAGATGAGAGTCATTATTCGGATAACTCGATCAATCTGGCAAGCGGCAGCGACGGTACACTCTACGGAGTCCCGAAGGATAAGGATACTGTCGGACTTGTCTACAACAAGGAACTTTTCGACGCAGCGGGCGTATCCTACCCGAATGCAGACTGGACCTGGGACGACCTGACAGCCGCTTCTGAAAAGATTTATGACACAACCGGCAAATACGGCTTTATGGCCTATGCCGACGAACAGCTCGGATACTGGAATTTTGTTTACCAGGCCGGCGGCTACATCGTGGATACAGAAGCTCAGAAAGCGGGCTTTGAAGACGAGGCCACGAAAGAAGCTCTCGAATTTTACATCAATCTGCAGAAAAACGACTGGTGTCCTGATCAGAATTACTTCGCTCAGACAAGTCCCGGAGACACATTCTTCTCGGGTAACGGAGCCATGTTCCTCGAAGGCGACTGGAATATCCTCTCCGAATGTGAAAACAATCCGGAAATGAACGGAAAATGGGATGTCGCCGTTCTTCCGAAATGTCCGAATCCGGTCCGCGGCGACGGAAGAGCATCTGTTTCAAACGGCTTGTGCAATGCGACCACCGCCGACGGCAAACATAAGGAAGAAGCGATGGATTTCCTTGAATTCCTCGGTTCTGAAGAAGCGCAGAGAATACAGGGCGAGTCCGGAGCTGCAATCCCCGCCTATATCGGTCTGGAACAGACATGGGTCGACGTATTCAAAGAAAAGAATTACGACATCGACGTCGAAAACTTTATCGAAATGTTCGATTATGCCGTTACAAGTCCGATTGACAAATCGAGACCTTCCTGGAAAACCGCCGTGAACGCGCAGCTCCTGAAAATTTATTCCGGTTCTCAGACCTACGAAGAAGGTCTTCAGAATATGCAGGATCTGGTAGATCAGGCTATGGTAGGTTACTGATAAGGAGAATACCTTGAAGAAAACAAAATTATTGAACTCTGAGGCCAAGTGGGGCTACGGTCTCGTCGCACCGACGATAATCGGCCTTCTGATTCTGAATATCTGGCCTTTTATCCAGACTCTCATCCTGAGTTTTACAAACGCAAAAAAATTCGGTTCCTACGATTTCGTGGGACTGACAAACTACGTGAGAATGTTCCAGAGTACGGAATTCTGGCAGGCTACATGGAATTCGATCTACTTCTGTATTCTGACAGTTCCTGTCGGAATTATCCTGGCGCTGCTGCTGGCAGTATTTCTGAATTCGAAGATTAAGGGAAAGGTTGTCTTCCGGGCGATCTACTTCCTGCCGATGGTCGTCGCTCCGGTTGCGGTCGCGATGGTCTGGAAGTGGATGTTCAATTCGAACTACGGCATCATCAACGATGTCCTGGGTCTCCACATTGACTGGCTAACGAACCCGCATCTCGCGATCGTCTCGTGTGCGGTGGTCTCGATCTGGAGCTCTGTCGGCTACGATGCGGTTCTCCTGCTGAGCGGCCTGCAGAACGTTCCGAAGACGCTGTATGAAGCGGCGGATCTCGACGGCGCGACAAAAATTCAGCAGTTTTTCCACGTAACACTGCCGATGGTCTCTCCGACACTGTTCATGGTCATAATCATGCGGCTGATGTCTTCACTGAAGGTATATGACATCATGTATATGATGATCAGCGAATCCAATCCGGCTCTTCTCGATACGCAGTCTCTGATGTATCTGTTCTACCGCGAATCGTTCGTAATCGGCAGCAAGGGATATGGTTCGGCAATTGTCGTCTGGACGGTCGTTCTTATCGGCATCGTAACTGCCCTCCAGTTCTGGGGACAGAAAAAATGGGTCAACTACGACGTATAAGGAGTCAATATGAATACAAATGAAATCTCAGCGGAAAAGACGGCTCCCAAGCTGCACTCCGTTAAAAAAAGCAGAAACAGCGGCAAGATAATCATTTATATACTTCTCGGTCTGGGCGCAGTCCTGATGATCTTCCCGTTCCTGTGGATGCTTCTGACAAGCTTCAAAACAAACGCTCAGGCTATGCAGGTTCCGCCTACTTTTTTCCCGACACAGTGGAACTTCGACTCGTACGCCAAAGCGCTTGAGTCGCTGCCGTTCGGAAACCTCTATCTGAATACCGGTCTGATGATCGTCTTCAGAGTTCTGACGACTGCCGCATTCTGCTCGATGGCCGGCTTCGCATTCGCAAAGCTTAAATTCAAGGGACGCAATCTGCTGTTCTCGCTTATTCTCATTCAGATGATGCTGCCGAGTCAGATCTTTATCATTCCGCAGTTTCAGATGCTGGCGAGCTTAGGCCTTACCAACACCATATTCGCGCTGGTCTTCCCCGGAATCGTAAGCGCCTTCGGAACCTTCTTTCTCCGGCAGACCTATATGGGCATCCCGGACGAACTGATTGAAGCGGCTTATCTGGACGGCGCCAATACCTGGCAGGTCTTCACGAAGATATGCTTTCCTCTTACAAAAACGGCGCTGGCGGCGATCTCGATCTTTACGGCTGTATTTGCCTATACAGACCTGATGTGGCCGTTAATCGCAAACACAGACCTGAACATGATGACGCTCACCTCCGGTCTGTCTACCCTGAACGGTCAGTTCACGACAAACTATCCGGTTCTGATGGCCGGCTCGCTCCTGTCGATGCTGCCGATGGTCGCACTGTACCTCGTCTTCCAGAAACAGTTTATCGAAGGCATCGCGGCAACAGGCGGAAAATAGAATCCTGCTTACAGCAGAGTAGATCATTACGGAAGTACTACATTGAAAATCATTTCATTCGACACAGACAATACAAGCTACCAGATGGGGATCACCGATGACGGTTTTCTTCTCCATCTCTACTACGGACCGAAAACCGGCTGTGACATGGACTACAGTCTGACCATGTATGACCGCGGTTTTTCCGGAAATCCTTACGACGTCGGAAACGACAGAACGTTTTCTCTCGACGTGCTGCCGATGGAATATCCTGGCTACGGGAACGGTGATTACCGTTCCCCTGCTTTCAGCATGCGGGATTCAAGCGGCGTACAGGGCGCGGATCTGCGCTACCGTTCGCACCGTTTTCTGCCCGGCAAGTACGGAATTGACGGAATGCCTGCCGTTTACGCTGCAGAGGATGAAGCCCGGACCCTGGAAATTGTTCTGGCGGATGAAACAGCCGGTGTGCAGGTGACGTTAAAATACGGGATCATTCCTTCCCGGGATGCAGTTACCCGCGCTGCGGTTATTGAAAATATCAGCGACAGTACGATCACTGTGGACAAGGCGTTAAGCGCATCGCTCGATTCTCTGTCAGGGAACTGGGACATCATCCACTTTGACGGAAGACACGGAATGGAACGGCTGCCGCAGCGGGACGCTGTCAGACGGGGGAAAATCTCCATCGGAAGCAGACGCGGCACTTCGAGCCATCAGCACAATCCCTTCATCGTGCTCGCTTCCGAAGAAACCGGCGAGGACTACGGTTCGTGTACCGGTCTGATGCTTGCCTACAGCGGCAACTTCAAGGCGGAGGCGGAACGCGATCAGTACGGCCTTACACGTACCGGTATCGGATTTCAGGATGAAATGTTCGATTATCCGCTGGCACCCGGCGAAAAGCTTGAAACGCCCGAGGCGATCATGATCCATTCTGATGAAGGCCTTTCAGATCTTTCTCAGAAGTATCATGCGCTGATCAGCGAACATATCGTACGGGGTCCCTGGCAGCATAAGCGAAGACCTGTCCTGATCAACAACTGGGAAGCCACCTATTTCGACTTCACCGGCGATAAGATCGTCTCGATCGCGGAACAGGCCGCTCAGCTCGGAGTCGAAATGATTGTCCTCGACGACGGATGGTTCGGTGCAAGAAATACTGAAAATGCCGGTCTCGGAGACTGGACTGTCAACGAAGAAAAGCTCGGCGGTCCCCTCTCATCGGTGGTAAACCGGATTAAAGATCTCGGGATGCAGTTCGGGCTGTGGATCGAACCGGAAATGGTCAACGAAGACAGCGATCTGTACCGAGAGCACCCGGACTGGGCATATACGGTTCCCGGGAAAAAGCCGGTTCGCGGACGCAATCAGCTGGTCCTCGATTTTTCAAGAGACGAAGTCGTCGATGCGATATTCGAACAGATCTCTGCCGTGATTGCTTCCGCGGACATTTCCTATATCAAAATGGACATGAACCGGAGCATCATGGATGTTTTCAGCAGAACCGACAAGGTGCAGCACTACGGAAAAACAATGCACGCATATGTCAAGGGCGTCTACCGTTTCATTGAAATGCTCAGGCAGCGCTTTCCGGAGCTGCTGATCGAAGGCTGCTCGGGCGGCGGCGGACGTTTCGACGCCGGCATGCTTTACTACACGCCGCAGATCTGGTGTTCGGACAATACGGATGCGATCGACCGGATCCAGATTCAGCGCGGTACATCCTTCGGATATCCGATTCAGACAATCGGCTCCCACGTCTCACAGGTGCCGAACGAACAGACCGGACGGATCGTTGATTTCGCCACGCGCGGTATTGTAGCTCAAGCGGGAACCTTCGGATATGAGCTGGACCTGAATCTGATTTCTGACGAAGAAAAAGAAGAAGTCAAGAAACAGATCGCCGATTATAAAAAATACTGGCCGCTCATCGCAAACGGCAGCTACTACAGACTCCATTCCCCGGAAAAGGATACGGAAACGGCTTCCTGGTGTTTTGCAGCGGAAGATAAAAGCGAAGCCCTTATGAGCGCCGTAACCCTCGACAATCACTGCAACAACCCGGTAAGCTACGTCCGGTGCAGGGGGCTCGATCCCGCGAAGATGTATCACGTAGAGCCGGTGCTCGGCGCCGATACGCAGCCGCTTGAACTCAGCGGTCAGGCGCTGATGACAGTCGGACTGCCGGTTCCCATTATCCCTGGAGAATATAAAGCATGGCAGTGGCATGTGACAAGTAAAGATACAGATAACCTGAATAACAAGGAGAATTGAATTGAAGACAATAATGCTCAATCTGAACTCAATTGATAAAGTAAAATCATTCGTAAACACGGCGGTTAATTTCGATTTTGACATCGACCTGATTTCTGACAACTATGTAGTAAACGGAAAGTCCATTCTCGGAATCTTCAGTCTCGATTTAGCAAAGCCTGTCGAAATCCGTTTTCACTGTGAAGAACCGGCCGCTCTGAAAGCCGCTCAGGAAGCGGTTGCACCCTACATGACGGAGGCATAAAATGGCTAATCTATCTCTTAGAAATATCAACAAGAAATACGAAAACGGATTTCACGCCGTTCAGGACTTCAATCTTGATGTCAAAGACAAGGAGTTTGTAATCTTTGTCGGACCGTCCGGCTGCGGCAAATCGACGACTCTTCGGATGATCGCAGGACTTGAAGACATCTCCAGCGGCGAGCTGAAGATCGGAGATACCGTGATGAACGATGTAGAAGCGAAGGACCGGGATATCGCGATGGTTTTCCAGAATTACGCGCTCTATCCGCACATGACTGTCTATGACAATATGGCCTTCAGCATGAAAATGCATAAGGTCCCGAAGGATGAAATTGACAAGCGCGTACATCAGGCTGCCGGGATCCTGGGGCTGGAACCGCTGCTGGACAGAAGACCGAAGCAGCTGTCCGGAGGGCAGCGTCAGCGTGTCGCGATGGGCCGCGCCATTGTCAGAAACCCCAAGGTCTTCCTGATGGACGAACCGCTCTCCAATCTGGATGCGAAGCTTCGCGTACAGATGAGAACAGAAATTTCCCGGCTTCACAAGGAAATCGGCGCGACCATCATCTACGTTACTCATGACCAGACCGAAGCGATGACGCTTGGAACACGAATTGTCGTCATGAAGGACGGCGTAATCCAGCAGGTCGATTCGCCGGAACATCTGTACGATCATCCGGTGAATAAATTTGTCGCCGGCTTTATCGGATCGCCCCAGATGAATTTTATCGACGTGAAGGTCAACGAAGAAAACGGCAGAATCGTCCTCACAGTCAACAATGAGGAGTTAATACCTCCCGTTCCGGTTGGAAAAATGCTTAAGGACAGAGGCTATGCAGGAAAAACCGTTACCCTCGGCATTCGTCCGGAAGATCTCAACGACGCTCAGATCGCTGTCGAAGCCAGTCAGGGCAATACGATCACAACGGAAGTCAAGCTTCACGAAATGCTGGGTTCGGAAATCTATCTTTATTTCGACTTCAACGGTGTTCCGATGACTGCCCGTGTCAATGCCCGCTCGAAAGCGCGTATCGGTGATACCGTAAAGCTCGCACTCGATCTGACCAAAGCCCACTTCTTCGATCCGGAAACGGAAGAAGCGATCGACTGACCGAAAGCTGCACTGCGATCTTAAAAAAGCTCGAAAGCTCCTTTAGATTTCTTCTATATGAATAGATAGTGAATACCAGAAAACCGGCCTTTCAGCCGGTTTTTTGATGTTTTGCCATTAACTTTTATAAGCTGTCGCCCGCGCTTACCAGATCCCGAGGAAATGCTGCATCAGCAGGCTTGTCGCCGTGATCCCGACCCAGCAGCAGAAACCCATCAGGATAGGCTTGCCGCCCGATTTGACGAGGTGGACGATATTCGTGTTGAGTCCGATGGCCGCCATCGCGAGGACGATAAAGAACTTCGAAAGCTCCTTGATCGGCGTGAATACGGATGCCGGAATTCCGAACTCGACGCAGACGGTCGTGATGATGGACGCCGCGACAAAGTACAGGATGAAGAACGGGAAGATCTGCTTCAGGCTTACTTTCTTACCTTCGGCTTCGTCCGTCTTTTCTTCTTTTCTGGTACGGATAAACGCCAGCACCAGCGTGATCGGGATAATCGCGAGGGTTCTCGTCAGCTTGACCGTGACCGCTTTATCCAGCGTCGCGGAGCCTAGTCCCCACATGCTGTCCCAGGTGGACGCCGCCGCAGTAACGGACGACGTATCGTTGACGGCAGTTCCCGCGAACACGCCGAAAGCATCGCCGCTCACCGTCGAAAATCCGAGAGCTGCGCCCATTGTCGGGAAGATTACCGCTGCAAGAATATTAAATAAGAAAATTACGCTTATTGCCTGGGCGACTTCTTCGTCATCCGCATCGATAACAGGCGCAGTCGCCGCGATCGCGGAACCGCCGCAGATTGACGAGCCGACGCCGATCAGCGTCGAGATCTTTTCGGGGATCTTGAGCCATTTGTGCAGCGCATACGCGATGACGAGAGAGACCGTGATGGTGCAGAGAATGATCGGCAGGGACTGTTTCCCTGTCTCCATGATGACGTTCAGATTCAGTCCGAAGCCCAGCAGGACCACCGCCCACTGCAGGATCTTCTTCGACGTGAATTTGATTCCCGATTCGAACGGCCCCTTGTTTTTGATGAACATCGTGATGACCATCCCGGCGAGAATCGCGAACACCGGCCCACCGATAATCGGAAAAGCCTTCCCGAGATACCATGCGGGTATCGCGATGACAAGGCACAGCAGAAGCCCTTTATAATTACGTTTAATCCAGTCCAATCGTTTCCTCCGTTTCAAATTTGTATGAATAATGATGATACGGCAGCTTCTGGTTTATTCTAACCCTGAAGAAGCCACTTAAATCACACTTATAAAATGCGGCATATTAATCATATCAGGAAGAGGATGACCGAGGCGGAATTCTCCGATTTTATATTGTTATTGCCTGATTATTTATATTGATGAATACGCGGAAATAAACCGGTTGACCGGTAGTCGGAATCCTCCCGGGTAATCTGCGGCAATAAAAAAAAGAGCCTCCATGCTCTTTTTTTATAATCACGGTGTTGTGCTGATTCTCACAGCTTAAGCTGTATATCCGTATCGATCAGATTGTCCGACTTGAGCTTGCTTTCCAGGGCAGTGATCTCCGCGACAGCCGCGAGTACGAGCTTATCGAGATCTGAATAGGGAAACATATTTTACGATAAATAACTACATCCATATTTTCTTCCTGATATACTGAATTTATCAAGCTGCGGCAGAAGGAATGCCGCTCTTTAAGCAGATCCGGCAAACGGCCCTGCGCGCCTGATTCTTCAGGCAGTACCAGAAGGAAAGTCCGATGAAAAAACTAATCACATTATCTCTTTGTCTGGCCGCGGCTCTTCTT
>CALMRA010000090.1 GCA_937872065.1 uncultured Eubacteriaceae bacterium | reverse complement strand
CGGATCTGACTTCCTCCGGATGATTCACGAAATAGTCGATGACGCCGCGCACGGGTGAGACGCCGGTTCCGCCGCCGACGATTACGAGCTCACTGTCTGTATAATCGGAAAGCTCGAATCCGTTGCCGTAAGGTCCGCGCATATACAGCTTCTGTCCGACGTAATGCTCGAAAATTTCATCCGTGACCTTTCCGACACGTCGAATAGTCAGATCGACAGAGTCCGGACCGATTCCGCTTACGGAAATAGGCGCTTCTCCAAATTTCGGGATCGAGACCTCGAAAAACTGGCCGGCCCTGACGTCGCCTTCATAACGCATCCGGAACGTATATTCGATATCCGTGTGGGGAATCACCTCGATAATCTCCGACAGGAACGGGAGATAGATATTTTCAGTCTTCATGTGTCACCTCCTGCATCGCGTCGCCCAGCTTGTTGATGCATCCGGAGAACGAGATATATTCCGGGCAGATATCGTCGCATCTGCCGCAGCCTACGCACATCTGATAACCGGCGCGCTGTTTGAAATCGAGAACCTTGTGAAGCGTCTTGAAGCGCATGCGTTCGCCGTTTTTCCTGCGGTAGGTTCCGCCCCCGGCTACATCCGCGAAGCCGTCGACCATGCACGAAGACCAGACGCGGCGTCGTTCGCAGGCTTTTCCGTTTTCCGTATAGAACAGATCCTGCATCGAAAAGCAGCTGCAGGTCGGACACACGAAATTGCAGCGCCCGCAGTTGATGCATCGACCCTCATATTCCTCCCACATGCTGCTGTTCATGACTCTCGCATCTAGATCTTCAGGAATCTGAACACGGACCTCGTTTTCTGTGACAAAGGAAGGTTCCACCGGAAGCTCTTTCTCTGCCAGTGAGCCGAGCAGCCCGTCCCATTCGAGGTTTCTGCAGTCGATGTAAAAACCGTCGTCTGCAGGATCGATGCTGATATCGTAGTTGTCTGATCTGTTCGTTCCCATGTCGACGCAGAACCCGTTCTCGCAGCTCTGATCGCAGCCGATGAGCGCGAAGCGGATCTTGTCGCGAAGACGCGCGTAGTACGGATCCGGTCTGCCGTTGTTCAGATACATTTCGTCGAGTCTTCTGACTGCATGGAGATCGCAGCTTCTGAGAAACACCAGCGCGGCTTTCTGAGGGCCTTCCGATTCTCGAACTTCATTTTCCGTGAAATAGAACAGCGTTTCAGAGACCGGGGTGAGAATCTCTTTAAACGAAAAATCTGATTTTTCGTCCGTTTCGATCTCATCGGAGGTCTGAATTTCTCCATGGCGGACACAATCCGTATCGGAAAAGCGCCCTCCTCCGTCAAAGCGTTTCGGTGCGTAGACGATATGATCTTCACGCAGCCGTTCGAGAAAGCTGTCCATTGCTTTCCGTGTCAGGTAGTATCCCATTGAGTCCCTTCCTTCTGTTTTGTATTCCTGTATTGTCTGGCTCATTTTTTACCGATGTCTTAACAGCTCCAATATAAATGAAAAAGCAGAGGTCCGTTGTTGCATCTGCAACAACGGACCTCTGCTTTCGTAAATTTCTTCTTTATTTATAGAGCGTGAAGCTGTTTCTGTCAAAATCGATGAGACCGTCGCGTTTCATGTTCGCAAGCTCGCGGGTAAGCGCGCTGCGGTCCGCGCACAGATAATCGGCAAGCTCGGTACGGCTCATCGGAAGCTCCACCTGCATGCTGCCTGTTTTCTGAACGAGAATGGACAGATAGGTCAGAATCTTTTCCCGAATCGTCTTCTTTGAGACAATCTCGATTTTTTCCATAAGACGGATGTTTTTCCTTGCAAGCAGATCCACCATATTCTCGATGAGTCTGTGGTGGAACACGCAGGCCATCGTACAGGTGTGCATGACCCGGTCAAAGGGCATGAACAGAACAGAGACATCGGACGCTGCCTTGAAGGTCACGCTGGAATAGAGGGCGCCGGCGCAGACGAAGCTTTCACCGAACAGATCGCCCGGGACGCAGTCTGTCAGAATGATCTTGCCGCCCCACAGATCTTCCTTGATCATCTGAACGGTTCCCGCAATCACGACGCCTACGCAGGGAACCGGTTCGTCTGCAAACAGAATATATTCGCCTTTTTCATACTCTCTCGTATAGCTGTTCAGACAGCTGAGCATTTCGTCAAGCTCTGCCGGCTTGATACCGGCAAACATGGGCATCCCGCTAATCGTTTCGATATAGTCTCTCATTC
>CALMRA010000089.1 GCA_937872065.1 uncultured Eubacteriaceae bacterium | reverse complement strand
CAGTAAAAACTGAAGCGGCTGTTGCTGAAACGGCTGTTAAGTCGGAAACAGCCGTGAAGAAGCCTGCGGCTAAAAAGACAGCCCGCAGAACGACAAAGAAGAGTGCAGCAAAGAAGTAGTATCTGGATCTCACAGACGAAACCTTCCTCCACGGAAGGTTTTTTCTATTTGCGCCGGCATAAACGAATTCTGGCAGCTTAAACTTCCTGTCTGACCCCGGACGACAAAAAGCTTAGAATTTGTCATTCGTTTACGTCACTATTGGATATAATCTACTTATAGGATTTATTTTCTTTACTATTACTTCCGCAATACTTATGAAGGAGAACGTGATGAAACCGCAAATTGATGAATCCAAGGTCTACACGATCGGCACCGATGACGGAAAGGTCATTGAGATCAAGGATACAAACCTCGCCAACGGCGCTGTGATCCAGCTCTGGGACGAATGGGACAAACCGAAAAAATGGCAGCTGTGGAAATTCGAAAAAGTCGGCAAGTATGACGACTATCGCCTGATCAATCAGCTGTCCGGAAAAATGCTCGATCTGATCGCAGAAGGCACGACCAACGGCAGCTGGGCCCATCAGTGGGAACGCACCGACGCTCAAAGCCAGATCTGGTTCCTGCAGCCTACTCCAGACGGAAAATTCAAGATCATGTCAAAGCCCTGCGGCCGCGTTCTCGATATTGTCGGCCTGAACGCCGAAGACGGAGCCCGCCTTCAGATCTGGGACGACGTGGAAGGAGACAATCAGCACTGGATCCTGACAGAAGTCGATCCTGAATCAGGCGAACACACGCGTCTGGTCCCTGAAGTCGAAGAAACTCCGAAGGAAAAAATCCGTGAAAAAAAAGCCGAAAAGAAAGCGGCTGAAAAGCCCGCAGTAAAGGCTGAAGAACCGCCGAAGGCGGAAGCTGCGAAGGAAGAACCGAAGAGCGCTCCCGCTCCCGTAAAACCGGCGGAAACTAAGCCTGCAGAAACGAAAACTGCAGAAAAAGCCGCCGTAAAACCGGCCTCGAAGGCTCAGGAAGCGCCGAAAGCCGCCCCGGCAGAACAGAAGGCTTCCCCCGCCCCGGAAAAGCCTGCAGAACAGAAAACTGCCGTAAAAGCGGAAACTAAGCCTGCGGCCAAGGCAGAACCAAAGCCTGCTGCAAAGGCAGTACCGAAAACCGCGGAAGTAAAAGCCGAAGCAGAACCGGAAGCAAAAGCTGCGCCGGTTAAAAAAGCCGCCGCTAAACCGGCTGCTAAAAAGCCTGCGCGTAGAACCGCAGCCACAAAGAAGACGACCCGCAGAACGACCGCCGCGAAAAAAGCCGCGCCTGCTAAGAAAGAAACGACGGCGGAAGCGAAACCGGCAGAACCGAAGACTGCGGCAGAAAAGCCGGCAGCTCCGACAGAAAAAACGACAGAAAAGAAGTAATAAGTATTCATATCACAAAATCCCGGAGTCGGTTTGAACTCCGGGATTTTTTATACAGTCAGCCGCATATAAAAACCCCCGTATCGGAGATACGGGGGTCGGAGACCCTGACGGGTCTTAAAGATTTAATTGATTATTCTTCTACGTCGCCGTTTTCGATAGCCGCCTGAGCCGCTGCGAGACGGGCGATCGGAACGCGGAAGGGTGAGCATGAAACGTAGTCAAGTCCTGCAGTCTGGAAGAACTTGATGGAAGTCGGATCTCCGCCGTGTTCGCCGCAGACACCCATCTTCATTTCAGGCTTGGTCTGACGTCCGAGTTTTGCGCCGCACTTAACAAGCTTGCCTACGCCGCCCTGGTCGATACTCGCGAAGGGATCGGTCATAAAGAAGCCTTTTTCCTTGTAGACACCGAGGAACTTGCCGGCATCGTCGCGTGAGTAGCCGAAAGTCATCTGTGTCAGATCGTTGGTTCCGAATGAGAAGAATTCAGCTTCTTCGGCGATTTCGTCAGCCGTAATCGCGGCACGCGGAATTTCAATCATCGTACCGATTTCGTATACGATGTCTGAATTCATTTCTGCCTTGACCTTTTCAGCCGTTTCGACAATCGTCTTCTTGACATCCTGGAGTTCAGCCTTTAAGCCGACCAGCGGTACCATGATTTCAGGAACGATGTTGACGCCTGTTGCTTCGGAGACTTCGATCGCAGCTTCCATGATCGCACGGGTCTGCATTTCAGCGATTTCCGGA
>CALMRA010000088.1 GCA_937872065.1 uncultured Eubacteriaceae bacterium | reverse complement strand
TTTTCTTATCATAAGCCCAGGTCCATTCCTGCAGGCCGTCCGGCATCGCGGTGATGATCTGAAGGTTGTTAATATCGATTTGCTTATTCATCTTTTCACCTGACTGTTAATCTTTATTATTTCAAAATATCTAAACGCGGATTCCAATTCTTTATTACCCTTCTATATTTTGTTATCCGTCTGATCTTCTCTAAAAACCGAAAGCGGCAGAGCAGGATAACTGTTTCAAAAAATGGACACCTTTTTCCTGCAGAATTCAAATAATCTGACCACAAATTGCGTCGCAGTTTTTTTAATTCTGAAAATAAAGTATCATGTAATTTATTTAGGCAATTTTTAGTATCGGCAAAAAGCTGATAAGCTCAACGTTAGAAGGACTGCAAAATGAAAAAATTAAAACAGCGCCGGTCTTCGAATCGGATGAGAAAACGGAAGACTTTGTCGAAGAACCCCGGTACCCGGAAACACGGTAAAATCTATTCAACGTGTCTCATTGGCAGGTAAGCAAAAAACGCAGCAATTCAAGGACGCAGCTAACCGGCTTCGTCCTTTTCCATTTAATTGTTTCGATTTATATACTGTTGTTACGTTTACGGGAAATATAATCTCAGATTTATTCTGATTCTAGATATCAGTCGTTTATCTCGGACGTCAATGCACTTTATTGCGCAGTAGTTAAATGCTAAAATATGATTAAAATTACATTGATGCGACTTATTCAGACGTATCATTCATCAGGAAAAGATAATGAATGAAAATGCAGGCTCTACAGCCAGCCTAATAATTATACAGAACGCGACGATGCAGACACGTGTACAGAGACTTGATGCGGAAGTCAAAAACATCTGGATCCTCGGGCGCTCGGGTTCGGATATCCCGATAGACGATCCGCTTGTTTCACAGCAGCACGGCTGTTTCCGTTATCGGAACGGCGAATGGACGTATGAGGATCTGCTCAGTACGAACGGAACCTTTATAAACGGACGTCATATGATCCACGAAACATCCGAGATTCCGCTTACGGACGGCTTGGTCCTGGCGGTCGATGCAGCTTTCTGCAGCGGCGCCTCGAAGAAAATGGGCTCTGTCATGATTTTCTGTGAAGAGGACTGCTCGGACCAGGTATGGAAAGCAATCCCGTTTCCACAGGAGGGAGAGCTTCTGGCAGGCCGCGATCCGGAGTGCGGACTCTGCATAAAAAATCCGCTGATATCGCGGCGGCACGGCGTCTTTTATCGCGAGAACGGAGTTCCATGTTACCGTGATCTCCACAGCATGAACGGGACGCTGCTAAGTGACGCTGTTCTTAAAGGACCTACATATCTGCGTGAAAAGGATGTTTTGATGCTGGGTCATACGAAGATCCTGTATCAGAACGATATGCTCGTCA
>CALMRA010000087.1 GCA_937872065.1 uncultured Eubacteriaceae bacterium | reverse complement strand
TACTGCGGCCGGGCGGAGTAATGCTTAACTTCGATGCGGGATGGTACTCGTATCTGTTTGATGATCATAAGGCTGCCGAAGTCCGGAAGGACCGCGATCGTGTGGTTGAGCTTGGGGTCATCGATTTTAATGATTATTCAGAAGGCGCCCGGATGGAGGATATCTCACGGAATCTGACTATAAGCCGCTGTCAGCGGCCGCAGGCGGATATCCGGATGCTCAAGGCTGCAGGCTTCTCCGCTGTGTCCGCCGACACTTCCATCGGAGATCGTGTCTGGGACGAAGAAGAAAAGATAAACTACCGCTCCACTCCCCTGTTCATGCTTAAAGCCGTGAATTAATACGCTGTTCAATTTTTGCAGTCATTCCGGTCTCATTCAGTCAGATCCTGACAACTGCATTCATATATTATCTATTAAAACAAGGAACGAAGATGAAATTCAAAAAAGCGCTCTCTCTGCTGCTCGTCCTGTGCCTGCTGTGCACAGTATCCGGCTGCTCTCATTCCTCGGCATCCTCCGATTCCAAAACAATCCGTATCGGCGATCTGTTTGCCAATACCTATACGAGTCTGGATCCGGCTCAGGATTCCTGCGGCTGGTGGACTGTCACGCTGGGCATATCCGAAACACTTTTCCGCATCGACGACAACTACACCGTAGTACCGTGGCTTGCTGAATCCGCGGCCTCCGACGGAAATACCTGGACCATCAAGCTGCGTAACAACGTCGTGTTCTCCGACGGCACGCCGCTCACCGCAGAGATCGCTGCTGAGTCCCTGAGCCATGCGGCAGTGACCAGCAGCTCAAATACGTCGCTGGCCGATGCGGAAATCAAGGCGGTCGACGACAGTACTCTGACTATTACAACGGCGGAGCCCCTCGCAACAATGACGAACGAGCTTACCTCTCCAGCCTATGCGATCGCAATACTTGACGGCGATTCAGCGTTGTTCACGGGTCCCTTTGCCGTCACCGATTTCGATCCCGGCGTTTCCATCAAGGCATCCCGCAACGATCATTACTGGAACGGCAAGGTTACCCTTGACGGTGTTGAAGGAACCTATGTGGCCGATGCCGATACCCTTTCTCTGGCTTTCCAGAATGGAGAAATCGATGCTTTTATCGGACCTACGACCAACGACCTGGAAATCTTCGAGGGAGATCCCGACACCTATCAGGTCGTATCGACGCCCGCATCCCGGTTGTATTACTACTATCTGAATCTCGACCGCCTGCCTGAAAAGGATCTGCGCGCCGCGATAAATATGTCCATTGATTCCGATGCGATCTGCACACTGCTGTCGGGGCTGGCCAGTCCTACGGCAGGCGCTTACGGTCCCGACACCGCTTACGGCGGCGTCACCAGGAACAGCTACGATCCGGATGCGGCGAAAAAACTGATCGAGGGTCTGGGTTATACCCTCGATTCTAACGGCTACTACGCGAAGGATGGACAGGAAATCGAGCTCGATATCGCCTATTACGCGGCTCGTTCCATCGACAAGATCGTGGTCCTGATGCAGGAACAGCTTAAAGCTGCAGGAATAAAAGCCAGTCTGACTGTCTCCGAAGATCCCGACGGAACCTACCTTACCACCCATGATTTTGACATCGGCGTATACTGCATGATCGCCAACCCGTCTGCAGACCCGTATTATTTCCTGAACCGCGTCGTGGGCGGAGGATTGTACACATCGGGAGGCTTTGAGGATGCGAAAGCGACCGAACTGCTGTCCGAGCTTTACACCGAGACTGATACCTCGCAACGCGCCGAGCTTGCCGTCGAGATTCAGCAGATCATTATCGACGACGAAGCTATGGGCTTTATGGCTCTTCTCAACAAAACGACCTGTATGCGTTCGGGAGTCAAAAACTGCAGTGAAACCAATCCTGTAAGCTACTATTTTATAAACGCCGATACAGATATCAACAGTTAAAGCGTAAGTTCGTCAGGGCAGTGGCGCGGAGAACCGCATCGCTGCCTTTTTTAGAGGAGAAAATGCTTAAATATATTCAAAAGCGTCTGCTTCGGCTTATTCCGATTCTGCTCGTCATAACCTTCGTCACTTTTTCACTGATGTATCTGGCCTCCGGCGATCCGGCCCAGAAGAAGCTTGTGGCTCAGGGAATCGTCCCCGACGATGCAGCGCTTGAAGCCGAGCGGGAGGAAATGGGGCTTAACGACCCGTTTATCATCCGATACGGAAAATGGCTTGTCGGTTTTCTAACGGGAGATCTCGGTGAAAGCTATTCGAACGGTCAGCCGGTATCAGGACTTTTGTGGACTGCCATGGGAAAAACCGCAGCCGTCGCCGTCTGTGCGCTTGCCCTGTCTCTGGTTATTTCGCTGCCGCTCGGAATCTGGTCTGCAGTCAGGCAGAACACCTTTATCGACTATCTGGTGCGGTTTCTGACATTTTTTGCCAATGCGGTGCCATCGTTTCTGGCAGCGCTGCTACTCATCTATCTGTTCTGTATTAAGCTCAAATGGTTCCCTGTTCTGGCAAAAGACAGCTTTCGAGGCCTTGTGCTGCCGGTTATCGCGCTGTCACTTCCGATTACGGGCAAATTTGTCAAACAGATAAGAGCCGAGATACTGGAGCAGCTCGGCGAAGGCTACGTAACCGGCGCTCAGGCGCGCGGTGTTCGTCAGAGCACCTATATGATCCGTGACGTGCTTCATAACTCCATGCTTGCGATTATCACCGTCATCGGCTTCTCGGTCGGATCGCTTTTCGTGGGCAGTGTTGTCATCGAATCTATTTTCCAGTGGCCCGGAGTCGGAAAGCTGGTCATGGATTCGATCACAGCCCGTGACTACCCTGTCATTCAGGGTTTTGTAATCTACATCGCGGTCATCTATGTGATGATAAACCTTCTGACAGATATCGCTTACCGTTATCTTGATCCCAGGATCACAGACAGCTGAGGAATAACGCATGAAAAACAAAAAGAATCTGTGGCTCCGGATTTTTCTCTTTCTGGCCGCTGCAATTATCATCCTAAGTCTCTTTTCGGACGTACTTATGCCCAATGACCCGAACGCCACTAACGCGATGCGTATAAAGGAAGCGCCGTCCGCGGAGTATCCCTTCGGCACGGACGATCTCGGCCGGTGCGTTCTGTCCCGCGTGCTAAGCGGATCAAAAACGAGCATCTTCTGCGCTCTGATCCTCGTTGCAGCAACCGCTGTATTCGGCTCCGCTGCCGGCATGCTCTGCGGTTATTATGGCGGCGCTGCGGACAGCATCGTGATGCGCATTATAGACGGTATCATGGCTTTTCCCCAGATGGTTCTCGCCATTGCGGTGGCAGGGATGCTGGGCGGCGGCATGTTAAACGCGATGCTGGCCCTCGGATTTGCCAGCTGGACACCCTACGCCCGGCTGGCAAGAAGCCGCGTGATCGCACTTAAGCGTGAAGAGTTTGTTCTGGCTGCGCGGATTTCAGGCTGCGGCGACGGCGCTGTAATAGGCGGATACATTTTCCCGAATATCTTCCCGTCTCTTCTTACTTACGCTGCCACCCAGGTCGGGACCATCATGCTGGGTTTTGCGGGACTCAGCTTCCTGAACCTCGGCGTCCAGCAGCCGCAGGCGGAATGGGGCTCCATGATATCGTCGGCCCGCGGGATGCTGGCGACTGCGCCGTGGGCGGTCCTCTATCCCGCACTGGCGCTGATCGTCTCGGTCATGATATTCAATTATCTCGGTGATGCGATTCGCGACAGGCTGGATGTGCATCTTGAAAGCGAGGAACGGCGATGAGTCTGCTTTCTCTGAAAGATGTCCGAGCCGGCTACGGTACGGCAGAAATTCTGCACGGCATAAGCCTCGAGGTAGAGGAAGCTGAAATTGTCGCGATCGTCGGAGAATCCGGTTCAGGAAAGTCCACCGTGCTCAAGGCTGTAACGGCGCTTCCCTCTTTCGGAGTACGGGCAGCCGGCGGCATAATCTTTAACGGCCGGGATATGTCCTCTACTCCTCCCGAAGAACGCCGCCTGATTCTGGGCGAAGAGCTGTGCATGATCTTTCAGGATCCGGCTTTGTCTATGAATCCGATCCGAAAAATCAGAAAGCAGTTTCTCGAGGCCATCCGCAGCCACAGAGAGGTTTCCGATGATCAGGCGCTGGATATGATTCGCTCCTGTTTCCGTAGACTCGGCCTTTCGGATGTGGACCGAATTCTTGAAAGCTGTCCCTTTGAGCTTTCGGGAGGCATGTGTCAGCGGGCTGCTCTGGCGCTGTCCATGGTGATGGAGCCGAAACTTATTCTGGCAGACGAACCTACGAGCGCACTGGATGTCGTCAGTCAGCTTCAGGTGATAGACGAGCTTTCACTGCTCAGGAAGAATTTCGGCACATCGGTCGTTCTGGTCACCCATAATATCGCTGCTGCCGCAAAGGCTGCCGACAGGCTTGTAATAATGCATGACGGGCGGATTGTCGAATCCGGTGAAACGGTACAAGTGCTGACAAAACCGGAAAATGAGTATACCCGCAGGCTTCTGGCGGATGTGCCGCAGCTGGGATCGGGACCTGCTGAAGCGGGCTGTGCCAGGATACAGCTCTCCGTTCAGAACGTCTCAAAGAGCTACACTGTCGGAGAGACAACGGTCGAAGCTTTGCGGAACGTCAGCTTTTCGATGACACAGGGCGAGATCCTCGGCATCGTCGGGGAATCCGGTTCCGGAAAAAGCACACTGGCCCGGCAGATCCTCAGACTGGAGGAGCCGGACAGCGGGATAATCACGCTGAACGATGAGAATATTTCTTCCTGTAAGGGCAGGACGCTTCGCAGCCTGTACAGAAAAGAGCAGATGGTTTTTCAAAGTCCCGCTGCCTCCTTTAACCCGCGCCGAACCATCCGGTCAACGCTGCGGGATACGCTTAAAAATCTCGGAGGCGTCTCTTCAACAGCTGAAGCTGATACGAAAATCGACAGTCTGATGGCGCGGGTCGGACTTTCGGCCAATCTTGCGGACCGCTATCCGTTCCAGCTGTCAGGCGGTCATTGCCAGCGCGCAGCCATCGCCCGGGCAGTCGCGCCG
>CALMRA010000086.1 GCA_937872065.1 uncultured Eubacteriaceae bacterium | reverse complement strand
AGCCGGCGACATATAGGTTCCGGTCTTAAAGCCGGACTCAACGAGGATCTTCGTAAGCATCGTCGTGACGGAGCCTTTGCCGTTGGTCCCTGCGACGTGTACGTATTTAAGGTCCCGTTGGGGGTTTCCAAGCTTGTCCAGCAGCAGACCGATCGTTTCAAGCCCGAGACGCATCCCCCATTTTCCGCGGCTGGCTATAAACGTTTTAGTTTTTGACGCATCTGTTTTTTTTTTGAACTCTTCCGTCTCGATAATTTTATTTTCCGTAATCAGCACGTCTGCCTTGCGGTCGTGCTCTTCCGTCGGAACAGGTCCGACGAAGGCTTCGCGGATGAGCGCCACCTTGGGTGTCGATTCGGGCAGGCTTTCAATAAAACGGTCGTAATAACCTCCGCCGAAGCCCATGCGCGAGCCGTCTGTGTCGAAGGCCATTCCGGGAAGAATGACAAGATCCAGATCCTCAGGGCTCAGACGGGGTGCATCTGCAGGCGGGGTCGGTATATTGCAGTAGCCGGGAACGAGGTCCTCGAAGCTTTTAAGCTCGCACAGGATCATCGAGCGGTCTTTGGGAACGCAGATAGGCGCCGCTACGGTCTTTCCGTCGCGCAGAGCCTGTCTGATCAGCTCGTGAGTATCGATCTCGGTGCCGAAGCTGACATACAGAAAAATCTTCGAGGCGTTCTTATAATAATCCGAGTCGATAAAACGGGTGATTATCTTCGCGTCGATTTCCGGATTATAGATCTCGGAACGTTTTGCCAGGGTCTGTTCCCGGAAGGTCTTTTTGTCCATTTTAACTCCGTTGTGTTTAATAGAATCGGATTTTCTGGAAGATGTCTCTTCTGAAAACCCGACTAACTGTAATTATAATCGATATTCGCCTGTACAAGTGAGTAAATTTGAATACGGAGCCCGGCGTCCATGATTGTTTAATTATCATATCGCGAAGTTCGCTCATGCTGTTTAGCGAACCGCATTCACCCATACCCCTTTTTCTCTTTATTAAAATTGAAAGAAAATATTTTTTATGAAAACATTTGAAGGTTCGTGAATTAACTTGCAAAGACGGCCATATTTTGTTACAATTTATACACAACTTAAATGTAATTCATTTACGATTTAGGAACGGAGTCGCTTTTTGAACAAAAAGAAAGAACATCGTTTCTTTACTATGTTAAGGAGTGCCTCTCGAGACACTATTAAGAGTATTGAACGAAACAACCTGATGAGCTTCGCGTCCGTCGCATCGATCGTCGCGGCGCTGCTGATACTGGGGATCTTTATTATCATCACCATTAACGTCAACAATGTGACGAGCAGCGTCAAGAACTCTCTGGAGCTCAAGGTTTTCATGAAGTCCAGCTACACACAGGAAGATCTGGACGCGGTACAGACCGCTCTGACCAACGAAGAGTATGTTACAGGAATCACTTACGAATCCAGCGATGAAGCGCTGGCGAAATATTCCGCTTCACTCGGACAGTATTCGGGACTGCTCAGCGGTTTTACGAGCTCGAACAACCCGCTCAACGCGTCGTTTATCGTTCAGGTAGACGATCCGTCACATCTGGAGCAGGTAAAATCGGAGGCTGAAAAGCTGACGAATATCGGGGTTGATTACGTCAAATACGGCGAACAGTATGTAGATGCGCTGGTAAGCTTCAGCAACTTTATGAACTGGGTCTGCGTGATCATCCTGGTTATCCTGTCCATCATTTCGGTTATCATCATTTACAACACGATCAAGCTCACCTGTTACTCCAGGCGAAAAGAAATTGGAATCATGAAGTTTATCGGCGCCACCGACTGGTATATACGGCTGCCGTTTTTCTTCGAGGGATCGATGCTTGGAATAATCGGAGCCGTATTCGCAACGCTCATATTGAGAACTGCGTACTATTATCTGCTCGGGATGACGTCCAACGCGACGTATCTGCCGATGCAGAGTCAGCTTATCGCTCCGGCGTCCGTTATGGGACCGGTTCTGATATTCTGTCTGGTGTACGGGATTCTGATGGGGGTATGCGGAAGTCTGTTCTCAATTCGTAAATTTCTTGACAGATAAGAAATTAAACACAAACGGTCTATCGACTTCAAACGAATCACTGGAAAGGGATTTAGATGAAAAAACGCATTGTCAGTATTCTTGCGGCACTGCTGCTGGTGTTTTCATTCACGGCACCGGCTTTTGCTGAGGATTCAACAGATCTGAGTACACAGCAGGCAAAGGTAACAGAACTGCAGCAGAAGGTTGACGAAGTCAACGCAAAGGTCGCCGAGTACAACCAGGAGATCGCGGACAAACAGGCCGAGATCGATGCAACACAGGTTCAGCTCGACCAGGCGGAAGCCGACAGAGCTCAGCAGGAAGAAGAACTTAAAGCACGCATGCGTGCGATGTATATGTACGGAAACGACGGTTATCTGGAAATGATTTTCTCTTC
>CALMRA010000085.1 GCA_937872065.1 uncultured Eubacteriaceae bacterium | reverse complement strand
AAGACCCGCGTTCTTATGCCGTCGCACCGCAAAACGCACCGTTTGATGCGCAACGGATCCGCGATTTTGCCACCCGTGCCAATGAATTAAACGCCGCACAACAAGGCGACCAGGCTGCATTTTATTTAAGGAAACCGGGATGAACGCCAAGCCCAAACACGACGAAGCGCGCACTGCCGCGCAGGAAGAGGGCCTGTCTTTTCGGACATCTTCGACCTTCTGGAGCAGTACGATCTCGCCGGAGCTGCGCTGCAGTTCGGCAGCTCCGACACCCCGATACGGGACTTTTACGATTCTGCGCTGACATACGGGCTGTCCTTTATCCCTCGGCAGATGTGTCCATGGATCGTTCACCCCGCGCTCGGGCAGCTGTCAGCCTATGACAGCAAAAACAATACGCAGCTGTACGAGACGCTGCGGATCTTTCTGCGAAACGACCAGAGTTATGTGGAAAGTGCGAATAGCCTGCACATTCATCGCAGCACGCTGCTGTACCGGCTGACGAGAATACAGGATCTGACAGGCGTTGATCTGAACGATGCTGATGCAAGACTGTATCTGCAGGTTTCTTTTCATATTGAGGGGCAGAAAAAGAAATCGGGGAACTGAAAGCTCAAATTAAATGAATTTATGCCGCTCAATCGAAGAGCACTCTCTAAAAGAAGAACTAGAAAGAGCGGCAAAGCGATAAATATTATTTACAAAGAATATATCGGAAAAGTGAGCATTAATAGGGTCCTTCTGATTATTCATAATTTCTATACAAGTTATTCGCAGAATACAATGAATAAAAGATGATCTTAGAGCTAAACATCGCTATCAAATTTCCCGATACCTTCCGAACCATTTGCGACGCGGTTTAAAATCAATATTGAAATACTCTCCGGCTTCTTTCGTTTTAAAAATCAGAGAATTATTTCCAGAACCGACTAAAATACTTTTAGGGATCTCATCGACCAGATACATGATCTTATAGCTCTCCCGTGAGTCGAGATGATATTCAACTACGCCTTTTCGTTTATCCACCATAAAATTGGCGGGTTCATATTTCCAGGCATAACGGATTTTGCTAATGGCATTTTTACCTACTGCTTTATCTCCTAAATAATCAGCGAATAAACAGGGTTCCGCGTAATCCGGCACATCTCTGCTCTCCGCGATTATATTACGAATGATATTGGATGAAAGTGCGAAAATATCCGGTAAATAGCTTTCGTCTCCGATTTTCATTTTTTCGGACATTTTGTTGACTCCGGTAAACATTTCTCGAGCATATCGTCTGTAGAATGCTGTTCCCATCTGACCTAAGCAGCGTTCCATTTTTTTATAACAGCGGCGACTTGTATCTTTATCAATACTTGTGTCAATATGACAAACATAGGCACGTTTTGAAATCTCAGATTTTATAGACGGAAGTTCATTGCTTGTAATAACGACTCCGGGATAGTGGAGCAGATTTTCTGATAGTCCCCAACGGTCGTACTTAATCACTTTCCCAGAATGAGCCTTATACTGAGTTTTGTCGATATCATCGATAATAATTGGCAGACCTTTACAGGACTGTTTTAAACCGTCTATTTTAGTCTGCGTAAAATCCCGGCTTGAATTGACGGGAACAAACTGTCCGCACATCATTTTCGATAGCAGTTTTGCAAACGCTGTTTTCCCTGCATTACTAATCCCGTAAATTATGCTGTAAACCGGAAACTGTAAAATATCATACCTGTTGGAGTCTGCTATTTTTCTCAAATATGGCATGAACGGACTGGCAAAGAACCAGTTCATAAACTGGAAATAATTACGTTTACTCTGACTGATATTACCTGAAAAATTATCAAAGCCATCCATATAGTCTAAGAAACAGTCTACATCGTTACGGACTTCGTCATCTGAAGGAAACATATTAAAAGGTTTATCATTAAAAGTAATTGTCTGGGCTTCCATGTCGAAGAACAAATTCGGAAACTGTTCAGTCCTGACCCGCTGTTTTTCTGTTTCTCTTTTTATAGCAGGGATCAGTTTCTTAACAAATTTAGCATCCAGAATGGTTTTCCCTTTTGAAGGAGCAGGGATCAAAGGTTTTATTTTACTACTGATATTATCAACTCTTGCGATTATTTGTGCTTCCTGCGGCTCTTCGGTCTGTTCCAAAATAATGACGTTATCTTTATCCTTCTGAAGTGTTTCAATTATCGGAATCGTCTCAGGAACTTCTTCTACGATGCTGTCTGCTGTTCCTTTTTGATTCATCAGAAGCGCTTTATAAGAAATACAGTCGGAGCATTCCTCCTTGAAGGTATCGTATTTCTGTTTAAAAACAGCGAATGCTTGTGAAT
>CALMRA010000084.1 GCA_937872065.1 uncultured Eubacteriaceae bacterium | reverse complement strand
CCGTCCAGATCACTGAAATGAACCTGCAGATCACCGGCTACGACGATCTGCTGTTCGGAACGACGCCTTCAGGAGACTACGATCTGTCAGGCGGCCGCTTTTCACTGATCGTCTCGCATGAGCCGGATACCGCGGACGATATCTCGATTCCGGAGGATGCGGTCATGGTATCGGGGCATTCCCACGGCGGTCAGATTACTATCCCCTTTCTGACAGAGTTTTATCTGCCTGACGGCGCGACGAAATATCTGCGGGGGTGGTATGACAATCTCGGAAAAAATTCGAACATTTCGCTGCTCGTCTCCCGTGGAATCGGGGTCACAGGGCTTCCGTTCCGCTTTCTCTCTTCTCCCGAAATTAACGTCATACACCTCGTACACACATAAAAACATAACGAAATCCGCAGAATTCCGGACAAAAAATGGACGCCCATAACGAGGCGTCCATTTTTATTCCGGATAGTTCAACGGCACACAGCCGATATTAGATGAGTGTGTCAGCGTCTGACTGGCTTAAGTAGATGTGTAAGATCCGCATTACGGATCGTCTGCGAACGTGTCGCCGGCTGCGGCGGCCGTTTCTGTCCGGACGACATTATGCTCTGAGCGCCTCCGCTTCTTCCGGCTGGTAAACGACGATCTTTTCGCGGTCTCCCTGCCATGCTTTCCTGTAGATTTCGATAACCTGTTCCTTCGTCGCCTTTCGCGGATTCGTCAGCTGGCAGACATCCTTCATCGCGTTGTCCGCCATGATAGCGAAATCTTCTTCCCTGACGCCGAGTTCGCGCAGATCCGCCGGAATTCCGACAAGTCTGCTCAGCTTCTTGATCGCGCCGATCGCTGCTTCCGCAGCCTGGCAGTCGGAAAGACCGTCGACCTGCACGCCCATCGCAACAGCGATATCACGGAAACGATTGATATTTCCGATCATATTGAACTGTTCGACATAGGGCAGCAGGATCGCGTTGCAGACACCGTGAGGCAGGTTGTAGTAGCCGCCCAGCTGATGGGCCATCGCATGGACGTAACCGAGCGACGCGTTGTTGAAGGCGATCCCTGCGAGGTACTGAGCATAGGCCATTCTGTCGCGGGCTTTCATGTAGTCGCCGTTTGCGACCGCTTTCGGCAGGTAGTGGGTGATCATCTTGATCGCCATGATTGCAGATGCGTCGGTGAGCGGATTCGATTCGGTCGAAACGTAGGCTTCGATCGCATGGGTCAGCGCGTCCATACCGGTGGAGGCGGTCAGTGACGGAGGCATGCCCTTCATCAGTTCCGGGTCGTTGATCGCGATCTGGGGTGTGACTCTCCA
>CALMRA010000083.1 GCA_937872065.1 uncultured Eubacteriaceae bacterium | reverse complement strand
TTCAACGGTCCCGCTGAATCAGCCGGGACTCGAGTATATCCGCGTTTCACCGTTTCTGACCGACGAAGATTACATCCGGATCGGTCAGCGGATCGAAGCGCTCCATGTCAGGGGAGCCGGGAAAACGGCTCAGCCTCAGGAGGAGGGATCCCCCGGGCGAATGATGAAGATGATCGCCCAGGCGGTTTCGGACATGCCGGTGGATCTCCGGACCAGCTTCCTGTCCCGGACGGAGAAGGCGGTGGCGCAGTTCTTCAATCAGTATGAAGACGACAGAGCGACGCTTCCGGAGCTGCTTCCGCTTCAGCGAATCAAACTGGACGCGGACTGCGCGGACTGGCAGGAAGCAGTGAAGTGTTCGGCACAGGCGCTGCTGGACGACGGTATTATCACAGAGCGGTATGTGGACGCGATGATCGGTGAGATCGAAAAACACGGACCCTACATGGTGATTGCGGAAGAGTTTGCGCTTCCCCACAGCGGTGTGGGCACAGGCTCCCTTGCTCCGGGATTTTCTCTGATTCGTCTGAGAAATCCTGTGATTTTCGAAGGAGCGAGAAAGGTCCCAGTCCGATATGTCTGCTGTATGAGCGCATCGGACAAGGAAAGTCATCTGAGAGCTCTGTTCAGTCTGGGAAACCTGCTTCAGGACCCGGGCTTCAGGAAGAATCTGGATCATGCGCAGACGCCGGAACAGATCGCGGGCCTGATCTGCGACTACGAATATATTGGCAGTGAAAAGAGTCAGAAAGGAAATCAGTAAATTGGATTTTAATGAAAGCAACACAGCTCTGGGCCTGCATGCGCTGGACTGGAAGGATGCCGTCAGAAAGTGCGGGGAGATCCTCGTGCAGAACGGCTGTGCGGAGGAGCGCTACGTCGATAAGATTATCGAAAATGTCGAAACCCTCGGTCCTTACATCGTCATCACGGACAACTTCGCGATGCCCCATGCAAGACCGGAGGACGGAGCGATCAGGCAGGGTTATGCCCTCGTGACGTTCGACGAGCCTGTAAGCTTCGGCAGCAAGGAAGCCAGCGTGTTTTTAGGCTTCACGGCGGAGGACAGCGACAAGCATATCGGACTGCTCCAGCAGATCGTCGAGCTCCTGAATGCAGGCAAGGTTCCGGAGATCGCCGCGGCACAGACAATTGATGAACTGCGCAAGATCGCAGAATAATAAGATTTCAACCGGCGGAAGCCGGAGAAGGAGAATATAAAATGAAAATGGCAGCTGTATGTGGATCCGGTCTCGGATCAAGTTTCATGATGGAAATGAATATTCAGTCGGTTTTAAAGGATCTCGGAGTAACGGGCGTTGAAGTATCGCATTACGACCTCGGAAGCGCGACACCGGATCTGGCGGACGTATTTTTCGTAGGCAGCGACCTTGCGTCACCTGCGGCTCATCTCGGAAATGTCGTCGTTCTGAAAAGCATCATCGACAAGGACGAGCTTCACGACAGAGTCAAGGAAGTCTGCGAAGCCAACGGTCTGCTCTAAATTAAAAATCCCGGACGGGGGCAGTGGAGTGCCTTTATCGTCCGAGACCGCTATTGCTCTATTATTTTATCAGATTAATCAGTGTTACCCCTTAAACCTTTATCAATTTAATTCAGGAGATTA
>CALMRA010000082.1 GCA_937872065.1 uncultured Eubacteriaceae bacterium | reverse complement strand
CACGGTGGTGTGAGAGGTCGGTGATTGAACTAATCAGTCACCTCCTACTCGATCGCTTTTATGATGATTCGTGAAGACCGCTTCTTTGCACGGAGGACGTAACGAGTCAGTTCGTATCTCTGCTTCAGGAGGATTTCAGCACCTTCTTCGCCAGCGCTTCGTCGATAAACAGGTAGTCCGCGAAACCTCCGTTCAGCGAAGCCCTGACCGCGTCCGCCTTGTCTGCCCCTGCCGCGACGAGCACCTTGTCAGGGATATTACGGAGCTTTTCGGCAGATGCCGCGACGACTCGTCCGTCGAAGGCCTCGTCCGCAAGCTTTCCGGAGGCGTTCAGATAATGGGAGCACACATCTCCGTCCGACAGCTTCTTGATCCGTGCGAAATCGCTCTCCGAGAAGCCGACCAGCTCATACAGGATGCTGCCCTTCGCGACCTTCCCGACGGACCAGATCCCGATATCGGCGTTCTCCGCCGTATCGATGACGCTCCTGATCTGACTGTCGCTTTTGATCGCTTCCGCGATGAAGATATTGTCGACGACGGCGGGCGCGGCGAGTCGGTAGGCTTCTCCGTCGACCGCGTCTTTGAAGGCCTTCAGAACGCTGTCGGATCCCGTATCATACAGCAGACGGGAGCTCCCGCCGTTGATCTGAACAACCTTGACACCTGTACGCTTCATCGGAGGCAGCAGACCCGCCAGCTCCGTCAGTGTCCGCCCCCAGGCGACGGCGACGACTGAATCGCTGCGGATCAGGGAGGGAAGCTCCGCAGCCGCGCTGCGGCAGACATCCGCAAGGATCACGTCCCTGTCGTTGACGACGAGAGGGGTGACGACCGCTTTTTTCAGACCGTAGCGCCGGCAGAGCGCTTCTTCGATATCCGCCATGAAGTACATCGGCTTTTCGACTGTGATCTTTACGAAGCCCATCTCTTCCGCATTCTTCAGCAGACGGCTTACGGTCGATTTGCTTATTTTTTCCTTTTCTCCGATATCCCGCTGGCCCATTCCCATCTCGTAATACATCTTCGCGACTCTGAGTATCTGATTGACCTTTCCGACATCCATAAGGCACCTCTTTATTCGTAACCGATCTGATAAATAAAAGGATAAATTTCTCTATCTGAAATTAGTTTTATTTTACGATGAATCTGCGATAAAAAACAGCTGAAAACAGAGCAGGAATCTCGGATCGATCCGCAGAGAAGATTCGGCGAAGCGTCGGGAAAGCGCGCAGATACGGGATCTTCACTGCATGAAATTATTCCCAAGCGATGAAATTAATAATCAAAAATTGTTTGCGGAATTGCCGTGAAGGTCGTAGACTGTAGTCATAGCAGACAGGCACAGCGGCAGAGCCGGAATTCAGCGGAAAACATCGACAGTCAGTTCGAAGCAACCGGCGTAAACATAAATCAGAAAACATTTAAGGAGATCCCATGAGCGTACTCACATTTATCGGTTCAGGCCAGATGGCCTCAGCTCTTTCATTCCCGACCTTCGAAAACGGACACGAAGTCCGTCTCGTCGGCACACCCCTTGACAGAGAAGTCATCGACGGTCTGAAGAAGGACAATTACCACATCAACCTGAAACGGACTCTTCACGACGGAATCAAGTATTACCAGATCGAAGATGTCGAAGAAGCACTCAAGGGCGCGGATCTTGTTCTGTGCGGCGTCTCAAGCTTCGGAGTCGACTGGTTCGCGGACAATATCCTGCCGATTCTCGACGAAAATGTTCCGCTTATCTCCGTGACAAAGGGGATGATCGATCAGGAAGACGGCAGCATGATCACCTACGTCGACTACTGGAAGAGCCGTCTTCCGGAAGATAAAAAGAACCTGAGCATCAACGCGATAGGCGGTCCGTGCACAAGCTACGAGCTCGCGGATCATGACGATTCTGCGGTCGCGTTCTGCGGTGACGATATCGAAACACTCCGGAAGATCAAGGATATCTTCGAAGCTCCGTATTACCACATCAACCTGTCGACAGACGTGACAGGCGTCGAATGCGCGGTCGCTCTGAAGAACGCCTACGCACTGGCGGTCACCCTTGCGGTAGGACTGGCGGAAAAGCGCGAAGGCGAAGGCGCGATCCATTACAATTCCCAGGCGGCGCTGTTCCAGCAGTCGGTCAAGGAAATGACGGAGCTGCTCAAGCTGGCGGAAGGCGGACCGGAAAA
>CALMRA010000081.1 GCA_937872065.1 uncultured Eubacteriaceae bacterium | reverse complement strand
TGGTAAGAGCCGCGCGGGAAACCGCGCGGTTCTTATTTTTTGAAGGGAATAAATATGTATAATTACAGAAAAGAGAACCTCGCTGGAAGTTTTATAAATTGTAAAGGCATAAACATCCCATCATGATAAGAATAGATAAAAACCGGCATCTGATTATACTCGACCGCCTGTTCAGCAGCGACGGTTATACGACCTCCCGGGAGCTGGCCGCGGTCACGGCAGCTTCTGTGCGGACGGTTAAGAGCGATATCTCATATCTGAAGGGGCTGCTCCGGGAGGAGCGGGCTGCGGAGCTCCTCTCAGTCGAGTCGAAGGGATACCGGCTTGAACCCATCGATGAAGACTGCTTTATCGAAACCCGGGATACGATCCAGCGAATGAGGATGCTGTATCAGGACCACTCGATGGAAAATATGAACCGGAGACTTTTTATCCTGCAGAAGCTTCTGGCCAGTGACAGCATCCGGATAGACGATCTGTCTGACGAACTGTTCCTGTCCCGCACCTCACTGGCGCCGGATCTTAAATGGGTCACGGAGTTCCTGCAGTCCTATCAGATCGAGCTGACATCGACACCGGGTATCGGTCTGTTTGTAAAGGGCAGAGAATCCGATCTTCGGGCGGCTATGGTTGAGGTTGCCAGCAGCCAGTATCATGAATTTAAGCCTGCCTACGAGGTTCCGGAGTTCAACGAGATGTTCTATACGGACCGGCAGGAATACGAAACGCTGCGCCATGCTTTTTTGAAAATTCTGCGGGAGAGTCCAGTCTCCCTGACGGATCTGAATTCCAAGAAATGCGCTACCTATCTCTGTCTGATCCGGGGAAGAGCTTCAGCCCATCCCCTCGAGAAATTTGATCTTACAGACAGGATCTCTGAATCAGTCGAATACAGGCTCACCGAAAAAATCTTTCGTGATTTGTCTATCGATGGTGATCTGCCTGAAGAAGCTGAAAACGAAATTGTCGGTTTTGCCCGGGAGCTGATCTGCAGCCGCGATTTTGATCTTCGCAATGAACAGGAGAACAAAAGCTGTGATCCGGAAATTTTCGATAGAAACGAAAGACTCCTTTCCGATGTCATTCGTAAAATCAAAGAGATTACCGGACCTTCCCTGTTTGAAAGTGATCCTTTTAAGAAAGCCTATATAGATTTTCTGTCTGTTCAGCTCAGCATCACGATCCGCCATCTTTATGGGACAGCGTCCCGCGCCCGTCTTCCGGGATACAATGAATACAGCCTCAGCAACAGCTCTTTCCTGCCCATGGAATACGGCCGCATCTACGGTTCTGTACTGAATGAAGTACTGGACTGTCCTGTTGACAGAGCGGAGATAAAACCGGTCGTTCAGCTTTTTCGCTATACTCTTGCCGGATGCCGCAGCCCCTATAAGAAGCGCCGCCTTGCCGTCATTTCCCTGGACTCCAGGGCCGCGGGGGAACAGATCCGTGCAAGCATTAACAGGAACTATGGAGCTATGGTGGACTCTGTGGAGGTTTTTAACCAGTATGAGATGCGCCGGGTCTCCTTTTCCGATTATGATGCCGCGCTCACGTCAACTCCTACCTTTGATGTCTATAACAACTATCCTCTGAAGTTTGCCTATTATGCGGAGCCGTTAACCACAGAAAACCGAAAGGACCTGTTTTCTGAAGTTTTTATCGAAGGATTTGATTCCGAGGTGCTAGAGCTGTTAAAAAAGATCACCTCAGTGCATCGGTCGACCTCGATGAGCGATTACGACACATTTTTAAGAGCCATGGTCTACCGGTACGGAAGCAATGAGGCTCAGTTCAAGACTCTCGAAGAACGTCTGTTTGCAGATGACGGGATAATCCCATTCTATTCGAGCATGACAGGGAATTCCGTCGTATTCTTTGATCCGGCCGTCACGAAATCCGAATTTGTGCATATCTACGTTCCACAGAAGGATGTGGTCCGTTCCCTGGGCAGAAGAGTCCGGGCCATCATCGGCATCTCCCTGCGCCTTGATCGTGAGGCGGGAACTCTTCGTATGCTGGATACTCTTCTGTACTATCTCTTAAAGGATCTGCGAAATCTGGAATTGCTGGAACAGAATCCGTCCCGCGCATGGGATCTTATCAGCCGGGAAGCCTGTTCCTGTCTGTTCGATAGTATGCATGAATTGCACGGCTAATCGTGCAATGCATTAATTTGCACGAACCAGGATGAAAAATCGTGCATTCACATCAATAACGGATTCCTGTATCCTGAATATACAAAAAGAAACCTATGAAGAGGGGAATCCTATGGCAAAGAAGAATCAGAATCACAGAAAGACTGCAGCTGATGTTTTAGAAAAGGTCGGCGGAAAAGAGAACGTAACCTTTGTGACTCACTGCATCACGCGGCTTCGTTTTAATTTAAAGGACGATACGATCGTCGATGATGATGAAATAAAAGCGATCCCGGGCATCATCGGCGTAAACCGGGCAGGAACTCAGTATCAGGTAATCATCGGACCGACGGTCGATGATGTCTACAAGGAGCTCTGCAGTCTGGGGGGCTTCCATGAAAATGAAGCGGTCGATGAAAATCTCGATGCTCCGGGAGAAAAACAGCCCTTCAGCTTTAAGAGAATGGGAAGCACGATCCTGGACTATCTGTCGGGCTCCCTGACGCCTGCCATCCCGGTGATGCTCGTTGCTTCGATGTTCAAGATGCTGGCCGCAGTTCTCGGTCCCAGCATGCTCGGACTGATTGCCGAAACATCGGATCTGTATATACTCTTTACCTTCGTCGGCGATGCGGGATTCTATTTCTTCCCCGTCCTAATCGGTTATACCGCAGCCAAGAAGTTCGGGCTGACGCCTGTCATGGGTATCTTCTTCGGCGCGATTCTGCTGCACCCGACGATAATCTCAATGGTTGATGAAGGAAGCTCCTTTACTGTGTTCGGGATTCCGGCGCTGCTTCAGAATTACTCGAGCACACTGCTCCCGATTATCCTGACCGTATGGATCGCGACTCCTGTGGAACGCTTCTTTAAAAAGGTCATTCCGGCTTCACTCCGCGTCCTCGGTGTTCCGACGCTGACCACCTTTGTCATTCTTCCGCTGATGCTCTGCGTGCTCGGACCGCTGGGCGGCTTCCTCGGCACCTACATCTGCGAAGCCATCATCTGGTTCGGCAATGTCACCGGACCTTTCGGCGCCCTGATTGTCGGAGCTCTGTGGGAATTCCTCGTCATGACAGGGATGCATCAGGTCATGATCTCCCAGATGATTCTTGTATTCGCGGAAAGAGGCTACGATCCGATCATTACGCTGGGCGCTGTCTCCGCTTCAATGGCGGTCACCGGCATGTGTCTCGGCTTCTGGCTGGCAACTAAGAATAAGGAACAGAAGTCTCTTGCTTTAACCAATACGATCGCGGCGTTTATCGGCGGCGTAACCGAGCCCGGTCTGTACGGAACCGGGGTCGCCAACGGTACTCCGCTCATCGGGATGATGGCGGGCGGCGCCGCAGGCGGTCTCTACGCTGCGCTGATGGGCGTCAATGCCTACAACATGGTTCCGGTCGCAAACTTTATCGCTCTGACGGCCTACGCAGGCGGTTCTTCAAACAACTTTATCCAGGGCGTGATTTCGGGCATCATTTCCATTGTCGTGGCGGCTGTTGTCACCTACGTGCTCTGCCGCAGGCAGGCGAAAAATGCCGAGTAAAGGAGCCGAAATATTGAAACGACTATTAGTACGAGCAGACGATCTCGGCTATAGCGAAGCCGTGAATTACGGGATCGCGAAGACAGTCAACGACGGGTTTATCCGTTCTGTCGGCGTCATGACCAACATGCCCACTGTAAAGAGTGGACTTGCTCTTATGAAACGAAAGGATCTCTGCCTGGGGCTCCATACGAACATCTGCGTCGGCCGCCCGATAACAGATCCTGCTCTTATTCCGTCCATCACGACTGAAAGCGGAGAATTTAAGCCCAGCAGCGAGTACCGCAGCGCGGAGGAAGACTTTGTAAATCTCGACGAAGTGGTCCTGGAAATCGAAGCTCAGTACCGGCGGTTTAAGGAGCTTACAGGCGAAGAGCCTCATTATTTCGAAGCCCATGCGGTGAAGAGCGACAATCTGTTCAAGGGACTGGAAATCGTCGCGGAGCGGCATAATCTTCCGCTGCTGCCCTGCGCGCTGGACGGTCCGGTCACATTCCGGACCACGAAGATGATTTCCGCGATGGAAGCTGGAGATCCCGGCTATGATCCCTTCGAGACGCTTAAAAGACTTTCGCTCAGGGACTATGGGGACGACGAATGTCCGATGATGGTCTGCCATCCGGGCTGGCTCGATCAGTATATCCTGACTCATTCCAGCATGACCCTGAGCCGGACAAAGGAAGCCGATATGCTCTGCGATCCGGCTGTGAAAACCTGGCTTGACGGAAATGACATAAAGCTCGTCACCTACGACGACATCGCATAAAATTTATAGTGAATCGTTCAGCTGTACGAAGGCGCTGCATTACTGGTTAATGCGGCGCTTTTCTGCGTATTTTTCCCTTATTTCTTCAAAGTATCCGTTAAAGTTATCGTTCGGGTTTGCCTGATGCTGCGATTCGATTTATCATGAAGTTGGAAAAGTAAAATTGATAATAAAAACAGGAATTTGGAAAATTCAGGGAGATCACAATGAAAAAGGAAATCAATGTTTTTGATTATGCAGGAGATATATTAAGCAAGCTCAGAGGCGGAGTTCTGCTGACGACAAAGACCGCGAAGGGCGTAAACAGCATGACCATCGGCTGGGGGATGATCGGTATCGAATGGAACAGACCGATTTTCACAGCTTTTGTCAGAGAGGGAAGATATACGAAGGAGCAACTCGATATCAGCGACGAGTTTACGATCAGCGTTCCCTACGGCAAGGTCGACAAGAGGATTCTCGGCGTGTGCGGAACGAAGTCCGGACGTGACTGCGACAAGATCACGGAGCTCGGACTGTCCCTCGAACAGCCGAGGGTGACCTCTGTTCCGGGGATCGCGGAGCTCCCGCTCACTCTCGAGTGCCGCGTGATTTACAAGCAGCGCCAGGATCCGGCAGCCATTGGACCGGAGATAACGAAAGCAAGTTACCCTCAGGATGTGGACAGCTCGTTCCACGGCTCGAACAGGGATTATCATATCGCGTATTACGGAGAAATAGTCAGTGCCTATATTATTGAATAATACTGGGACATCGAGTTTCTATTCTATCCGTAGTGTTAATCCTTAAATTCGGTTTATTAAAATGCGAATGTAATATACAAATCGGCTGAGAATACCAGTTTTCGCAGCCGGTTTGCATTGAAGAGGATTATTATTGACCTAAATATTTTTGTATCCTTTTTCTTCTAAAAATTCAAACAGAAGATTAATATTGCTTTGAATTCTGAACTGATCAGAATCTGATGCAATATTTGACCAAGTTTCATCATAATTTTTGCCAGAGATTAAGTTGGGATCATTAAAGAACTTGATAAATTTCGTTAAATCACCGTTAATCATTTGACAAAAATTATTGGTGCAAATTCTTTTCTCTGCACTTGTATAACATGGTTTTCCACCGATAACACAGTCAAGATCAAAATGCATATAGTATAAGCGATAAGGAAATTCAGCAATTTTAGTGATAGATTTTAATTGCTCCATTCGTTTGTGTTTAAGCGACCAAGTTTTTAGAAGGTCACTTCTTTTACTTCGGACTGGCAAATAATATTTTTACTTTCCATATCATAGAAATGAGTTGACTTATTCTTTACAAATTCAGGGCTGTCTGCATCAATTTTAAAATTATTCTCACTTAAGTAGGATCCATCTATGTCTGTAATCTGGATTATTCCAATTATATCTGTTGGTTTATATCCATATCGTTTTTTGAATGTTGAAACAATCTCTCCAACAATTGTTTTAGGTGATTTCTTATAATTTTCCTTTTTTGTAAAAACGTCTCCATATGTTACCTGAACTCTGACTAGATCGGGGGATAAAAACTTTTTTAACATAGGTTCGAAAACTGCTTCATCTGTTTCTCCCTCAACGATTAATATGAGTGCCTTTTTTCTCATATTGTGATATTTTCCTGTGAACAACTACGAAATGCGCGTCTAATTTCTGAAGTATCTGTTTCCGAATACCAAGAATCACCACTTTCGTTACCTAAATCGAGTGCCCGTATATACATATCTCTTAAATTATTGCTTGGTCTTATGCCGTTAACGGTTACATATCTGTGCTTTGGATTAATAGTTGTAAAGATCAGATTTTCAGGATTTAACATTTCTAAAACACGCAAATTATGAGAAGTGAAAAGTATCTGCCCTTTAGCTCCTTGCGAGATAACAGAAACTAACTCACCTAATAGATATTCAAAAACTCCCGCATCTAATTCATCTAATATTACAAACGTTCCCGGAGTATTGTAGACTGTAATAAGGGCACTTAATATAGATACTATTTTTTTAATTCCATCAGATTCTGCTTTGAATGGAAAAGATTTATTATCCCTTATTGAAAGAAGTTGGATTTTAGTTGCTGATATAGCTTTATTGCTAACTTCATCTTGTATCATTTCTTTACCGAGTTCTTCTACTTGAATTGTTAATCCCGGGACTAGACGCGGGAGTACAATATTAATTTGTTTAATGATTTGATTCAAGACTTCCTTTATGTTGTTTGGAACTACTTGAGGTTCTTGAGAAATAGTAAATTTCCCTCTATTACATGCATTTTCTTTTTGAACGTTAAAAGAGAAAGGCATAATTAACTCAGTCGATACAAAACCTGAGTCTTGGACAGTATGAATAAATAAGTTTTCATTAAAATCATGTTTTAAAATATCGATGCATCGACTCAATTCGCTTTTTTCTAAACCACGATTAACTAAACACTCATAAAATTCTTGACTAAATAAAAAAGAAGTGTGATTTTGTTGAGATAGTTTACTTGCTACCTGCATTGAAACTATGTCATCGATGGTTTCTTTTTTTTTGAGGATTGCGTTCGATATTTTCAACCATTGTTTATTTCTAAGATCATAAGTAATTAATTGACGGAGACGGCTGTGAGGTTTTGCACTTCGTGTTTCTAACGTTTCACTAACAATATTGAGTGAAGGACTTTTCTTGTTAACCTGCTCTCTCTCTAGAATAACTTTATAGATTAATTTACGCTCAGATGGAATATCCAAGCAAAGAGTGATAGATGCCGGTATATCATCAGTTAGTAGATCATAATAATGTTCACTTGCCAGCAAATCACGAATTCCACACATAAGCACGTTAAGCAACGAGAAAGCATCTACTAACGTAGTTTTGCCAGAGCCATTTTGCCCATATACACCTATAAGATTTAAATAATGATCTTTTCTAAAAAAATCAATTCTACCGGATTCGACGTTCTTTATATTTTCAATTTCCAAATAATTAATCTTTATGTCCATGGCTTTTTCTCCCTTATCTCTATTATACACAAGTATAAGAGCTTATATCCAATAAACGCATAAAAAATACAGATATCAGCATAGAAATAGAGATATTATACTTGGTATATTAGATATCTGTATTTTTAATGAAGATATAATATTTAACGTTGTAAAACAACCGCGTCCTCCGGACAGATCTCATAGCAGTTGCCGCACCTCAGGCAGTGGTCCTGCTCGATCTTAAAGGGCGATCCGCTTCTGATGCAGTCCTGGGGACATACCGCCTGGCAGACTCCGCATTCCGTGCACTTGTCCGTGATGAGATAGCCGTCGGCGATTAACGGGACGTTTCCGAAGGCGAAGCTCTCCCTGCGGATGGGCTTGACGGAAAGATCGAAGAATTCTCCGGTCCCTTCGTAAATACAGAAGACTGTCAGCGCCTTTCTCGATTCCTCAGTCGGGTAGATTTCTGCCATGTAGGGATTCTTTTCAAACAGATCGGGCAGCCGGACATCTCCGATTTCCCTGACCTTCCCGCGGATTGACACCGCGACGCTGGACATCGTGTCTGCGCCCTTGAGACCCGTCAGCGCGATATAGCCCCGGTCTTTCAGCCGTTTGTAGAAGCCCTTGCCCCTGGCGGTCAGAAAATACAGGCCGCAGTCGTCGCTGTCCATCATGTCGATGGCGCAGGTGACCGGCAGGTCTCTGTGATCGACAGTCGCCGCGATGGTCGTATGAATTTCCTTTACGAGATAATTCAGATAATCCAAGCTATCTTCCTTCTTCGCACAGTTTTCTGGCGGTATCGTCGCTGACGGTCACGCCTTCTTTTTCGAGCTCCGCGATCTTGTCCGCGAACTGGGGCAGATAGCGCTTGTGGGCCACCAGCAGTTCGTCGAGGATCCGTTCCGCGGTTTTGCCGGACGGGATCAGCGGGTTGATCGTGAAGGCCTGCAGGGCCGTCGCGTAGTCGCCGGTCACCGCGGCTTCACAGACGAGCAGCTCCATGCTCTTCATCAGCTTGAGCCAGCCGGCTTCCATCATCGGGAGCTTCCCGAAGGCCAGAGGCAGCGCTCCTGTCCGTCCGATCACCGAGCTGACTTCCGCTACGCAGTCCTCCGGAAGATCCGGAACGGCGCCGCAGTTTCTCGTCGAGACCACCATGATCTTGTCTTCATTACCCCAGATGGACGTAATCGCTTCACAGGCTGCGTCCGAATAGTAGGCGCCGCCGCGGTTTTCCAGTTCCTTAGGCTTGTAGTCGAGGTTTGGATCGCGGTACAGATCGAAAAGGCGGTCTTCGGTCTGCTTGACCGTTTCGGCTCTCGTTCCGTTTTTCTTGAAATCTTCCACCGAATGATCGAGCATTTCCTGCTGTCTGAAATAATACAGATGATACAGGCACGGGATGAGATCGGATTTCTTTAACATGTTCTGATCGAAGGGGATGTCGTAGATATTCTTCGGTACGCCGATGTTGCCGGTCTTCATCTTTTCGATGATCGCGGGGCACATGTCGTTTCCGTCCAGATCCCAGACGCGGTGCCAGTGGAAATGATTGAGTCCCGCAAACCGGTAGATCAGCTCGCCGGGCTCCAGTCCGAGAACCGGTGCTTCGTGCTTCTGCGCCATGACAGGCACGTTGCACAGGCCGATCACCTTGTCCCACTTGCCGTAGCGGACGACCGCTTCGGTGATGATGCCGCTGGGGTTCGTGAAGTTGATGAGCCAGGCGTCGGGGCAGAGCTCCTTCATATCCTTGACAATGTCGAGGATTACGGGGATGGTCCGGAACGCCTTGAAGATTCCGCCGGCGCCGTTGGTTTCCTGGCCCAGCACGCCGTAGGACAGCGGGATGCGTTCGTCTTTAATTCTCGCATACAGCAGTCCGACGCGGAACTGCGTCGTGACGAAGTCTGCTCCCGGCAGCGCTTCGCGCCGGTCGAGGGTCGTTCTTATCTTCACATGGTACGGAGATGCGTCCCACATCCGCTGGGCCATCGCCGCGACGATCTCAAGCTTTTCACGTCCGTCTTCGATGTCGACGAGCCAGATCTCCCGGACCGGCAGTCTGTCATATCTTTTGATAAAACCTTCCATCAGCTCCGGTGTGTAGCTGCTGCCGCCGCCGATCGTTACGATTTTTACGCCCTTTGTACTGTCCATTCTACGCTCCTCTGAAATTTATTCATGCAAGTCAATAAAGACCGCCGTGTGTTCCACTTCACCTTTATCTTACGGATATCCTGTGAGTGAAACAAGCAGATATTATGCGAGGTTATGCGGAGTTTGACCGGAAACGCCTTTGTTTCGCAGGAGTTTATGCTGGTTGTTTTGAAAATAACAGAAAGCTGCGCTTGTTTTAAACCGGCAGGCCTTATACTGAAGATATGTTAAAGGAAGAACGTCAGCAGAAGATTCTCGAGCGGCTTTACGCTTCGGGGAAGGTACAGGTGGTTCCGCTCGCCCGTGAATTTGAATCCTCTCAGGATACCATCAGACGCGACCTGACAGATCTTGAAGATCAGGGATTTTTAAAACGTGTTTATGGAGGCGCCGTTCCGTTCAGGAAGGTCGTCCCGGGATTTGACGGGAGAACAGACAAGGAGAAAAACGAAAAATATATCGTGGCGAAAAAAGCAGTGGAACTGGTTCGCCCCGGTTCTCTCATTGCCATAGACGGAGGGACAACGAACACGCTGTTCGCGTCGCTGCTGCCGATGTCAATCCGGCTGCGCGTCGTGACCAACAGTTTTCTTGTGGCCGAGGAGCTTAGAAAACGCCCTGACGTCGACGTAACCTTCCTCGGCGGCAGCTATGACAAACAGTCTCAGGTGACAGTCGGAGAAGCCGCCTGTCTGCAGCTGGACAGCTATCTGTTCGATCAGTGCTTTCTCGGGGCTTACGGAGTAGACGCAGCCACGGGACTGACGATACCCGAACCGTTTCAGGGCGAAGTCGGCGTCAAACGCCGGCTTATCGACAGGAGCAGAGAAGTGAACGTGATGGGCGTATGCTCGAAGCTGGGCGTTTCGGCGGAGTATGTCATCTGCCCGATCGACCGGATTGACAGGATTATCTGCGAGCGTCCCGTTCCGAAGCTGATCCAGAAAAAGTACGGCGGCAGGATCGTCTGAAATCATATTTAAATAAAAACAGCCGGGATCCTGCTTGTCGCAGGGTCCCGGCTGTTTCGTATTGGGGTACAGTGAGTAGTAATTTGCTTTTAAATCAGACTGCTTCTTCGATCTGTTCGAACTGGCTGTTGTACAGATCCGCGTAGAAGCCGTTCTTCTTGATGAGCTCGTCGTGATTTCCGCTTTCGATAATGTCGCCGTCCTTCATGACAAGGATCAGATCCGCGTTGCGGATCGTCGACAGACGGTGGGCGATCACGAAGGATGTGCGTCCTTCCGTCAGGGTATCCATCGCCTTCTGAACCTTGCGTTCGGTACGGGTATCGACGCTGCTGGTCGCTTCGTCGAGGATAAGAAGCGGAGCGTCTTCGATCATCGCTCTGGCGATCGTGATGAGCTGGCGCTGGCCTGCGGAAATGTTTTCCTTGTCGCTGATCACCGTATCGTAGCCGTTGGGCAGCTGGTGAACGAGGTCGGTAAGCCCTGCGGCTTCGCAGACCTTGTCGAGCTGTTCATCGGTGACGCCCTTTTTATCGTAGACGATATTGTCTCGCAGTGTTCCTTCGAACAGCCACGTATCCTGGAGAACCATGCCGAACAGATCGTGGATGTTTTCCCGGGTAATATCGGTGGTCTTGACGCCGTCGATGCTGATCGAACCGTCGTTGAGCTCATAGAAGCGCATCAGCAGATTGACGATGGTCGTCTTTCCTGCGCCGGTGGGCCCGACGATCGCGACCTTCTGGCCGGATTTGACGTCGGCGGAGAAGTCCTTGATGATGATCTTTTCGGGATCGTAGCCGAATCTTGCGTGATCGAAGCTGATGTCGCCGTGAATGTTTTCAAGCTTCGTCATCTTGTCGCTTTCGTCGGTCATTTCTTTTTCACCGAGGAATTCGAATACACGTTCGCAGGCTGCGGCCATGCTCTGAACGCTCGTCGCTGCCTGAGAAAGGTTCTGGAGCGGCTGTGTGAACAGGCGGATGTACAGCATAAAGGCGACGATGGTACCGAAGGTGATATAGCCCTGGATCGCCAGCACCGCGCCGACGATGCAGACTGTCACGTAGGCGAGGTTGCCGATAAAGGTCATCAGAGGCATCATCAGTCCCGACAGGAACTGGCTCTTCCACGCGCTGACGTACAGGTTGTCGTTCATCTTCGTGAATTTGGTTTTTTCTTCAGCAACTGCATTGTAGGCGCGGATCACGTTCTGGCCGCTGTAGGCTTCTTCGACGTGGCCGTCGATGCTGCCCAGCTCCTTCTGCTGGCGGATAAAGTGACGCTGGGATTTGCTGATGACAAAGACCATCAGCAGCAGTCCGATCACTGCGGCAGCGATCCCGGAGACCGCCATGACGACGTTGGTCAGGAACATCATCAGCATCGAACCGAGGAGCAGCGACATCGATGAGATCAGTGTCGAGAAGCTCTGGTTCATCATCTGGCCTACGGTATCGACGTCGTTGGTCACACGGCTCAGGACGTCGCCGGTCGAGTGTGAGTCGAAGTAGCGAAGCGGAAGCCGGTTGATTTTGTGGGCGATGTCTCGGCGCATGTTCTGTGTTATCTTCTGAGATACGCCGGCCATAATCCAGCCCTGTGCGTAATTGAAGACGAAGCCGAGTGCATACAGAACGGCGAGCAGCGACGCGATTTTCACTACTGCCGGAACGTCGATGGAGCCTGTAAGTCCGGCCGTGATCAGGTTCGTGACCTCGCTGAGCTTGCCGGGGCCGATCAGGTTGAGTACAGCTCCTGCGACGGACAGAACGGCCGCCCCGATGATGAGCCCTTTCATATTGCTGATATAGTGGAAGAATGCCGCCCATGCGCCTTTAAAATTTTTGCTGTGCTGAACGGCGGACATTCCGCCGCCCCCGCCCGGGCCCGGCATTGAACCGGCGTTGTTTTTTTTACGGTCAGGCATTGTGTCCTCCTTTATCCGTGCTGTCTTTATCTGAGCCCTTTCTTATTTCAGCTGTTTCATCGGATGCTTTTTTATCCGTTTTTTTATTGCTGCCGTCGTCTTCGTCGTCCGGGATCTCTTCGTATTCAGCCTCCGAAATATCCTTTTCGTAGGGGTTGGAATCTTCAGTTGGGATCTCGGTGTACTCGGCGTCGGAAACGTCCTTATCCGTGCCGGTTTTCACAGATTTCTTTTTATTACTGTTTTTTCCGGATTTTACTTTTTTAGAGGAGCCCTTTGCAGATGCTTTCTTCGAATTGCTTTCGGGAGTATCTGAAACTGTGACGTCTTCGTATTCTACTTCGACGTTCGGGACATCGTCTTTATCAAACTGCTTGAGTTCTTCCGCCGTAAGCTGAGACTGGGCGATTTCCTGATAGGTGGGGCAGGTCTTGAGGAGCTCTTCGTGGGTGCCCTGTCCGACGATCTGTCCGTGGTCGAGAACGATGATGTTGTCTGCTTCGCGGATTGTACCGATTCGCTGAGCGACGATAACCTTCGTCACATCCTTCGTTTCTTCTTCGAGCGTCTGGCGAAGCTTTTTGTCTGTCTTATAGTCCAGAGCCGAGAAGGAGTCGTCGAAGATCAGGATCTCCGGCTTCTTTGCCACCGCACGAGCGATGGAAATACGCTGCTTCTGGCCGCCCGAGACGTTGGTGCCGTTCTGGGCGATGGGCGCATCGTATGTGCCGTCCATCTGTTCGATAAAATCATCGGCCTGTGCGATTGCGGCAGCTTCTTCGACTTCCTCGCGGTCCGCCTTGTGTCCGTTCTTTTCGCCAAGCGCGATATTCGATTCGACTGTGCCGGAGAACAGTACGGCTTTCTGCGTAACGAAGCCGATACGGTTGTTCAGCTCTTCCTGGGTGTAGTCTTTAACGTTGACGCCGTCAATGGAGACAGTGCCCTTCGTCGTGTCATAAAATCTCGGGATCAGATTGATGAGCGTGCTCTTGCCGCTCCCTGTAGCCCCGATGATCGCCACCGTATCACCCTTGTCTGCGGAGAAAGAAATATTCTTTAGCTCGTCGTCTGCCGCATCCGGATAACAGAATGAAACATTGTCGAATTCGATCTTTCCGGTGTCTTCAGGCTTTGTTGCCGTCACGTTTCCGTCGGTGATCGAGCTGTGGGTGTTCAGGACCTCGAGGATTCTATTTGCAGAGACCTGGGCACGGGGGAGCAGGATAAAGATCATATTGAGCATCATGAACGCCATGATTACCTGCATCGCGTAGTTCGAGAACACGACCATGTCCGAGAAAAGTCCCAGACGGGAGGTCATGGCCGCGGCCTGGATCAGGTACGCCCCGATCCAGTACACGGCAAGCGTCAATCCGGAGTTGATGAGCGTCATACCGGGAGACATGATCGCCATAATCCGGTTCGCAATAAGATTGTTGTTTGTCAGTTCGTCGTTGGCAGCGCCGAATTTGTTTTCCTGATAGCCTTCCGCATTGTAGGCGCGGACGACGCGGATCCCGGAAAGCTGTTCCTGGGTGATCCTGTTCAGGTTATCCGTCAGTCCCTGAACCTTGCGGAAACGTGGGACAGCGAAGATAAGTGTGATCGCAAGCATGATGACCAGTACGGCGACTGCTACACCGGTTGCCGCCGACCATTCCCAGTTCTTGCCGGAAATCTTGACGATGGCCCAGACGCCGAGGATAGGCGCCTTGACAATCGCCTGCAGGCCCATCGCGACGAGGGTCTGGATCTGCGTGATATCGTTGGTGGTCCGGTTGATGAGACTCGTCGTCGAAAACTTTCCGATTTCCGCCGCCGAGAAGGACATTGTCTGGTCATAAATATGTTCGCGCAGCGTCTTTGCAAGCCCCGCTGCGACTTTAGCCGCGAAGTAGCCGACGATCATGGCACTGACCATGCTGCCGAGAGCGCAGGCCAGCATGTAGGCGCCCTGTTCGAGAATCTCGTACATCGTGCTGCCCTCTGTTTCGACGAGGGTCGTGATCGCGGACATGTAGTCAGGCAGCTTCAGGTCAAGCCAGACCTGGACGACAATCAGAACAAGGGCTGCTGCAATCATAGTCCATTGTTTTTTGTCGAAGTATCGAAAAATCTTTACCATAGTTCTCCTTTTTGCATTTTTAATACTACCCGTAGGTTTCAGCCGTAAATTCTAACTTTAATTATATCTATTGATGATAGATATTTACCCTAAATAAAACCGGCTAAGCCGGTTTTATTTATTTTCCGTGTCATCTGCATTCTTTTCCACGTTTTCGATCAGACCGTTTACTTTCCGGATTATCCGCAGTAAATCGTACGCATCCTCCGGTCCGAGATCGCTGAGCAGATCGGTCATATGCTGTATCGCTTCTCCATGTTTGCGTTCGGCGACTTCTCTGCCGGTATCCGTAATCCGGACGATGACCTTTCTGCGGTCCTTCGTATCGTGGAGACGCTGGATATAGCCCTTTTTTTCAAGACTGTTGAGCGTGTTGGCAACCCGCGCCGTCGAAAGTCTGAAGCGTTCGCTCAGCTCGGTGGGCGTCGTATCCCGGCCTTCAATAATCAGAGAGCCGAGCATCGCGATCTCGCCGCGCGTCACATCCTGAATTCTCTGGACAGGACCCCTTTGAAATTTTCCAAGAAGATAGAACAGTTCTTCTGCCATTTCCGACGTCTTCATACATTTACCTTACCTATCGATGATAGATACTATTATAATGCGTATATTTTGATTATGCAATAGCCTCACAGGCTCAATGTGAAAAAACTACAAGAGGATCAGATCGGTTTTGTCAGAGAGCTCTTTTTATTTTGGCCTGATAAAACTAACAAAAGCATCGCAGGAAAATTCTCTCGCGATGCTTTTTTATGGTGGTAAGTTATTTAATATGCTCTGTATTCAAGATGTTTTCGTATTCTTTATTTTGCCGTCTTCCGGTTCCCAGAACCTTGAATCCTCGTCTTCGGGAACGCATTCGGTAAATTTCCGCGGTTTCTCGTCGTGCTCGTTTTTGTCGAATTTGCGGTACAGCCAGTCCGTGAGCATGATGGCCAGCGGCGCGACGACGACTCCGATCAGAGCGCCTGCGATGACATCACTGGGGTAGTGGACCAGCAGGTACAGACGCGAGAAGGCGGTCAGCGCGGCCCAGAACAGCAGGAACCAGCGGAAACGTTTCTCGAATTTCGTGTTTGACGTCAGGCAGTAGGCGGAGGCCGCCGCGAAGGCAACCGACGAGTGACCGGACGGGAACGAGGAGCCGCTGGGATCCGCGATCAGTATGCTCAGATCGAGAGCCTGATAGGGTCTGGGTCTCATGACGATGGGCTTGATCACGAGATTGACGAGGATCGAGTCGAGGGCGATGGCCAGCAGGACCGCGATCCCCATGGGCCGGGTGCGCGGAATGAAAAACAGGATTACTCCGAGGAGTATCCAGATAAAGCCGCCGTTGGTCAGGCTCGTGACGAACACCATGAAATGGTCCATAAACGCAGAGCTCATCGTGTCGTGAATCGCCAGAAGCAGCGTCGTATCTGCGTTCATCAGCCTTTTTCCTTTCCGTCGTTCTGATCGTTACGGTAGGACTTCGCCTCGCTCACATGCTCCGGCAGACACCAGCGGATGGGTTCCATGCCGTGTTCCTCGAGAAACGCGTTGGCCCTTGAGAACGGGCGGCTTCCGAAAAAGCCCCGGGAAGCCGAAAGCGGAGACGGATGGGGCGATTCGATAATCAGATCCTCATGGTTCGTAATCAGCTGTTTTTTCGCACGGGCGTTGGCGCCCCACAGAATGAACACCACCGGTTTATCACGTTTATTGAGCATCTCGATCACATGGTCCGTCAGGATCTCCCAGCCCATTCCGTGATGGGAATTGGCGGCGCCCTCCCGGACCGACAGGGACGTGTTCAGAAGCAGGACGCCCTGCTCCGCCCACGAATCGAGGCAGCCGTGATCCGGCGGCCTGCAGCCGAGATCCGTCGCCATTTCCTTGTAGATGTTCTGGAGAGACGGCGGAATCTGGACGCCGGGACGGACAGAGAAGGCAAGGCCGTGGGCCTGGCCCCTGCCGTGATAGGGATCCTGTCCGAGGATCACGACCTTCACGTTTTCGAAGGAAGTCGCGTGAAAGGCGTTGAACAGATCATACATTCCCGGACAGATGTGGTAATGCATATATTCCTGCTTCAGCTTTTCGTGCAGCTCCTTATAATAGGGCTGTTCGAACTCAGGCGTCAGCAGCTGCTCCCAGTCGTTGTTGAAATGTGCGGTCATGCAGTCACCCTCAGGTCCTCCGGCAGCAACAGGTAATTGTCGACAACCGTTCCGCTCATCCTGCGTATCTTTTCAGACAGCTCGGGACTCCATTTTTCACGGATCGCGACGGTGTCCATCCCTGCCGATCTGGCGGCGCTGATTCCCTCGAGGGTGTCTTCGAAGGCCAGACAGCTGTTCGGATCGACTCCCAGCGTCTTCGCCGCGTTCAGGAAGACGGCGGGATCCGGCTTTCCGGCCGTCGCGTTGCCTGTGTAGGACATCGCGCCGAAGCAGCCGTGAAGACCGTGCTTCTGGAGAAAGGCTTCGGTGGTGGTCGGGATGTTTGATGTCGCGATCCCCAGGGGCTTGCCCGTTCTGTGGAGCGAGCGGATATAATTTTTTGCGCCGGGCTTGAACGGAATCGAGTTCAGGTACTCGCTCAGGGAGAGATTCTCCCAGGTCTGCATGATCTGGGGAACAGAATCCGTAAGCGAAAATCTTTTTCTGAAATATTCAGCGGTTTCTTCAAAGCTCATGCCCGCGATGGCTTCGTGCAGGTCAGGCGGAACCTCATAGCCTCTGCTGCCGAGAAAAATTCGGTCGATATCCTGCCAGAGTGACAGGGAGTCGACGAGAGTCCCGTCAAAGTCGAAGATTACCGCGCTGTATTCATCCAGTTTCTTCATATCTTGTCCTTCTAGTTAAATCATCGGTAAAGCGCTTTAATATAGCGCCGACATTTATAGCACGCGTATCGGGTGAACTGTTAATATGTTATTTTATCACGTTAAAAGATCCCTATACAATATGGATAAATTCGAAGATAAATGACCGGCGTCTGCGTACTGCATCGCTGCAGGCGCAGCGGATCGTTGTATTTATCATACCCTGTAAGCTGCGCCGTTTTCGTCCCTAAATACAACCCTGCTTAATATTGCTCTTTTACAAGACGAACGGTATAATGTATACAATCATAGGTGCAGGCGGTAATATGGATAAACAATTAACAATCGAAGCTCCGGCCAAGATCAATCTGAGCCTGGACATCGCCGGAAAACGTTCGGACGGATACCACGAGATGCGGATGATCAATCATTCCTGCACCCTCGCGGACCGGATCACCCTCGTACCCGGCGGGCCTTACTCGCTGGACTGTGCAGACGCGCGGCTTGCCGCGGACGAAAGTAATCTCGTCACGCGCGCGGTACGTCTGATGGAGGAACAGTCCGGACAGACTGCGGATTTCCGGCTTACTCTTGAAAAGAGAATCCCGGAACAGGCGGGACTTGCCGGAGGGTCGGCGGACGCCGCCGCGGTGATCAGGCTGTTAAACGAGTACTGGAGACTCGGACTGTCCGTGGAGGAACTCGCCTCGCTGGGCGTCAGGCTCGGCGCCGATGTGCCGTACTGTGTGACGGGCGGAACTGCTCTCGTGGAGGGAATCGGCGAGCAGATCACCCGGCTGGAAGTACCGGAGGGATTTCCGGGCTCGCTGATTATCGTAAAACCTGACGTGTCGGTTCCGACACCGAGGGCCTTTGCGCTTGCGGATCAGTCGGAGCTCGAGCATCCGGATATCGACGGTCTCGTCGAAACGCTTTCGCACGGCGCCTGTGAGCGGCTGGCAGAATTCGGAGGAAACAGCTTTTATACCGTCGTTTCCGGACTTTATCCGGAGATCGGGCGGATCAGACAGGAACTTCTCGAGCTCGGAGCGGATTACGCCGTGATGAGCGGGAGCGGTTCGTCGTTGGTCGGGTATTTCTCGGACGAGGATACCAGGGACCGGGTCTGGAAGCAGCTGACCGGGCTGTACGGATCTTACACAATCATAAGGACGGAATATAGATAATGGATAATGGAACCCACCTGACACTGGATGCA
>CALMRA010000080.1 GCA_937872065.1 uncultured Eubacteriaceae bacterium | reverse complement strand
ACATGCTGATGATTGTCGTATTCTTTATGAACGGTTATGAAGCCTGCGTTCCTGCTTCAATAGGCATCATCAATACGAGAAGAGACGTTCTCACGGTAGCCGGTATTACTGCTCTTCTCTGTTCTCTGAGTACCGTGATTTTCACTGTGATTTTCGCTTCCGGCATGCCTGAAATTGTCGGCAACTCCATTCCCACATTATGGGCAATCGACACGCTGTCAAATGCGGGACGGATCGCACAGATTATCTACGTCGTATTTGCGCTCGCGGCGATGCTCAGCAGCTGCGCTGCCTTTATCTTTACTGTATGCGACCGTTTTGAAAGACCTCTGGAGAAAGTATTTAAAAAGAGCAGACCGATGACCATCAAGATCGGAATCGCCGTCGTCTTTATCCTGATCTGTACTTTCGGGAGCACTTTCGGACTGCTGAACATTATCAAATACGGATATACGACCTTTACGTCTATCGTCGGTCCGGTTATGCTGATCCCGCTTGTCGTTTCTGTTCCCTACAGACTTTACAAAGATAAAAAAATCGGTTCCAAGTCAAAAGCGAAAGAACCTGAACTGACGGGAATTGAAGCAGAAAACCTTTAAATAATATCAGCTCTGATCTGGAAAAAGCCGGTCAGAGCTGTTTTTTTCTAGATCATCGATATCAAGAATGCTGGTGAACGATTTTACCACAATTAATATTGGAGGATTCATTGAAAACCGAACCACATCAAAAAAGATACGCCGTTCTGCTTGCCCTCGTCATAGCAGCACGCAGTTCTACGTATATGGCTTCTAAAATCTGTCTCGCGACAACCGGAATTTTTACCCTGCTGGCCCAGCGTTTCAGTCTGGCATTTATACTGCTCGCTCCGATTCTTTATTATCGACGATCACGATTGAAAAGGCAGACCTTGCTCTACAGCATTATTCTCGGACTGCTATATTTCATCATTATGACTTCTGAACTCTCCGCACTTCGTACGATCAATTCTTCAACCGCATCCTTCATTATTAATACGGCGGTCGTATTTGTTCCCTTATTTGAAGCCATTAGAAACGAAAAATTTCCAAGTATAAAGACGATCGCCGGATCACTGATCACATTTCTCGGCGTCGGTTTGTTAACATTCGGCGGAACATTTCACAGATTCGGCACCGGCGAATGGCTCTGTCTGTTTGAGGCCGTTCTCTATACAATCTCTATTATTCTAACCGGACTCTTTTCCCGTAAAACAGACCCGATGTGCATGGGAATTATGCAGGTCGGGATGATCGCTCTTCTTAGTCTGGGCGCTTCATATCTTTTCGAGACTCCGTCTCTGCCCGCAGACAGCAGCACATGGGCCGCTCTGCTGATGTTGGCCGTAATCGGAACATTTTTCGGATTAACATTCCAGCCTCTGGCCCAGCGCCATATGCCGAATGAAACAGCCGGTATGTTCTGCGCAATCAATCCCGTTGTCGCCAGTATCCTTAGCATTCTTTGTCTTGGTGAAAGACTCAGTCCTCTCCAGACAGCCGGAGGTATCTGTATTCTAATCGGAATATTGACGACACAAAAACCGGATCCAGTTAAAACAATTATCGAATTCCGGCGATCCAAATCGACCAGTATCCGATAGTTATCAGTCCGACCATCACGGCGTTCAGCTTCCAGTGCTGTGCGATCATCGCGACGAATTCCCGGATCAGCGCATTCTGGGCGAAGTAGCTTGCTGTC
>CALMRA010000079.1 GCA_937872065.1 uncultured Eubacteriaceae bacterium | reverse complement strand
CTAAGAAAAATGAAATACATAATCAGAGAAATGACACAAACCGAATATGACCGCCTCGATGATTTTCTCTATAAGGCAGTCTTTGTTCCGGAAGGAACTCCGGCGCCGCCCCGTTCGATCACGCAGGAATCCGATCTTCAGGTTTATCTGGATGACTTCGGAGACCGTCCGGATGATCTCGCGCTGGTCGCGGAATCGAACGGCAGACTTGCGGGATGCATATGGGCCCGCATTATGAACGATTACGGTCATATCGACGATCAGACACCGTCGCTAGCGATCTCCCTGTATCCTGAATATCGGAATCAGGGAATCGGAACAGCGCTGCTGAATTCGATGCTCGACCATCTGAAACAGCGAGGATACCGGCAGGTTTCATTGTCCGTTCAGAAGGCGAACTTCGCGTTGAATATGTACCGGAAAGCCGGGTTCGAGATCGTCGGGGAAGATAAGGAAGAAGTGATAATGGTCTGCCCGCTGCAGACCGCCTGCCGGCAGACAGCTCTCAATCCGGGCCGTACTGAATAAGCTGCAGATCGCGCTTATAAACTTTTTAGAGTGTCTGGAATGCCTGTTCCGATTATAGATTGCAGCAATTTAAGCAGATCATCTATCGGCATGCGGTTTTCAAATTCATACCACTTGTGGAACGCCATAAGAAGTCCGTTAATACCGAATTCATAGACAATTGAAGACCGCTCGCTGTCGGCCGTTTGATTTACAGATTGAAACAACGGAAACAGGGAGTCTTTAAATCGGTTGATAAAATCAGAATTGCTCCCTGAAGCAATCAGAAGATTCAATCGCCTGCCATTCTTCAGATAAAATTCTGCAATGTTTCTCAGATCATTATTGCTCTCTTTATTTTGCTGCTTGACCGCCATTGTTTCTTCAAGCTGCTGCATGATCTCCGTTTCTTCCTGCGCCGCCAGATCGTATATGTCGTTAAAATATTCATAAAAGGTGCCTCTATGGAGTTGTGCAAGATCGGTAATTTCTTTCACGCGTATTTGATCGATGCGCTTTTTTTCGTACAGTGTCCAAAAGGCGTCGACAAGTCTTTGTTTTGTCGCTGCAGTCATTTCAGGCTGTTTTTTCATAAATTTCTCCTTTACCATCCGACAAAGCGTTCAGAATTGTCCGTTGATGAATCTGGATAAGTTAATATAATTTAATCATACGACATGTTGTAGGTCGATCAAAAATACAATCTCAAGGAGTTTTTATGGTTAAATTTCTTTCAAAATACAGCCTGTATCTGACAACGGCAGTAGGCATCAGTATTTTAGTTTATCTGCTTTTAGACTGATCCATTATTTCCACGCTGCAGCGTCTTGTCTGTTTTATGATGATTGCAGTCACCATGCATGAGTGGGAAGAGAAGCTTTTTGGCTTTGCGGAATTAACGTCACAAAATTTAAATGTGTCAGCTGATCAGGTGGACAATAACATCGGACATTTTGCGCTTTTTCTGCTTACTCTTTATGTTGGAGTCGTGCCGTTATTTTTTCCTGATGTGATCTGGCTGTCTGCAACGGTGATGATTCTCGGCATTTTAGAAACGGCATCTCACATCGCGGCAGTCCGGATGGAAAAGAAAGGCAAATTGTACACTGCCGGCATGGTTACAGCATTTACAATTTTACCTGCTCTGTCGATCTACGGTTTTTTTTACATCATCAGCAGAAACTTAATGCAGCCAGCAGGATGGGGCTGGCTGTTTGCAGTATTAAATTTAGTGATACCGCTGCTTGCGGCGCAAAATATCGCTGTTCGGTCAATGGGAATTAATTATAACGAATTTATAAAAAATACTTTTAATAATATTGTGCAGGGCAGGAAGTAGCAATCAATTCAGCCGGATAATCAATATAACCCGCAGAAATGCGGGCTTTTATCGTTTCTATTTCTGAATGAAACCCGCTATAATGATGTTATAGACAAGTGTCTTCAATTCAATACAAAGAGGGGACCTGACGTGAAAACATTCAATTATGATCAGTTTGCCGATGAAATTGTTGTTTTGATCGGCGGG
>CALMRA010000078.1 GCA_937872065.1 uncultured Eubacteriaceae bacterium | reverse complement strand
CGTTCGTTCCTGAAGGCGCAAGGCCGCGAAGAAGATTTCAGACCGCTCAGCGCGGATGAGGATGCGCAGTACGATCAGATCGTCAAGGTTGATCTGAACACACTGGAACCTCTTGTTGCCTGCCCGCACAGCCCTGATAACGTCAAGAAGATTTCCGACATTCAGGGGATGAAAGTCGATCAGGTTGCGATCGGTTCATGTACCAATTCGTCCTGGCTGGATATGATGAAGGTTGCGTCTATCCTCAAGGGTAAGACGGTCGCGGAAAATGTCGAACTCGTCATCGCTCCGGGTTCACGTCAGGTTCTGACCATGCTGTCGGAAAACGGCGCGCTCGCAGACATGCTCAATGCAGGTGCGAGAATTCTGGAATGCGGATGCGGACCCTGCATCGGCATGGGCCAGTCGCCGAATACCGCCGGCGTTTCACTCAGAACTTTTAACCGTAACTTTAAAGGCCGTTCCGGCACGAAGGACGCATCGGTTTATCTGCTCAGCCCGGAAGCAGCGGCGGTTTCCGCGATCGCCGGCGTGCTGACAGATCCCCTTGGAGTGGATCTGCCTGATATCGAACTTCCGGAAAGCTTCCTCATCAACGACAACGTCGCTGTCGCTCCGGCTCCGGAAGGAGAAGAAGTGGAGGTGATCAAGGGACCGAACATCAAACCTTTCCCGCTGGCCAAGCCGCTCTCCGATACACTTGAAGGAAAAACGCTGATCAAGGTTGAAGATAATATCACGACCGACCATATCATGCCTTCACATGCGAAGCTTCTGCCGTACCGTTCGAATATTCCGTATCTTTCAGATTTCTGTCTGAGCCCCTGCGATCCGGAATTCCCGGCCAGAGCGAAAGAAAACGGCGGCGGATTTATCCTTGCAGGCTCCAATTACGGCCAGGGATCCTCACGAGAACACGCGGCGCTTGCTCCGGTTTATCTTGGAATTCGCGGAGTCGCGGCAAAATCTTTTGCGAGAATTCATCAGAACAATCTGATCAATAACGGGATTCTTCCGATGGTTTTCGACAATCCCGAGGATTATGACAAGATTGACGAAGGCGATGAACTCGCAGTCGAAAATGCGCTGACGGCAGTGGAAGCCGGAACATTCGAACTGATCAACCGGACGAAGAACCAGGTTTATCCTGTCCATATCGATGCTTCTGAACGCCAGAAAGAAATGCTTAAAGACGGCGGGCTCATTAACGGAATGAGAGCAAAAGCAGACGCGTAAGCAGTTCGGCTGAGAACAGTTATATCAAAAGATAATTTAACGTAAAAACACCGGAACAATTGTTCCGGTGTTTTTACGTTTGTCTGGATTACTGGGCAGATTCGGAACTGCCGGAATCTGTTGCAGCACTGTCAGAAGAGGCTGTACTGTCAGAGGAAGCTCCTGAATCAGCAGAAGATGACGTATCTTCTGCCGGGCCGCTGGAATCATAACTGCTGTCTGAGCTGTAATCTGTCGAATCATAGCTGTACGAATAATCCGAAGACGAATATGAAGACGAATAATCCGATGAATAATCGGACGAGTAACTCGAGCTGTAATCAGTAGAAGTATCTGAGGTCACGTCGTTCGCACTGCCTCCGGTACTCTGATCCGTGCTTGAATCTGCATACGTCTGAATCTTGTCGCTGATCGCCTGGAGCTGAGCGCTTGCCGTAAATTCGGAATCGTCACCGTACAGGAACTGGTGGAGAACCCGTGCGTTATCTACGAGTGTGTTCGGGAATAAGTACCATGAACCGTCAAGATAACCCCCGAGTCCGAATTCGTCTGTAGGAACGCGGAAATCCTGGAACTGAAGATCGTCAGCTGAGAGGATAGCCTGAGCGTAGGAAGAAATCTCGCTCATATCCAGAGATGTTGTAACATACGGATAAATCTTAGTGACCAGATTCATCGCAGTAAGCAGGTCAATTGATTTTACTTTTTCAAATATCCCGTTAACAACTTCTCTCTGCCGCTGGGTACGACCGTAGTCGGAATCTGAATAACGGTTTCTGGAATAAGCGAGCGCCTGAGCGCCGGTCAGCGTCTGTTCCCCTGTGGTAGTCAGATCTGGGTCGCTGCGATTTCCGAACTTATTCGAGTCTCCGAGATACTGGTTGGTCCAGTAAAGAACATCCTCGTTCTGTACATTGACCGTTACACCGCCGACAGCATCGACAAGATCCATCAGGCAGTCGAAGTTGACAGTCATATATTCTGTAATGTTCAGATCGAAATTCTCATTGATGGTTTTGATCGCCAGTTCCTCACCGCCGAGGCTGTAGGCGGCGTTGATTTTCTGGTAAGAAGTATCGCCGTCAGTCGTGGTGATCTGCACGAAGGTATCGCGCATGATGGATGTAAGCTTTACGGTATTGTTCTTTAAATCTATTGTGGCGATCATGATCGTATCGGTACGGTCGCCCTCTACGTCCGGATCGTTCCGGCCGTCTATTCCGAACAATGCGATATTAATAACATCTTCGGAAAGCCCGCTTTTAGCGTTAAGATTCTCCGTATTCAGATCGCCCGACTGAGTGGAAGCATACATACTATAAACGTATAATCCGCTGCCGAGCAGCATGAGCAGCATTACCATGATTGCTGTGACTGTAATTTTTTTTCTTCGGGACATAGGAACCTTTCAATTGTTCTGTGTTATTGTCAGAGTCAGATTAAGTAAATGAAAGCTGAACTAAAAAAGAATTTAAAACTTTTTGTTATCAGTTCAGAAATAAGCGCGTATACAAGAGTTACGCTTTATGAATTGTAACATATTTCTTGCAAATTGAATACATTACTGTTACAATTTTTGTTATTCTGCCCGTGCAGTTAGACAATCTAATGCACGTCAAGTATAATTATATAATGAATTAAATCTGCTTAGTTAAAGGCTGGAGAATCATGATACCAAATAAAGTTCTGATAACAGGAAGCAATGGACAGCTTGGAAGAGAATTGTCTCTGCAGCTCAAGGAAAAAGGAATCGGATATGCCGGCTACGATATACCGG
>CALMRA010000077.1 GCA_937872065.1 uncultured Eubacteriaceae bacterium | reverse complement strand
GAAGGATCAGCCTACGGGAAAACTGACCAGAGGCGTCGTCGCAAGACTGCTGACGAAGAGCCCGACTCACCCCCACGGAATCAAGGTCAAGCTTGAAGACGGACAGGTCGGACGAGTGAAGCAGATTGTTTCGGGTGAATAAGACTCAGAGTTGAAACATTAAGGTCTTCCGGAAAATTCATCGAAAGACCCCGCTATCTGTTTTGTTTTAATCCCTGAACACTATTTTCAGCTGATTATAACTGATATTCGTATTTAACAATCAGTTCTGCTGCCTCTCTGGAGGAGCTGCATTTATGAAGCTCCTCCTTGAAAGAGGTCTTTTTCAAAATATTTACAAGATTAAAAAAAGCTCTTAAATGCGTTTTCCCGTCCACCGCGCTTAAACAACAGACATATTCAACCGGATTCGCAGTGTCATTTCCGAAACAGACCGGCTCCTTTAATCTGATCAAATTCATGCCCAGCTTCAAACTGCCAAATTCAACCTTACTGTGGGGCAGAGCAAATCCTTTGGAAATAATCATATAGGGTCCGAACTCTTCAATATTATTGATCATTTCATCGATGTATCTCGGTTCAATATATCCCTTCTCAAGCAGCAGCGCGGCTGATTTTCTGATGGCCTCCTGCCAGTCTTTACACTCCACATCCAGTTCAATATGAGTGTACGGCAGCAAATGGTGCAGTTCAGGAGAAAAAATATCAGAATTTTCCTGCAGTGATTCTTTAAAATAACTGCGCAGATTCTTCTGTATTTTCACAATCAAGTCCGGAGCATAATCCGGAATTTCCTCATACAGAACTGAAGATATATTTTCCAGTACTCCGTTTACTGTAACAGTATTTTCATCACTTCTTATCGGAAGATTATTTCGTTTTCTCAAGCTGTCGATTTTATTTCCGACTCGAATGCAGTCTTCATCCGTAAGCATTGGAGAAACTACGATATTATCTATTTTACATTCATCTATCGGAACCGTTGAGATAACCAGGTCCGCAATATTATCATCGATATATTTCGTATCGTGTACTGAAACTATATCGATTATAAGAAAATTGAAATATTCTTTTAGATTTTCCAGCAGAAGCTTGGAAGTCCCTATGCCGGCATGACAGGCGACTACGATTCTAAATGAAACTTCATTATTTTTTCTACGCTCAATGGCCGCGCATACATGGACCGAGATATAATCCACCTCAATATCAGTCAGTTTTCTATTTATATAATTTTCTATTAAAGTAACCTTGTTATTGACGCTTTCAAAGACATCTTTATATTTATTTCGGATCTCATCCACAATCTGGTTATCATACACGACTTCCTCTGCTGCCAGCGTCGACTCCAGATGATTAGACAGATTTTCAAAGAAATCGTAGTCCGTATTTAAATTCACACCGAGATCTTCAGAAACCGCATCAATAAGCTGCCTGGTCAGGATCTGAATTTTTACAGTATCAAGATTGGTGGACTGTCCTTTTGAAAATTTCTGACTCTTTAGAAATCTGCTGAAATATATTAATTCCGGTACGTTGACATTAATCCTGCAGTATTGGGTGATGTATTTTAAAATATCCTGCGCCATCTGGCTGTTTTCAAGATTTTTTTCTGGCGAATCGTTAATAGAGTATCCGTGGATATTTCTCATAATCATTATGCTTAAATACTTAATAATCACACCGAATGATTCGTCACTCAAAAAACTTCTATGCATATGTTCCTGTTCATTTACGATTTTTTCGATCATGCCTTTCGTATACGGCAGGCTGCGTGTATCTGTCTGAATGACATTATTGACAACAAACACATTTAAATTACTCTGCATAGCTAAGAGAAGCTCTCTTTTTTTCTCCTCTTTACCTTCAACTCTCAGCCCCTTATTATGACGTGAAATTACCTGAAGATCCCATTCAAGCATCTTTTCTTTGATTTCATCCAGATCGTTGATCACTGTGACTCTGCTCACACACAGATAATCGGCGATACAGGCCAAAGTCACATATCCAACAGAATTTATGAGCATCTGGATTATTACGTCTATTCTTTCCGGTTTGGATAATTTGTAACTGTAGAAATCATCTTTTGATATTCTGTTTAAAATAGAATTAAATTCATTCGGCTTAATTATTTTTCCGCTCTTAAGCACCAGTCTGCCGATTTTATTTTCTTCCAGCAGTTCGTTGATTTTATCTAAATCTTTACGTATCGTTCTCTCTGATACTTTACATTCATCAGCCAGTTCAGAGATATTAAATTTTCTGTATGCAGAACTAAGTTTTTCAATAATATCGAGCTGTCTTTTATTCATATACTGCCTCTGTTTACAACATTGAAAAAGAATCTCTATTGTACCTCATAGTTAATTACTGATTATAACTTTGAAGACTTTCACCAATCGGATTCTTCACAAAGATAAAAAGCAGGCGGCTATTCATATCCACCTGCTTATATCTGATTTTTAAAGCTGCTTCTCAAAAATTTTCTGATAAGCATTTACGGCCTTAACTGGCAGTTTAAAACTCTAAATCAGCATGACGACTGTTCATTGTGTTTGAGCTTTCTTTCAGCTGTTTCATCAGTTTTAATATCAGACTGTCATAAAGTATCAGCGTGCTTTGTTCAAACAGAGAACCCATAGGCTGGTAATCTTCCTGCTCCGTTTTCTTTGACTGAGCCGGGATTATAACCGCTGCATCTGCAAGCTCTGCAATCTTTGCTTCAGGATTCGTAGTAATAAGGCCGATATTCAGTCCTGCCTGTCTGGCAGTTACGGCAAGATCATAAGTACTTTTCGAACTGCCCGAACCGGAGCCGATAATCAGAATATCACCTTCCTTAGTGTGAGGAGCAGATATTTCTCCGACAACACTAACCTTGAATCCCAGGTGGGATAACCGGTTTGCGAAAGCTCTGATCATAAGTCCAGACCGACCGGCTCCCGTAAGGAAGATATGCCTCTCGTAATCAAACAGCTTGAGGAAATCCTCCACTTCTGCCTGATCGATCTGGGAGCTTACTCTTGTAAGCTCGCAGAGAATTTTATCACTTTCCTGATTAGAATTAT
>CALMRA010000076.1 GCA_937872065.1 uncultured Eubacteriaceae bacterium | reverse complement strand
ACAGACAACGCGGAGAGGACCGTCGAACTGATCCGCCATGCGGTCGATCGCGGCTTTAATGCCATCGTCTTCGTGACGGAAGATCCCGCTGCCATCAGCACTCGCCGCGCCAGAGCGGATGCGGTGGAGCGTACTTTATCAGCTGATCCTGCTCTCACAGGAGAAGTCCTGATCCTGGACCGATCGGATGATGCCGCCGTTACTGCAGCTTTTGAAAATCTGCCGGCTGTTTATCCGGACAGGCGCCTGTGTATTATCGCGAATAACGACGATATGCTCCGGACCTGCATCCAGATCCTGTCTGACCTGGATCAGTCCATCGGAACAGATATCGGCCTGTGTGCCTTCGCTGATGAAAAATGGGCCTGCGTCAGCGGTCCCGGCATCACCTGCATCGATCAGTCCCCGTATGAGATGGGTCAGAAGGCAGCGCAGCTTCTTTTCGAACGCCTCGACGGATCCCGAACCGGTCCCGCAGAATGCTTCATATCTCCGGCACGCCTTTATCCCCACGCTTCCACAACGACGACAGCTTAACAGAATAACCATCAGACCGATGATTGTAAATTTACAATTATCGGTATTTTTTTACACTGTTTTCAACTTTCAAAAACTTTAGTAAACCGATTGACGAAACCGGTACACCAGCGTATTATGTAGTTATCAGATAGTTAACCGGTAAACTAAATCGATAAACCAACACAGGAGTAAAGGAAAATGCAGAAAAGCGCACAGAAAAAAGGCGGAACAGCCTGGAAGACAATCTATGACAGCCTGATGGGCGGCCTTCGTCCGATGATCCCCTTCGTAGCAGGCGGCGGAATAATAATGGCAATCTCATTCATGATGGGGATGGGCGTAGACGAAAGCACAGCCGGACCCTTCGCAAAAATGCTCTACGATATCGGTCACAATAACGCGATGTTCCTGATGATCCCCGTCTTCGCAGGCTACATCTCATACACCATCGCAGGAACCAACGGACTCGCAGCCGGAATGGTAGGCGGTATGATCGCCAAGAACACCAGCACAGGCTTCTTCGGCGGAATCATCGCAGGCTTTGTGGCAGGCTACGTCGTCAAAGCACTCGAAAAAGCCCTCGTCAACTTCCCCAAAGACCTCGAAAGCATCAAGAAGCTCATGATCATCCCTATCATCAGCATCTTTACAGTCGGAATCGTCATGGAAAGCGTCGTCGCCGGACCCATCGGCTTCATGAACACATCCCTGACAAACTGGATCAACGGACTCGGCACAGAAAACATGATCATCGTCGGAATTATCCTCGGCGCCATGATGGCAGTAGACCTCGGAGGCCCCATCAACAAAGTCGCCTACGCATTCGGACTCTCCGCCATCGCAGAAGGCAATTTCGTACCGATGGCAGCAGTCATGGCAGGCGGTATGGTCCCGCCGCTGGGCGTCGCACTCTCCACCACACTCTTTAAGAAAAAGTTCACCGAAGAACAGCGCGCACAGGGCAAAACCTTCTATCTCTTAGGCGCAAGCTTCATCACAGAAAGCTGCATGCCCGTCGCACTCTCCGATCCGATCCGCATTATCCCGTCCTGCATCGCAGGCTCCGCAGTCGCAGGCGCTATCTGCACATTCTTTAACGTATCACTCCCGGCACCTCACGGCGGAATCTTCGTGATCCCCGTTATCGAAGGC
>CALMRA010000075.1 GCA_937872065.1 uncultured Eubacteriaceae bacterium | reverse complement strand
GACGTTCGCGCTGACACCCTTGTAGATGCGGCGTTCCTTGGCGATCACCTTAGGCGCGAGCTGTTCGACCTTCGAGTACAGTTCGAATTCTTCCGTCCGTCCTTTTTCTGCAGCCAGATCTTTGACGAAGGATTTGAGAACTTCGGCACGCGGGTCCGACTTTGAATAGATCGCGTGACCCATTCCGTAGATCAGTCCCTTTTTATCGAAGGTTTCGCCTCTGAGCAGCTTGAGCAGATAGGCGGAGACTTCTTCGTCATCTGTCCAGTCGCTGACGTTTTCCTTAATATCGTTAAACATTTCAACGACCTTGATATTCGCGCCGCCGTGCTTCGGACCCTTCAGTGAAGCGAGGGAAGCCGCGGTTGACGAATAGGTATCCGTTCCGGACGATGTGACGACATGTGTCGTAAAGGTTGAGTTGTTCCCGCCGCCGTGTTCTGCATGAAGAATGAGCGCGATGTCGAGCACCTTCGCTTCAAAATCCGTGAACTTGCTGTCCGGACGGAGCATATACAGAATGTTTTCCGCAGTGGACAGATCCTTCTGCGGCGGATGGATATACAGGCTGTCTCCGTGCTTATAGTGCCGGTACGCCTGGTAGGAATAGACAGAGAGTACCGGGAACAGCGCGATAAGTTCGAGACTCTGTCTGAGAACGTTCGGAATGCTCGTGTCGCTGGCGTGGTCGTCATATGAATAAAGTGTGAGGACCGCCCGGGCGAGGGTGTTCATCATATCCTTTGACGGAGCCTTCATGATGATGTCTCGGACAAAGTTTGTCGGAAGCGTTCTGTAATGCGCCAGCGTCTGAGTAAATTCCTTGAGCTGTTCTTCCGTCGGAAGAGAGCCGAAAATAAGCAGATACGCCGTTTCTTCGAATCCGAATCGGTCTTCTTTAACGCAGCCGCGTACGATATCCTGTATGTTGATACCGCGGTAGAAGAGCTTCCCGTCGCACTGAATGAGCTGGTCTCCTTCACGGATATGGCTCTGTATTTCTGATATTTCGGTCAGGCCCGTCAGGACGCCCTTCCCGTTTACATCACGCAGCCCACGGTTTACCTGATAAGTCGTGTAGAGTTCAGGATCAATCTTAGGCGCATCTTCAATTATTTTCGCATAGTCCAGTATTTCTGGCGTTATATCGGAATATTCGTTGGACATTCAATCACCTTGTTTCGCCGTTGCCGGCTTTTTTAATATCATTTTTTAATATCATTCTATTATACCGAAAAACATACGTCTTTACCTTTACAAAGCCTTAATATCGATTGCTTATGCGACAATACTACAATAAACGACTAAATAAAGCAATTTGTATAATTGAAAATTTGTGTAAAATCCGGGCGATATCGCCCCTGTGCTATAATGAAATCACTATGAAAACATTAAAAAATAAATGCGTGATTCTCGGAGTAACGGGAAGCATCGCCGCCTATAAAGCCGCGGACATCGCCAGTTCGCTTGCAAAGTCCGGATGCGATACTCAGGTTATTCTGACAGAAAACGGGGCTAAAATTATCGCGCCGATCACCTTTTCGACACTTACCGGCAACAAGTGTATCACGCAGACTTTTGATGAAGCTGTGGATTACAATGTCGCTCATGTGGCGCTGGCAAAGCGAGCGGATCTTCTGGTCATTGCGCCGGCTACCGCCAATATTATCGCGAAGCTCGCCTGCGGAATGGCCGACGATATGCTCACGACGACGGCGCTGGCCTGTACCTGCCCAAAGCTGATCTCTCCGGCGATGAATACCGCGATGTACGAAAATCCTGTGGTTCAGGAAAATCTCAGTCGTCTCGCATCCCAGGGATGGGAAATCATCGAACCGGATTCCGGAATGCTGGCCTGCAAGGACATCGGGACTGGAAAATTCCCGAAGCCCCAGGTTATCGTCGATGAGATCTGGCGCCGGATTGCGCGGACAAAGGATATGGCGGGTCTGCGCGTGCTGGTAACAGCAGGACCCACCTGCGAGCCGATCGACCCGGTCCGTTACGTTACGAATCATTCCAGCGGGAAAATGGGATACGCTCTTGCGAAATCAGCGATTCTGCGAGGCGCGAAGGTTACGCTCGTCTCAGGACCCGTCAGCCTGTCTGCCTTCCCCGGTATCGATGTCGTTCCGGTTCGTACGGCTCAGGAAATGTACGATGCGGTTACGGAGAATTCGGACAGCTACGATATCATTATCAAAGCGGCGGCGGTCGCCGACTATACGCCCCGGTCCTATACGGATCATAAGATCAAAAAGGATGAAGACGGAGACTCTTTCGAACACGGCATCGAATTTATCCGGACGAAGGATATTCTTGCCGCTCTCGGTGACAAGAAACGGGACGGACAGTTCCTGTGCGGTTTCGCGATGGAAACCGACAATCTGCTCGAAAACGGAAAAAAGAAGCTCGGACGCAAAAATGCGGATATGATCTGCGCAAATTCACTGCGCACCGCAGGAGCAGGCTTTAAGACCGACACGAACGTACTGACACTTATCACGGAGGACGGAAACGAATCCCTTCCCCTGCTTTCGAAGGACGATGCGGCGGACCGGATCTTCACCAGCATCCTCAGAAAGATGAATGAGCCCGGAAAGCCGGAGAATGAAAAAAACGAATAAGTAGTACTTTTTATCATGCACAACAAAAATCCTCTGTCCGGAAAATGAATTACCGGGACAGAGGATTTTATTTGATTTCTTAATATAATACTGAAAAAACTTTTCGTCAGCAGGTCGGTCATCTAACAGTCAGTCAGGCTGCAACCGTATCTTTTCGCCTGTCCGTATTTTTCTGTACGCTCCGCATGATCCAGCGGACGAGTTCGGCTGTCAGGACTACGGATACGCCCAGAAGGACTATCTGAAGCCAGGTTGTCAGCGTAAGCGGAACGGTCCGGAACAGCGAGCCCCCCGCCTGCGTGATGAGCACTTGCAGCAGGAAGGTTCCACCGAAAACGCCCAGCATGAGCCGGTTGTTAAGCAGGTTCGTGAAGATTGTATTCAGGGACAGCTCTCTGCAGTTAAGCGCATTGAACAGATGCATGACGACAAACATCGTAAACAGGACAGACGATTCTTCATTCGCCGGAACCTTCAGGAAATTAAACCAGGCCTGACACATGAAAATCACCGAGATATAGACCCCGACGACTGAGATTCTGGTCATCATCGCCTTCGTCACGATATTCGAATCCCGGGGAACAGGCTTTCTGTCGAGAACCTCGCCGCGGACCGGTTCGAGACCGAGAGTCAGAGCCGGCGGTCCGTCCATGATGATGTTAATCCAGAGCAGCTGCAGCGCCGTAAACGGAGCGGACAGTCCGCTCAGAAGACAGCACAGTACGGTAAGGACCGACGAGACGTTTACGGTAAGCTGAAACTGGATAAAACGCTGAAAATTCTCATAGATCCCGCGTCCCCATTTAACCGCCGTAACGATGGTTGAGAAGCTGTCGTCCAGCAGGACGATATCGCTTGCTTCCTTCGAAACCTCCGTGCCGGTGATTCCCATCGCGATACCGCAGTCCGCGTTTTTGAT
>CALMRA010000074.1 GCA_937872065.1 uncultured Eubacteriaceae bacterium | reverse complement strand
GTTTCCCCAGATGTAGAACGCGCATGTTTTGCTGTCCGTGGTGTTGAGAATGCTCAGATTATTTAACGTAATGCTTTTTGTATCGTCCTTCATGTTATAGCCGTCTTCGACGATCACCTTAAACGCGCTGTATTCTCCCTGGTCGTTGAAGTTCGCGCCTGTGAGAATGTAATCGCCTGTCCAGTCCTGACGTTCTCCGTCATTCATCGTGTAGTAGTCGTCATAGATGGTGAGACATTCGTCTCCGGGATGGATCTCGATGGTCTTCGTTTCGTTATCCGCCGCTTCTGCTCCGCCGCCGCACAGAATCATTGCGAACAGAAGCAGGACTGCCATCATCGTCATTGTGAAGCTCTTTACCGCGAATGCTTTTTTCATTTTCTTTCTCCTGATTATTTTCTGAAATCTGACTGATCTGTTTCGTACTTCTGTATCACTGTGTTACTGTATTATCTACTTAATACATTAATACTCGAGACGTCTTCTGTCAACGGATTATTCAAATTATTTTAAAGCTGAAATAAACCGTGCGGTTTTCACAGATGATGAAACAGGCTGCGGTATTTTGATGTGACTGTTTTTTGCAACGGACATAAAAAAACCGCTCAGATAGTCTGAACGGTTTATAATAAATAATTTACGGATTGCAGATGCTGCAGGGTGTGTAGCCCTGGCTGATGAGATCGTCGCGGCTTCCGGTATATTCCTGCTTGTTCTTGTCCTTGATCTTCGCGACTGAGCTGCAGGACGGCAGGTGAAATTTCATGCTGTTCGTATTGAGCACATAGGTCCCGGTTTCTGCGGCAGATCCTGAAACCTGCGTATCTGCCTGGTTCTGATCGGCGGTGGTATCCGTCTGATCCGCGCTGCTGCTGCCTGTCGCGTAGTCGATGGTGACGCCCGGCTGTACGTTGTAGCAGTAGACGCAGAAGCTGATGCCTTCCCCGTCGTCCTCGACCGACTCGGCTTCCATCAGGACGCCCGACGCGACGAGGTTGTCTCCGTCGAAGATCGGAGTGACGCGGTACAGAACGTGGTTATTCGTTTCCTTCACGTAGTCCGCGACCATATTCTCGAAGGGAAGCATGCCGTCTACGTTAAAGTAACGGGTTCCGGTGATCAGATTCTTCTCGTTGGCGTTTTCTCCTGCCAGCTGAAAGGCGATGAGATGGCACCGGTTGTACAGATTCTTTCCGTCGACGAAATCGTATTTGACGCTGTTCCATCCCGTGGGCTTGACCGAGCTGATGCTCTCCCGGTCTGCCGTGGGCATCAGGTCCTGGCCGATGTTCGCGTAGGCGGTGCCGCAGCGTCCGAGGCTGTCGAGATCGCTGTAGCGCTCGAAGGATACGGTGGTTTTATCGGCGTCATCAAAAACGGGTACGTTGTTGTTGACTGCGACGTACGGGGTTCCTGAATAGGCGGGCAGCGAATCCAGCGAATAGTTCTCCGTTACGGATGCTGTCGAGTCCGCGGCCGATGATGAGCAGCCGGAGAGGAGCAGGCAGCATAGCAGGAAAACTGTGCTGAGCAGATATTTGAAATGTTTTTTATTCTGCGGGTTCATAAATCTCTTCCGTTATTTTCTCGTGGGACGATCCCGGGAAGTCCCGGGTACTGACAAGCTTCCAGTGATCCAGCGGGATGTCGAAGTACTTATCGGCCGGATAGCTGCGGTTCCATCTGTACAGGATTATCTTTTCGATCTTATCCTTAAACAGAGCCGGGTCCGCCTTTTCGACGAAGCAGTATTCCCCGGGGCCGGCTTTTTCCATGAACCATTCGTCCACCGATATATCATCCGGATGATCTTCAAACTGCTTCGCGGAATACTCGTCCATCCACAGAGTTTTGCCTTTCGCGAGCCTGACGATCTCGTTCCGGAGAACTCCGTCCTGACTTTCACGCCGATGATTGAACATCATCCCCATCTTATCTTCCACACAGGCTATTAAATTCATAGGTTACCTCTGATTAACTGTTAAATTGAACATGCTGATTCTTATAATGACGTGCGGGGAAGAAATTTTCAAGGGAAGTTTATCTTTTCAGACCGGTTTTATCGTTCGTAATTACCGAATTTCTGCTGGATTCTGATCCTGTTGCCGGTGTGGTCACAATAGCGCCAACAGGGAGTGCGCTTTGGGGTTCTGCTTTTCCAATAAAGAAGTCCCAGATATCTCCATCGTAGGGAACGCCCACGGCTATGGCTTTTGCCGTGTCGATTGCGCTTCCGCCGCTATAAAGTGGCCTATTTTCATATGTTGAGTTAAGCATCTTGCAGAAAGACGTGAGGCTTTCTCACACTGGAAAGGAATAACCGGATAGTCTGTCCGGATGAAATCCGCATTCCAGAAGCGGATTTTTCTCATAAAAAAAGAGCCTTTAGAGTCGGCTCTTACTACTTTAATATCTCTTCCATTTCGTCTTCTGTCAGGAGTCCGATATGGGCCAGGCCTTTCGCGATGCCGTCTTCTTCGATATCGCTTGTGACGTAATCGGCCGCGGCTTTTACGCTGTCGTCTCCGTTGCCCATGGCGATGCCTGTTCCGGCGAATCTGAGCATATCGATGTCGTTTTCCGCGTCTCCGAAGGCGGCGCACTGGTCAACTGTCCAGCCGTAATGATCGAGGACGGCTGCGATTCCCTTATCTTTTCCGCCGTTATCCGGAATAACATCCACAAGGAGCGGATTCCATCTGACGGCGCGGCTGCCGGGAAGGCGACGTACAAATTCGTCTTCGAGAGAATCCGGGATATTGGGGTTGAGCTGATAGACGGGATGTTCGTAGATCCGGTCTGTCGTATCGATCGGTGCTTCATTGAGTGGATCGTGACCGCCGTCTGCTACATATTCCTGAAGGGCGCGGCTTCTGCGGTTTCTGTAGGTATAATCCGCTTCGACGAAGCTGCAGGTAATGTCGTTGTCATTAAGCCACGGAATGAGCTTTTCCAGAGACTCTACCGGAAAGCTGTGGGCCCGAACCACTTCCCCGTCTGCCAGACAGTACTGACCGTTAAGGGTGATAAAGCCGTCGGGAGACAGTTTCCTCAGCTCTTCCAGACTCCGCTTGATCAGATACGGGGATCTGCCGGTTGCGATAAATACCTTGATTCCTTTACGTTTTAAAATAGCAAGCGCACGTCTCGTCGATTCCGGAAGTTTGTGTTCTTTAAGGTCAAGAAGCGTGCCGTCGATGTCGAAAAAGACCGCTTTGATCGTATCATTCTGATTATTCATAACTTAATT
>CALMRA010000073.1 GCA_937872065.1 uncultured Eubacteriaceae bacterium | reverse complement strand
CGAAGCCTCCCCCGGTGTCGGATCGGATTCCGGAAGCTCTGCCGCCCCGCCGAGCTTTCGTGCAGCCTTAAGGTTCCACGGACAGCACAGCTGGCACAGATCGCAGCCGAGGACCGCGCTTTTCAGATTCGCTTCATCGCCTTCATCCAGCGTCTTCTTCTGAGACAGATAGGACTGACACCGCTCCGGGTACAGGTCGTAGCCGTCTCCGAGGGCCCCTGTCGGACACGCTTTAAGACACGCGCGGCAGGCGCCGCACATCGGTTCCAGGCGCTGGACCGGCGCGAAGTCGATCTTACGGTCGATCAGAATCTGACCGATCGTAAAGAAGCTTCCGTACTGCGGACTCACGAGCAGATTGTTCCGGCCGAAAAACCCGAGACCCGCACGCCAGCCGCTCCAGCGGTCCACAAGCCTGGGATTGTCGACGGAGGTTCGCGCCCCGAGGGAGGGTTCGTCCTCCCGCATCATCCGGATCATATCGTCCATAATGCGGGTCATCCTCCGGTGATAGTCATCTCCGTGAAACAGCGCCGCGACAGCCGATGCTTCCTGCCGCACGAAAGGATACGGTACGCCGATCACGACGACCGTTTCCGCTTCCGGATAGAAGCTTCGAAAGTCCGTCCGTTTTACCGGCCTGTTCCTGTCAAAGCTTGTCGTCCCGCGCGTCGACCGCCGCTCCTCGAGCCTCTGTCTGCAGTCCTCGAGGGGATCGGCTTCGAGAAATCCGCACATCGGTGCGCCGGCTGCGGCCGCGCACTCTCTGATGAAAGCCTCTGTCAGCACGACTTTACAGGTGCTGTTCGATCGTCTGCCAGGCCTGATCCTTCCCGTCGCGGGTCGAAGCCGAGAACAGAATGATCTGGCCGGTGTTCGAGATCCCGAGCTCGTCGGCGATCTGAGAAGCAGCTTTTCTGCGCGCGTTGGACGAGAGCTTGTCGGCCTTCGTCGCGACTACGATGGGCGTCTTGCCGTAGTAGTCGAGCCATTCGTACATCAGGCGGTCGTCTTCCGTCGGACCGATCCGGCTGTCGACCAGCAGAAGGACGAGAACGATATTCCCTCTTTTCTGAAGGTAGGTCTCGATCATCTTCCCCCATTTTTCGCGGTCTTTTTTCGAGGCCTTCGCATAGCCGTATCCCGGCATATCGACAAAGCTGAAGGACGCGTCCTTTGCGTCGATGTCGTAAAAATTCATCGTCTGTGTCTTGCCGGGCTGGGAGCTCGTCCTTGCGAGCCCCTTCCGGTTGATCAGCGTGTTGATGAACGACGATTTCCCGACGTTCGATCTGCCCAGAAGAACCACCTCCGGCCGGTCCGTTTCCGGATACTGCTTTTCGGAAGCGGCGCTGATCACGAGCTTTGCATCGTTGACGTGCATATTATTCTCCCGTTTTGTTCAGGCTCTTCGCACCTGCGTCGGCAAACACCCGGTCCGCCGACAAATCGATATCGAACAGCCGTCCCGCGACATCCGACATCTGAGCGACCGGTACGATTTCCAGCGATTTTAAAATCACGTCCGGAACCTCTTCGAGATCCTTCCGGTTTTCCATCGGGATCAGGACCGTCTTGATGCCGGCCCTGCTCGCGGCTGCCAGCTTTTCGCGCAGTCCGCCTATGGGCAGTACCCGCCCTCTGAGAGTGATTTCACCAGTCATCGCGAGATCGTCGGGAACCGGCTGATTCGTCAGCGCAGAGATCAGCGCCGTCGCGATGGTGATCCCGGCTGACGGTCCGTCCTTGGGGACGGCGCCTTCCGGCACGTGCAGGTGAATATCGGTCTTTTCATAAAAATCAGGGTCGATCTTAAGCATCGCCGCCCGTGAACGGATATACGAGATCGCCGCCTTGACGGATTCCTGCATCACGTCGCCGAGCTGGCCGGTGATCTGAATCTTCCCCTTGCCTGGGACCGTCACAACTTCGATCTGAAGGGTTTCACCTCCGACCGATGTCCACGCAAGTCCCGTAACGAGACCGACGTGAGAGCCGCTGTCCGCGAGATCAAACAGGAAGCGCTTCATACCGAGGAAGTTCTCGAGGTTGCCGCGGTTTACGGTGACGTGAGTCTTTCCGTTTTCGACAATCTCCCGGGCCGCGATCCGCATGACCTGGGAGATCTTGCGCTTGAGCTCGCGCACGCCGGATTCTCTCGTGTAATACGCGATAATATCCTTAAGCGCGTTTTCGGAAATCGAAATCTGATCCGCCTTGAGCCCGTGGGCTTCAAGATTCTGAGGAATCAGGTAGCGCTTGGCGATTTCAAGCTTTTCGGATTCGACGTAGCCGTTGACCTCGATAATTTCCATTCTGTCCATCAGCGGTTCGGGAATCGTCGACAGGGAGTTGGCCGTGGTCAGGAACAGGACGTCAGACAGATCGAAGGGCAGCTCGAGATAGTTGTCCGTGAACGTGTTGTTCTGTTCAGGATCCAGCACCTCGAGCAGCGCGGACGACGGGTCTCCCTTGAAGTCCTGGCTCATCTTGTCAATTTCGTCGAGCAGGAACAGCGGATTGCGCGTCCCCGCCATCTTCAGATGGTAGATGATACGGCCCGGGATCGCGCCGAGATAGGTTCTGCGGTGACCGCGGATTTCCGCTTCGTCCCGCATTCCGCCCAGTGACAGGCGGACGTACTTGCGTCCAAGAGCCCGGGCGATGGACTTCGCGATAGACGTCTTGCCGACGCCGGGAGGACCGACGAGACAGATAATCGGCGACTTCAGCGAATCGGAAAGCTTCAGGACCGACAGGTATTCGAGGATGCGCTCCTTGACCTTGTCGAGCGCGTAATGATCTGTGTTCAGGATCTTTCTCGCTTCCGCCACGTCGACGTTGACGTCGTCAAGGGTATTCCACGGAAGATCGAGGACCCAGTCCAGATAGGTCTCGATAATCGCCGATTCGGACGAGCCCAGCGGGACCTTCTTCAGGCGCCCGATTTCGGTTTCGACCTTCTTCCGGACCTCTTCAGGCGGATTCAGCTCGTCGAGGCGCTTGTAATACCCGTTAAGGACGCTGTCGTCGTCTTCTCCGAGCTCGTCCTGGATCACACGGATCTGTTCTCTGAGAACAAATTCCCGCTGATTGCGGTCGAGCTCCGTTTTGACCTTTTCGTCGATTTTCTGTTCGATCTGGAGATATTCGAGCTCGCTTACGATAAGCTCGTACAGCATGTACAGGCGTTTGCCGACATCCTGCTCCGCGAGAATCTGCTGGGCGCTTTCGCTCTCGAGGTCCATATTTGCGGCTATGATATCGATCAGAAGCTCCGGCGGCTCGATCTCGTTTACCGCAGGAATCACGCCTTCGGACAGGCGGTGTGTCTGGCCGATGTATTCGGAGAAGACGCTCTTCACCATCTTGAGCAGCGCTTCGTTCTCCTTGTTCATTTCAAGCCGGGTGTTGACCGGGAGCGCGTCGACGATAAAATAGGGCTCCGTCTGGGCGTAGTTTACGATTCTTCCGCGGGTGTCGATTTCCACGAGCACACGCATCAGATTTTCAGGCATCCGGAGCATCTGCTTCACGGTCGCAAAGCAGCCGTATTCGTAAATTTCATCAGGTTTCGGGTCGTCGACCGCAAAATCCTTCTGCTCTGCGAGGAACAGGATTCCGCCGCCATTTTCCATCGCGTCTTCAACTGCGAGGATCGATTTTTCCCGCCCGATATCGAAATGGAATACCATTCCCGGAAATACCGGAAGTCCGCGCAGCGGGACCAGCGGAAGCCTTCCGGGCTCCGTGACCTTCAGACGCGGTCTTTCTGTTTGTTCTGTATTCAAGACAGGTGTCATATTTCCTCTCGAAAATCTTTCTAAAAAGAAAAAGCAATCCGGAGATTGCTTTTTCAGGCTTATGCCGGTTCTTCTCCGGCTTCTTTTTTAATGTAGACCGGTTCGGCACCGTCGATCACGGTCTCTGGTGTGATGACAATCCGTTCGATATCCGAACGGGACGGTACTTCGTACATGATGTCCGTCATAAAATTTTCCATGATGCTGCGCAGTCCGCGGGCGCCGGTCTTGCTTTTGAGCGCCTGGTCTGCGATCGCGCCGAGCGCCGCGTCTTCAAATTCGAGGACGACGCCTTCGGCTCTGAGCATCTTCTGATACTGCTTGACGATCGCGTTTTTCGGGTCGGTCAGGATGTGCATCAGCGCGTCCCTGTCCAGAGCGGACAGCGTCGTGATGATCGGTATCCGGCCGATGAATTCGGGGATCAGGCCGTAGGAGAGCAGGTCGTGAGCTTCGATCTTGGTCAGGATCTCTTCCTTTTCAAGCTGCTTCTTGCTTTTGACCGTCGCGTTGAAACCGATGGATCCCTTTTCGAGACGCTTCGCGATAACCTGTTCCATTCCGTCGAAGGCTCCGCCGAGAATGAACAGGATATTCGTCGTATCGATCTGGATGAATTCCTGATGGGGGTGCTTGCGTCCGCCTGACGGCGGTACGTTGGCGACCGTGCCTTCGAGAATCTTGAGCAGCGCCTGCTGGACGCCTTCTCCCGATACATCGCGGGTGATCGACGGATTGTCTCCCTTCCGGGAGATCTTGTCGATTTCGTCAATGTAGATGATGCCGCGTTCCGCCTGGGCGATGTCCATATCCGCAGCCTGAAGCAGCTTCAGCAGGATATTTTCCACGTCCTCGCCGACGTAGCCGGCTTCAGTCAGCGACGTTGCGTCCGCGATTGCGAACGGAACGTTCAGCGCGCGGGCCAGCGTCTGGGCCAGCAGCGTCTTCCCGGAGCCCGTAGGTCCGATCAGCATCATGTTGCTCTTCTGGATTTCGACGCCGTCGTCCTCCATATTCGTGCGCAGCCGCATGTAGTGATTGTAAACCGCCACCGCCAGCGCACGTTTGGCGTTTTCCTGCCCGATGATGTACTCGTCGAGCATCGCCTTGATCTCCGCCGGTACCGGAAAATCTTCGTTTTCCGGGATCGAGGAAGATTTGTCATGTATGATCTCGTTGCAGGCTTCGACGCATTCGTTGCAGATGAATACGTTAGGGCCTACGATGATCTTGTCTACTTCCGACTGAGTCCTTCCGCAGAATGAACAGCGGAATTCCTGAGGACCGGTTCTGTTATTATCCATATTTCTACCGCTTCTAGTTAATTATCTTGCGTTTTCGCGGTGCGTCAGGATCTTGTCGATGAGACCGTAGGAAAGGGCTTCGTCCGCGTACATAAAATTGTCGCGGTCCGTGTCTCTGGCTATGGTTTCGATCGGCTGTCCCGTCATATCCGCGAGCATTCCGTTAATCCGTTCGCGGGTCCTTACAAGATGGTTTGCGTAAATTTCGACGTCGGAGCTCTGGCCCTGACGTCCTCCGAGCGGCTGATGGATCATGATCTCGCTGTTGGGCAGCGCGTAGCGCTTGCCCTTTTCGCCTGCCGCAAGCAGCAGCGCGCCCATCGAGGCGGCCATTCCGACGCAGAGCGTCGAAACGTCGCAGCTTACGTAGTTCATCGTATCCAGGATCGCCATGCCCGCCGTTACGGAGCCGCCCGGACTGTTGATGTACAGGGCGATGTCCGCTTCGGGATCTTCCGATTCGAGGAACATGAGCTGAGCGCAGACCAGACTTGCCGTCTGATCCGTCACTTCGCCGTCGAGAAAAACAATTCGTTCTTTCAGGAGCCTCGAATAGATATCGTACGAGCGTTCTCCGCGTCCCGTCTGTTCGACGACGTAGGGAACGAGACTGCTGTTTTTAATCATCGCTTACGCTTCAGGTTCCGCTTCGGTGTCCGCAGCGACAACGGCTGCGTCAACGAGGCTTTCGACCGCTTTTCTGCGGGCGATCATCGCCTTCAGATAGCGTTCCATATTATCGTCGATGATGTCCTTCTTGTATTCTTCGACCGACTTGTCGAACTGTTCCGCATATTTCGCGATTTCAGCGTCCAGCTCTTCTTCGGAAGCTTCGAGTTCTTCGACTTCCGTGATCTTTTCGAGGATCATTTCAAGCTTCAGGTTGCGTTCCGCATCCTTCTTGACGTTCGCGATAAATTCGTCCTGATCGGTTCCAGTGAACTGGAAATACTGCTGAAGCGAAAGTCCCTGCTGCTGCATCTGCTGCTGCATGTCCTGGATCGTGCGGTCCGCTTCTTCGTCGACCATCAGGTCGGATACGACGACGTCCGCATTGTCGATGGCGTATTCGAGAACGGCAGTTTCCGCCGCCTGACGCAGGATCTTGGCTTCCTGATCCAGCAGTCTCTGACGGATATCGTCTCTGAGCTCGTCAACTGTGTCGAATTCTGAAACGTCCTTGACGAATTCATCGTCAAGTTCGGGAAGCTCCTTATTCAGAACTTCGTTGACCTTGATCTTAAAGACTGCTTCCTTCCCTGCCAGCTCCGGTGCGCCGTATTCTTCCGGGAATGTGATCGTAATGTCGAGTTCGTCACCGGTCTTCACACCGACCAGCTGATCTTCAAAGCCGTCGATAAACGAATGGGAGCCGAGTTCCAGCAGATGGCCTTCAGCCTTGCCGCCGTCGAAGGGCACGTCGTCTACGAAGCCTTCAAAGTCGATATTGACGGAATCACCGTCTGCCGCAGCCGTATCTTCGACGGAAATCATCCGGGCGTTCTGATCGAGCATCTTGTCGATTTCACCCTGGATTTCCGCGTCGCTGACTTCCGGTTCGAGGCTTTTGATTTCCGCGCCCTTGTAATCGCCCAGTGTAACTTCAGGCTTTACCGCAACCTTGACGATGAATGTCGCGCCGTCGTCTCCGACATCGGTCACTTCTTCAAGCGTCGGGCGTGAAGCCGCTTCGATGCCGGTTGCTTCCAGCGCGTCTTCGTAGGCTTTCGGGAACGCAAATTCGATGGCATCTTCATAGAAGACGCCCTTGCCGTAATGCGCTTCGATTACCTTGATCGGGGCTTTGCCTTTTCTGAAGCCCTGAACCGGGAATCTGCCTTTATTCTTATTATAAGACTGGTTTACAGCTTTTTGAAAATCGTCCTTGTCAATCTTGATTTCCAGTGTGACTGTGTTGTCTTCGGTGTTCTTGATAACTGCGCTCATGCAATCCTCCGTAATTTTCGATTCTGTTTATTATAACAAATGCGACAATAGTCTACAACTTTATGCAGCTTCCGAAGCATGAATACCCTTCCATACAGGCTCAATACCCTGAAAGTGAGAGGAATCGCCGCTTTTTAACGACGGTCTTCGAAAAGCTGCGGGCAGTAACAGCAGACTGGTGTCAGCCGCCCGCATAAAAGCCCTCCGGCTCCCGGGGAGCCGAAGGGCGGAATATCCGATATTCTGTCAGCCGCCGAGGTATGCGGATCTGACTTCGTCGTTCGCGAGCAGATCGGATGCTTTACCCGAAAGCTTTACTGTACCCGTTTCGAGTACGTAGGCGCGGTCGGCGATCTGAAGCGCCTTGTTCGCATTCTGTTCGACGAGAAGAACCGTCGTCCCGTTGTCGTTGATGGTCCGGATCATCGAGAAGATTTCGTCTACGAGGATCGGGGCCAGGCCCATCGACGGTTCGTCGAGGAGCATCAGCTTCGGACGAGTCATCATCGCGCGGCCCATCGCGAGCATCTGCTGCTCGCCGCCGGAAAGCGTTCCCGCGCTCTGTCTGATACGCTCCTTCAGACGCGGGAAGTAGTCGAAGATCTGATTCAGATCCGATTCGATCCCGTCCTTGTCGTTTCTGATATAGGCGCCCATCGTCAGATTCTCGAGCACCGACATTTCCGCGAAGACCTGCCGTCCTTCCGGAACCTGAGCGATTCCGAGTCCCGGTATGCTGCTGGGCCTGACCTTTGTCAGGTCCTGATCGTCGAAGACGATCGTGCCTTCGGTGGGACGCAGCAGTCCGGAAAGGGTTTTCAGCGTCGTTGACTTTCCTGCGCCGTTCGCGCCGATCAGCGTGACGATCTCTCCATCGTTGACTTCGAAGTCGATCCCCTTGATCGCATGGATCTTTCCGTAATGTACGTTTAAGTTTTCTACTTTAAGCATATTGATCCTGTCTATTCGCCGAGATAAGCCTTGATAACGTCCGGATTATGGCTGATCTCGTCGGGAAGACCCTCAGCGATCGTTCTGCCGTAGTCGAGAACGACGATCCGTTCACAGATCCCCATGACGAGGGACATATCGTGCTCGATGAGCAGGATCGTAATATTGAACTTGTCACGGATAAATTCGATGGTCTTCATCAGCTCGTCGGTTTCCGCCGGATTCATGCCGGCAGCCGGTTCGTCGAGCATCAGCACCTGGGGATTCGTCGCCAGCGCACGGGCGATTTCAAGCTTTCGCTGCTGTCCGTAGGGCATGTTCTTCGCCTTGCCGTCCGCATACTGCTCGAGATCGAAAATCTTCAGCAGATCCATGCATTTTTCTCTGGCTGTCTTTTCTTCGTCCCAGAATTTTTTCGTCCTGAACATCCCCTGACCGAGATTATAATCGATAAATTCGTCATAGGCGATCAGCACGTTTTCCAGCGTCGTCAGATCCTTGAACAGACGGATATTCTGGAACGTCCGTGCGGCACCGATCTTGACCACTTCGCTGGCCTTTTTATCGTTGATGACCGTACCGTTGATCGTAACGGTCCCTTCGGTCGGAACGTAAACGCCGGTCAGGGCGTTGAAGATGGTCGTCTTGCCGGCGCCGTTGGGCCCGATGAGCCCGACCAGCTCGCCGGGACGAAGCTCCAGATTAAAGTTGTCGACGGCTGTCAGACCGCCGAAACGCATTGTGACGCCCTCTGCGGACAGAACAGGTTTTCCCGTATGCACGGCTGGTTTATTAGTCGTTTCGGTCATGCGGCACTTCCCTTCTGTTTGTCTTTCTTTTTATCCTTCATCTCATCCATAAACTTCGACAGTGAGAATTCGTAGCGTCCGAAGATGCCCTGCGGTCTGAAAATCATCATCACAATGAGAGCGAGGGAGTACACCAGCAGTCTGTAGGTCGAAAACTGACGCAGAAGCTCCGGCAGCACCGTCAGAACGATCGCCGAAATGATCGAGCCGGTTACGGAACCGAGACCGCCGAGAACGACGATCGTGAACATTTCGATCGAGTAGTTGAACTGAAACTTATTCGGATCCAGGTAGCCCTGATAGTGAGCATACAGAGAACCGCCGATACCCGCGAAGAACGAGGACAGCGCGAAGGCGAGAACCTTGTACTTCGTCGTCGGGATTCCCGATGCTTCCGATGCGATTTCATCTTCGCGGATCGACATGATCGCACGGCCGTAGCGGCTCTTTCCGATCGTGAAGATCAGGGCGACGATGATGGCCATGATCCAGAACGAATTGCTCATCGTCGTCAGACGCTTGATGCCGGTCATCCCGTTCGCAGCCCCTGTGGGCTCAAAGTTGATGAAGAAGATCCGGATAATTTCCGCGAAGCCGATGGTGACGATCCCGAGGTAGTCCCCGCGAAGACGCATCGACGGAAGCGAGATCAGCGCGCCGATTCCCGCAGCCAGAAGTCCGCCCGCCAGAGAAGCGAGTACGAGCACGACAATATGCGGAAGCGAGACTGCGTCGAGGAGCCATCCGGATACGACGGCGCCCGTATAAGCGCCGATCGCCATAAGCCCTGCATGGCCCAGGGCCATTTCTCCGAGAAAGCCCGCGACGATGTTCAGCGAGGTCGCCATAATAATCATGATGCAGGAATTGATGATAATCCCGATCAGATAATTCGAGATGAAGCCGAACTGCTGACCGCAGTAAAAGAGCAGCCACAGCAGGAAAACGGCTGAAAAATTGATAATATAGGATTTTTTAATCGCTTTATCCATTTTCACACCTTTTCCTTTACGTTCTTGCCGAGGATGCCCGTAGGCTTGACCACGAGAACGATGATAAGCAGCGCAAACACGATCGCATCCGCCCAGGTTGTCGAAATGTAGGCTTTAATGAGCGTTTCAAACATCCCGATAATGAAGCCTCCGAGCATCGCGCCCGGAATGCTTCCGATTCCGCCGAGAACGGCGGCGATGAAGGCCTTCAGGCCGGGCATCGTTCCCATCGTCGGAGAAATCGTGATATACGCGGTACTGTACAGAATACCGCCGAGAGCCCCGAGAGCGGAGCCGATGATAAACGTCAGCGAAATCGTCTTGTTTACGTCGATTCCCATCAGAACGGCAGCGTCCTGATTCTCAGAAACCGCGCGCATGGCCCGCCCCTGTTTCGTATTCTTGATAAACAGCTGCAGAAGAATCATCATCGCGACTGACAGGCCGATTGTAATAAGCGTAACGGACGACACATCGATCCCGCCGATATTAAAAATGGCAGACGGAAAGATCTTCGGCATGACGATGGGGTCAGCGCCGAAAATAAGGCGTGCCAGATTCTGCAGGAACATGCTCATGCCGATGGCTGTGATGAGCATCGAGAGTCTGGGCGCGTTTCTTAGCGGGCGATAGGCGATGAATTCGACAAGAAAGCCGAGAAAAGCCGTTACACAGCCCGAGAAAAGAATGACCACATAGAACGGCCATCCGAAAAACACCGCGGCGATGTACGCGAAGTAGGCACCGAACATCATAATTTCGCCGTGGGCGAAGTTGATGAGCTTCAGGATGCCGTACACCATCGTGTAGCCGATGGCGACCAGCGCGTATATGCTCCCCGCGTTCAGGCCGTTAATGACCTGCTGCAAAAAGATATTCAAAATAAATCCTCCGGGCTGTCCGGACCGGACAGTTTTCGTTAAGGGTATCGCAGTATCCTGTAACTTAAATCAAAAAAGGCAGAAAGGCCGAAGCCCTTCTGCTCTGAGTAAGACTACTGGATAACTTCGTTGTCCGTCTTGTCGCCGTTTTCGCTGGTGACGTACTTCAGTTCTCCATTGCTGACCTGAATGATCGAGATTTCCTTGCCCTTCGGGTCGCCGTTTTCATCAAACGTGAAGGAACCGGTGACACCGTTGACTTCGATCTTCGCAAGCTGATCGATGATATCCTGCTTTTCAGTGCTGCTGCCGTTCTTGATCGCATCCATCATCGTCATCGCGGCATCGTAGCCGAGTGCGGCGAATGAATTCGGAGTTTCGTTATAAGCGTCTTTATAAGCGCTCAGGAAGCTCTGAACGACTTCGTCCTGATTATCGGCAGCATAGTGGTTTGTGAAATAGTCGCCTTCAGCTGCTTCCGCGTAATCCTTCTGAATGGAATCCCAGCCGTCGCCGCCGATGAACTTGGCGGTGATGCCCATTTCCTTGGCTTTCTGGAGGATCGGGCCGGCAGTGTTGTAGTAGTCCGGAACGTAGATGACTTCCGCGCCGGAGCTCTTGATTTTCGTAAGCTGCGCGCTGTAATCCGTATCGGTCGACGCGTAGTTTTCAGTATCGACAATCGTTCCGCCGAGAGACTCGAACGTCGTCTTGAAGGCTTCCGCCAGACCTTCGGAGTAAGCGTTGCCCTTGGAGACGATCATCGCCGCATTGGTCGCGTTGAGACCTTCCGCAGATTTTGCATACTTCGCGGCGGCATTGCCCTGATATTCGTCCAGGAAGCAGACTCTGAAGCTGTTGGGTGCGTCGAGTGTTACTTCGGCAGCTGTCGCGGTCGGTGTGACCATCGGGATATTGTCTTCAGTCGCCGCATCCTTGATCGCGAGCGCTTCGCCTGAAAGGACAGGTCCGACAATACCGACAACCGAGTCTTCGTTGACAAGACGCTTGTAAGCGGAAACCGCTTCGGTGGTATCACCCTTCGTATCGTAGGATACGAGTTCTACCTGCTTGCCGTTGATGCCGCCGTCGTTGTTTACCTGATCTACAGCCAGCTGGATACCGTTTTTAGCGGCTTCGCCGTACATCGCGGTATCTCCCGAGTAGGGGCCCAGGGTCCCGATCTTGATCGTGTCGCCGGATGAGCTTCCGCAGCCGGTAAACGTGAAGAGCGATGCAATAAGAATTGCAGAAATGAGTATAGACGTAATTCGTTTCTTCATTCTTTCCTCCGTCATATAATTTTAGTTAATTATATTGTAGAAGAGTCCCGATTACAAGAAATTAGGTTAAAAATTGTATACAAACGCCTATATTGTATACAACTTGATGAATCTGCTTTATATGTCAAAAAAGAACTCCCGAAGGAGTCCTCCTGTTTCAGATGCTGCCAGATTCAGTTTATTCGCTTTCAGCTTCCGCCTGTTCCCGTGCATATCGACAGTACGGAGCCGCGGGACAGCCGGCGCAGTCCGGCTTTCTTGCTTTGCATATCTGCCGTCCGTGCCAGATGAGCCAGTGATGGGCTTTGGCCCAGTTTTCTCTCGGAATGCGCTGCATCAGCTCCTGCTCCACCTTCTGGACATTGGAGCCGTCCGCCAGGCCCAGCCGTTTCGCAACTCTGTTGACGTGGGTATCCACCGCGATCGCAGGAATTCCGAACGCCTGTGACAAAACGACGTTGGCCGTCTTGCGTCCGACTCCCGGAAGCTTAACGAGCTCTTCCAGCTCGTCTGGAACCTCTCCGTCATAATCGGAAAGGATCAGCCTTGAAGCTGCGATAATGTTCTTCGCCTTGCTCGGCGCCAGCCCGCAGCTTTTGATCTCTTCGAGCAGTCCGTCCTCTCCCAGTTCAATAACTGCTTCGGGCGTATCCGCCTTCCCGAACAGTTCTGCTGTCACCTTATTGACTCTGACGTCCGTACACTGTGCCGAAAGGATCGTCGCGACAAGCAGCTGATACGGCGTACTGAATTCAAGTCCGCTTTTATCTTCTATATCGCGATAAAGCTCCCGGAGTTCTCCGAGAGCTTTATCGCATTGTTCCTGAGGCCAGTTCATCATTGACTTTCCGGTGCCGTATAGGAAGGCGTCACATCCTGCGTAACCGGAACGTTGTCCGGCGCGAACTGTGCGACTTCATTGTTGTTCAGCAGGGTCTGCATGTACGTTCCGTAGATGCCGGCCGGTATATACGAACCCGCGCCGACAACCTCGTATTCAAGGTTCCCGACCCAGATCGATGTGGTCAGATTGCCTGTCATCCCTGTGAACCACAGATTTTCTTCATTATCCGTCGTACCGGTCTTGCCTGCGGTTGCCTGAGTCGTCGCAGCCGATGAGCCGGTCCCGCTCGTAACAACCTGTCTCATCAGATCCCACATCGTACTGGCAGTGCTCGCCGACATGATCTGCTTCGATTCGAGTCCGAAGCTGCTCTTGTCCGCCAGCAGGTCGCCAGACGTATTCGTGACCTTCTGGATCATATAGGGCTGATTATAGACGCCCGAGTTGTTGAAGGTATTGAACGCAGCCGCCATTTCATACGGTTCGACACCGTAGGTCAGGCCGCCGAGAGCGGACGCCAGGTTATAGTCGTCATCTCCGATAGTCGTGAAGCCGAAGCTCTTGATCCATTCCATCGCGGCGTCTACGCCCAGCGTATTGAAGATCTGAACGGATGTAACGTTCTTTGACTGGATCAGCGACTGAGCGAAGGTAATGTTCCCGCTGTAGGTTCCGCCGTAGTTCTGCGGCGAGTACCCGTTGATATTGATCGGTTCGTCACTGAGGATCGAGCTTGTCGTATAGGTTCCGTTTTCGATACCCAGGCTGTAGTACAGCGGTTTGATATTAGACCCAGGCTGCCTGGCCGTACTGGCCATATCGATGCTGGAATACGTCTCGTTCCCGCCGTAGTAGGCGCGGACGGCGCCGTCCAGATCGACGGTGACAAGCGCCGCCGTATCGCCGGAGCTCTGGTCATAGCCGTAGGCCGCCAGTCTGTTCTCAATCGTACTAATCGCATCTTCCTGATAGGTCGAATAGATCGTCGTATAGAAGATATAGCCGCCTGACGCGACGTTTTCACGTGTATAGGAGATCGCTTCGTCTTCCGACAGACCGCGTTCCTTCATGACTGTCGGCGCGGCAGCTTCCGCATATTCCTGAATCACCGCATCGACATAATCCGCATAGCCCGCGGTAATCTGATTGTTCAGCTCTGCCGGCGACCACGGTACGATCGTCAGCTCTTCCGCGTACGCGGCATCCGACTGTTCCTGCGTGATATAGCCCGCCGAGACCATTCTGGCAAGAACTTCGCTCTGTCGTTTCTTCGCAGCTTCAAAATCGCTGTTCGGCGCGTAAACGCTCGGCGCCTGGGGCAGGCCTGCGAGCATCGCGCACTGGGCGAGATCAAGCTGGCTTACCGGCACTCCGAAATAGGTTTCGGATGCCGCTTCGATTCCGTAAGCGCCCGAACCGAAATAATATTCGTTCAGATACATTTCGAGTATCTGATCCTTCGTATATTTCTCTTCGAGCTGATAGGCGATGGATATTTCACGGAATTTTCGATTGACCGAATCCATAAACGTCTGTTCTGTGGAGATATCCGGCAGATACAGCAGCCGGGCAAGCTGCTGAGTAATCGTAGACGCCCCCTGTCCGGTACTTCCGCCGACCAGATTTGAGAGCAGCGCGCGGACAACGCCGATATAGTCGACGCCGTTATGGCTGTAAAAACGCGAGTCTTCAGTCGCAACCAGCGCGTTTTTCAGATCCTGAGGTACCTGATCGATCGAAACGTATTCGCGGTTTTCACTATAGAGCTCCGCGATCTGGACATTGTCCGCCGACATGATCTTCGTTTTTTCCTTCGGCGAATAAGTCATCCCGGAAATATCCATACGATTTGTATTGTATAGAACATAAATAGAGATTCCGGCCGCCGCGACCAGGACCAGCAGGACGATCAGGATATTTCTCCAGATCTTCTTCGCACTTTTTTTCTTTTTATTTCTCGAAGGAAGGCCTTTTCCGTCTTTTTTCCCGGGTTCGGCCGTCCCGATCGTACCGGGTTCTTCCGGCGGCGGGGTTCCCCCGTCTCCGGCATCCGCAGTCCCGACGGTTGCCGGAACTTTTTCCGGAGCTGCTGCTGCAGCTGCATTTACCGCAGATTCAGACTCTTTCTCATCCTTCGCTGCAGCCGTAACCGCAGCGCTGTCCGCTTTCTCCGTCTGCGGAGGTTCGGATGCTTCTTTTTTCTTGTCCGGATCGCTGAATTCGAGATCCAGTATTTCGCTGATCTGTGTTAAATCCTGTGTAGTCAGCTGATCGTTCGAATCCGGAACTGTCGGTCGGTTATCCGAACTGCCGTTGTCTTTACTCAAATCTTACCTCTCAGTCTGTTTTCCAGCTGAATGAAATCGTCCGGAAGCTCCGCCTGAAGTTCCAGGATACCCGCTTTGGGAAGCGGCAGTTTTAACCTGGATGCGTGGAGAGCCTGCCTGTTCAGTCCGAAGCGTTCACACGAATCGGGATTGTAAAGCGGATCACCGATAATCGGATGCTCCGCAGCCGCGAGATGGACGCGGATCTGATGGGTCCTGCCGGTCTCGAGAACGATCTCGAGCCTAACGGCGCCGGGTACGCGTTCGAGCACCTTATAATGGGTGACCGCCCGCTGTCCGTCTTCCATCACACAGCGTCTGATCGACACGGGATCGGGTCTTCCGATCGGCAGATCGATGGTGCCGCTGTCCGGAAAAAGCCGGTCCGGGGCTTCTTCGGCCCAGACCGTATACGTTTTTTCCACATCAGGTCCCTGCATTCTGGACTGAATATAATGGTGGACAAATTTGTTTTTTGCAATAATTATGACGCCGCTCGTATCCATGTCGAGTCGATTGACGAAGCGCAGCTTGTACGAGTCTCCGCGCAGAGCGGCGTAAGCCGCCGCATAATTGGCCAGCGTGTCCAGCTGATGACGTTTCGTCGGATGAGAAACGACACCGGGGCTTTTGTTGACCGCGAGAATCTCGCTGTCTTCGTAAATAATATCGAAAGGGCTGTCAACCGGGTCCGCATCCAGCTTCTCCCGGGGGAGAACGATCCTGACCTTGTCCCCCGCTACAGCGGATGAAATCACCCTGGCGGGTGCGCCGTTGACCTCAAGGATACCGCCGCGCTTGATATTCCTGAGAATACGCGTAGAGAACCCGTATCTGCGGGAAAGTATGTCGCTGAGCTTTCCGGTCTCATTCGATTCAAGTATATAGTTGTATTCCGTGGGTTTGTCAGACGGAATAATCATACAGACCTCTTCCATTGTCATAATATATTCATTCTAATGGAATTAAAAGAAGTTCGCAACTGATGCCGGTTTCTGACTAAGCTGTAATCGAAAGCAAATTCAGAAAAACCGCAGTTCTTTCATACTGATATATCTTCCCCGACCGACGACAATATGATCGAGCACCGGAATCTGCAGGAGCTCGCCCGCTTTATCCAGTTCCCGTGTGACAGCCTTGTCTTCTCCGCTCGGACTCGGATCGCCGCTCGGATGATTGTGCGCAAGGATAATCTTCGCGGCATGAGCCCGAATCGCCGGTGCGAAAACTTCCCTCGGATGAACAAGCGAAGATGTCAGCGTTCCAGTCGTCACGACGACAAAATCGATAACCTCATTCTTCGCCGTAAGCAGCAGGACACAGAAATTTTCCTGGCTGTCATAGCTGAGCTTATTTGTCAGGTAGGCGCCGGCATCATCTGCCGACGAAATGATCTCCCTGCGGGGACGGCTGCGTTCTTCAAAAATACGCTTGCCAAGCTCGAGCGCGGCCATGATCTGACACGCCTTCGCTTCCCCGATACCGGCAAGCGACCGGTTTCGGCACAGCTCGGGAATCCTTGCCTTATAAAACAGGCGAAGATCACCCTGATAAACATCGAGCACCTTGCGCCCGAGATCCACCGCGCTGCTGGTTCTGCTGCCGCTGCGGATAATAAGCCCGATGAGCTCGGCGTCTGAGAGAGCCTCGGGACCTGAAGCGATCATACGCTCCTGCGGACGTTCCTCCGGAGCCAGCTCCATAATACAGTTCCTTTTAACCGGTCTTAAGCTTTCCTGTTCCCGCGTGACTGAAAAATTTTTCATAACTTCTCCCATTCATGAATTTACGGGATTATAACAAATAATTTTAGGCAGGCAAACTGTACAGGGTATATATCTATAACAGACCATTAAAATAGATTATAAATCGGGAGAAAAAGCATGGAAGATCAAAAAAAGAATCCGCAGAACGAAGCTGCGACCGAACAGACATCCGATGATAAAGGCCGCAGCCGGATTAATTCTCTGTATTCTGGCGAATTTCAGATGAAACTGTTCGGCCTGGATTCGAAAACGACGATGGAGCCCGTTCTTGACGTAAGCTGCGGACCGGATCCTCAGCTTGTACTCGCGCTGCGCATGCAGGGACTTCAGGCCTACGGCGCCGATATCGACGTGCCGGACTATCCGTTCATTAAAAATGCAAGCTGGACCGTTTCCAACTTCGGTCAGAATCAGTGGGGCACGATACTTTCGAATATCGGCGTTGCAGAAACGATCAACACTGCGATCAGCGAAAAATCCGATGCGCTCGAGGGCCTGACGCTCGCATATTACAACCTTCTCGGCTGTCTGAAAACCGGCGGACGCTTCATCTATGCGCCTTCGATTCCCGGACTTGAGGAAACGATCCCGTCCGAACTGTTCAATGTCGAGCATGAAGAGGTTCGACCGGGACTTGAGAAAACGACCGTAACAAAAATCAGCGAGATCTGACAGCTGTTTTAACGACAGTTTTAACATATATCGTCCGGAACAGTCAGCTCCGGACGGCTGGCTGAAGCATCAGCGCAGATTCAGCTGCTCCGCCGTTTCTTCAGGATGTTCCGTCCGTCTTCAGTCGTCCGCTGTGTCTGTCCTGCTGTGATTCCGGATGCGGAGCGAGTCTGCTTCCCATACGAATCCGCTGTATTCAGACTGCGGGTATCTAATCCGGTCCGGGTACGGACGGAAGTCGTATCGACCGTCTGACTGTTTCGGGACGCACCGGCGTTCGTACGGTCTGAGATCGTCCGGTTTGAGGGTATCCTGTTTGACGACCCTCGATTCGAAGAAGCTCTGTTTGACGACGTACGATTTGCAGACACCCTGTTTGAGGACGGACAGCCCGACGAGGACCGGCTTGAAGGTCTCCTGTTTCCGTCGGCACCGGACGTAACCGTCCGGTTATTTCCGGCGGATGATGCTCTATGTTCCCGGTGATTATTCATCCGGCCGTCCGGATTCTGATCCGGCGCCCTGCGGGAGTCCGAACCGGCCCGCTGACCGGCACGATGCGTACTGATGATCTTTGTTCTCGACATCCGTTCGCTTGTGAGCCTTGCTTCGCCGGTAAACAGCGAAATCAGGATCTGAAACGCGAACAGAATAAAGAAAACCAGGAAACATCCCGAGATGATCACGAGAAAAATGTCGAGCAGCCCGTTTGTATATTCTGTGTACTGAAAAACTTTAACCGCCAGCACCGGAGCCGGAAGCGCGACGAGATATTCGAGGCCGTAGCGAATCAGATACTGTTTAAAAGACGGCGTTCTGCCGTCCTCGGTAACTACCCGCAGGCCCACGAGCATTTTCCCTGGTGTTCTGCCGCGTGTAATCCACGGAAGAACGATAAAATACAGGAAAGCTCCGATGTAAAAGGCAAAAAAGCTTGCCGTAAAGCCTTCCCCGTTCAGAATATCGAAGGCTTCAAAACCGGGCAGATTGCTTATCAGATTCATGAAGGCCATCAGAATAAAGCCGTCTACGAGAAACGCCGCGCCTCTTCTGATAACCGAGACCTTCGAACCGCGCTCATAGCTGATCTGATCGAGCTTTTCCCGGCTCGGGAGCATCCATGTGAACAGCGGCGCCAGAATCCATCCGATTGCCGCGCCGGACGTATTGAGCAGCAGATCGTCGAGCTGAAACAGACGGTATGGCCGCGGATACAGGCCGAACAGCGCGGACAGCTGCAGCATTTCAAACGAGAGACTCAGCAGGAAGCCGAAGAAAATCGTCTTGAACCATCCGCAGTTGAAATAGTATTTCAGATAGATCCCGAAGGGGATCGTCATCAGAATATTGTAAAAGGGTTCGTAAACATAAACGCTCTGGAAGCCTTCCGCCCAGGTCGAGGGATCTGTCAGAACAAAATTTGTGTATTCGCGTATATTGTCAATAAAACCGAACAGCCGGAAGTCTGTCACCGGTCCCGTCATCTGACTGACTTCCTCAATCGTCGGAAGCGGCATCACGACAAGGATATAACAGCATGTCAGATACAGAATAAACGAGAAGAAGAGGAAGCTTCGGATAGGCGGAATGCCGCCGAACTTATGATATTCATAAAGCAGATAAGGAACGGTGAGGACCGCGGCAATGATCGGAAAGATATAGAAGGACGCTTCGAGCGTACTCAGATAACTTGAATCCATCATACTCCTTTCCTGTTTCCAAGCAGGAAACGCAGTTTTTAATTATATAGACTTATATCCAAAGAAACCTGAAATTCGATCTGGAAAACAAAGGAGGAAAAAATGTTAGTCGGTGCTTTTATTGTTCCGCATCCGCCGCTGATCATCCCCGCAGTGGGGCGCGGCCAGGAAGACGGCATTCCGAAAACAGTCGAAAGCTACGAGCAGATCGCAGCGAAGATCAGGGAGCTGAAGCCTGAAACGGTCGTGATCACGACGCCTCATTCGATCATGTATCGGGATTATATTCATATTTCACCAGGAAGCGAAGCGTCGGGCAGCTTCGCGCAGTTCGGGGCGCCCCAGGTCAACTTTCATATCGCCTACGATCAGGAGCTTGCCGAACAGATCGCAGATTTCAGTGAAGAGGATCGGATCTCCGCGGGATTTCTCGGAGAGCAGGATCCGGAGCTGGACCACGCGTTTATGATTCCGCTGTATTTTATCCGCGACCTGATCGGATCGACAAAATTTGTCAGAATCGGCCTGTCAGGCATGTCGGCGGAAACGCATTACCGTTTCGGAGAAGAAATTACGAAAGCCTCCGATCAGCTCGGACGACGGATCGTGCTGATCGCATCCGGCGACCTGTCTCATGTGCTCAAAAAGGACGGCCCTTACGGCTATCGTCCGGAAGGCCCCGAATTTGACAGCGAGCTCGTCTCGATCATCAAACGCGACAAACTGCCCGAGCTGCTCGATTTTGACGAAGGCTTCTGCGACCGCGCAGCCGAATGCGGGCTCCGCTCGTTCATTATCATGGCCGGCGCGCTGAACGGACTGAAATACAAGACCCGGTTCCTGTCCTACGAGGGACCCTACGGAGTCGGATACGCCTGCGCCGAATTCATTCCCGATCAGAGCTGAACTGCCGTCGGGCGCTGAAATCACTGTTCTGCTGCAACGAAGAAAATGAACGGAGAAAAAAATGGGTGACGCATATACAGATCTTGCAAGAAAAACGCTTGAAAGCTATGTGACGACAGGGCATATGCCCGATGTGGACCGCACCGCACTTCCGAACGAGATGACGAAGGACCGTGCCGGCGCCTTCGTGTCGCTGAAAAAGCACGGTCAGCTCAGAGGCTGCATCGGAACGATCGGCCCCGTTCAGCCGTGTCTGGCTGACGAAATAATGAACAACGCGGTATCGGCCGGAACCGGCGATCCCCGCTTCAGACCGGTCCGTCAGGACGAGCTCGCGGATCTGGTCTATTCTGTGGATGTACTCGGAGAACCGGAGCAGATCTATTCGCTTGACGATCTGGACGTTCACCGTTACGGTGTGATCGTCTCAAACGGCAGGCGCAGAGGTCTTCTGCTGCCGGATCTCGAAGGGGTGGATACGCCGGAAGAACAGGTCGGAATCGCGATGCAGAAGGGCGGAATTGCTCCGGAAGAACCGATTATGCTCGAACGTTTCGAAGTGGTGCGTCACAAATGAACGCAGAAGACGAAACGAAGACCGTCTGTACGGCCTGTCCGAGACACTGCCGGATTCCGGAGGGAGGTCTCGGCTTCTGCAGAGCCCGGCGCTGTGTCTCCGGAACGGTCATCGACGATAATTACGGCAAGATAACCGCTGCGGCCCTCGATCCGATCGAAAAGAAGCCCCTGGCGCGCTTCTTCCCCGGATCAAGGATCCTGTCCGTCGGATCCTGGGGATGCAACCTGCGCTGTCCATTCTGTCAGAACTACGAGATCTCGATGACGGACGGCTCGGATATCCGGTTTGACGACATCACGCCGGAGGAGCTCTGCCGGCGCGCACAGCAGCTTGCCCCTCAGGGGAATATCGGCGTCGCCTATACCTATAACGAGCCTCTTGTCGGATGGGAATTCGTCCGTGACACCGCGAAGCTCGTACACGGCGCCGGCATGAAGAACGTGATTGTGACAAACGGCTGGACCGAAACGGCGACACTCGACGCGGTGCTGCCCTATACGAACGCGTTCAATATCGACCTGAAGAGCTACTCCGAAGCCTTTTATAAAAAAGTAGGCGGTACGCTCCAGGTTGTCAAGGACAATATCAGAAGAGCGGCGGCGTCTTCTCATGTGGAAGTCGCGACCCTCGTGATCCCGGGCGAAAATGACAGTACGGAAGAAATGGACGAGCTGTCGTCGTTTCTCGCATCGGTAAGCCCCGATATCGTCCTTCATGTCACCCGGTTTTTCCCGTGCTATCATATGACCGACCGCGGTCCGACGCCTGTTCAGAAGGTCCTCGACCTCGCAGATACGGCCAGAAAGCATCTGAAGTACGTATACGAAGGCAATATCTGACTGTGTTATAATGCAGAAGTTCGTAAAATTATGAGTTTAAAACAGGGAAAGGAAGCGCGATGAGAGATTATACGATCGGTCCGGACGCGTCCGGCCAGCGCCTGGACCGTTATCTGATCAAGCTCCTGCCTGAAGCCGGAAAGAGCTTCCTGCAGAAAATGATCAGAAAGAAACGGATCAAGCTGAACGGAGGACGTGCGGAAGCGTCGGCGATGCTTCATGACGGCGACATCGTCCGCCTGTATTTTTCAGATGAGACCATCACCGCTTTCAGCGGCGGTCCGAAGCAGACCGTTTCACCTGAATCGCTGCCGTCCGGGCTGCGGAGCTCGTTTAACAATCCTGTTTTCGAGGACGAGGACTATCTGGTAATCAGCAAGCCGGCCGGAGTTCTCTCCCAGCCGGATCATACCGGGGAGCTCAGCGCGGCGGAAGCTGCGCGCGCCTTTATTCACGGGACAGAAACCTTTTCGCCGGCTCCGCTGACGAGACTTGACCGCAATACCAGCGGCGTTCTGCTCTTCCCGAAAAACTACGAAGCGCAGAAACGGGCGCTGGCCTCTATCCGGGACCGCGATACCGACAAGGAATATCTGACGGTCGTCTCCGGAACGATCACCTCTCCGGGTGAGCTGCGAAGCCGGCTGTCAAGAGACGGGACGGATATGAAAACTCGCTCCGGCGGAGACGATTCAAAGGAAGCCGTTCTCGAATACCGGCCCCTGGCCTCGGCAGACGGTTATACGCTCCTTCTGGTTCGCCTGCTTACGGGTCGGACCCATCAGATCCGGGCCCAGTTCGAACAAAACGGGACGCCGGTCGCCGGAGATACCAAATACGGCTCCCGTGAGGTGAACCGGGATCTGCGGGAACGCTTCGGAGTACGCAGCCAGCTGCTTCACGCATACCGATACGCGCTGCGTGACGATGACGGGACCTATCTCGACGTTTCCGCTCCCCTTCCCGACGATTTCGCGGCTGTGATACGCGGAATTTTCAGCGGGCAGACACTGGGTTCACTTCAAGCCGGAGCGAGCGGAAGCGGCAGCTTATCTGATAAAAGGAACAGCTGATGGGCGCCTGGAATTCCCGGGGCCTGAGAGGCTCTTACCTTGAAGAAACGCTGGACAGCGTAAACCAGATCTATATGGATCAGGGGCTCGCCGTCGTACAGAAGGTTCCGACGCCGATTACCCCCGTGGAATACGACAAGCCGCGGGGAACGATCCGGCTGGCTTATTTCGACAAAAAATCGACGGTCGACTATATCGGCAATATCCAGGGCTTTCCGGTCTGCTTCGACGCGAAGGAAACGGCCATCGCAAACCTGCCCCTCTACAATATTCACGAGCATCAGATCGAATTCATGAAGGCCTTTGCCGCTCAGAACGGACTCGCCTTCCTGATCGTCCTGTTTCGCAGCGAGGACGCCGCGTTTCTGCTGCCCTGTGAAAAGCTGTTCGAATTCTGGGACGGCGCGGCGAACGGCGGACGCAAGTCGATCCCGAGGAGCGCCTTTGAAGAGCGATACCGGATCGGAACTCACGGCAATATCCAGCTGCATTATCTGGAAGCCGTATCAACATACCTGAATCAGAAAGAGAATCAAGGAGAAAAAGAGGCATAATGGAAAAAATACCGAGTTTTGAAGTTAATCATCTGGAGCTGCTTCGAGGAATCTACGTATCGAGAAAAGACAAGGTCGGCGACGAAACGGTTACGACCTTCGATATTCGTATGAAGGAACCGAACCGCGAACCGGTTATGAACACGGCGGAGCTTCACACGCTGGAACATCTCGGCGCGACGTGGCTTCGAAACGATCCGCAGGTCTCGGATCAGGTGATCTATTTCGGACCGATGGGCTGCCGCACCGGCTGCTACCTCGTACTCAAGGGCGATCTGGAGTCAGAGGATATCGTTCCGATGGTCACCGACATGTTTAGATTCGTATCGGAATTTGACGGTGAAATTCCGGGAGCCGCCGCCAGAGACTGCGGGAACTACCTGGATCAGAATCTCGATATGTGCAGATGGGAAGCGAAGAAATATCTGACTGAGGTTCTCGAGGATATCCAGCCGGAAAATCTGCATTATCCGGCCTGAGTCTGAAACATAAAAAGAACGGGCATTCCGCAGCAGTGCGGAACGCCCGTTCTTTTTATCTGTACCGGTTCGATATAAGTCGAATATGAATGATCAGGACTGCTGATCCTCTTCGGCCGTTTTCCCTTCAGGACGGAAGGGTTCGACTTCATTTCCGGCCATACGCTTGAACATTCTCGTCATCCAGTCGCCGTTGCGCTTAAGCCACGCTTCCCGTTCCTTCGAGTAGTTGTTGATCGCCCGAACGACCCGCTGGGCTTCCTCGATCGTTTCCTGGCTCTGATCCGGCAGCAGCGCGGACCATTCATAATTCATCTTTCCGCCCAGACTCATCACTTCATAATCGATGCTCAGCGCGAGGCCCTGAATCTGGAAATCTGCAGGAAACTTCCTGATCGCGGCTGAAGCCTTTTTCCAGTTATGATACCTGCCGAGAATCAGCGCCTGATGGACGTCGACTACCGAAACGAAGGGCTTCTTATGTGCGTTGGCAAGGAAATATTTCGGAGAAATAAACATAAAGACGCACGAGATCATCAGCAGGATCAGCGCGATCGGGATGATAAGCCAGCGGCTCCCTTCCGGCGAAGCGAAAGCCATAAGCCCGGCGATCACAACGATGCTGCCGAGAACGAGGACGGCCTGGAGCGTAGTCGGACGCGTGACAAGCTTGTCCATATCTTTGACATAGAGCTCGTAAACGGAATCCGGGTATTTCCATACGATCCGGTGGTGCTCCTGTGCCATATAGCTCTTGAAACGATTCGATCTCTTCCGGAAAACAAACAGATAGATCAGACTTGTGGCAGCGGTGCCGAGACCGAGCCATCCCATGATGTAGACGTCCTGAAGTTCCGGCATGAACAGCGGAATCAGCGCGACGAGAGCTCCGGCGACAATCCCGCAGATGCAGTACAGGAAATTCGCCTTAAACGGATTCGGAACCTCTGCAAGAAGCTTTTTCGCCTCTTCTGTCCCTTCGATATTGGCATCGCTTCTGACGACTGCCGATTTTTTCTGGACCTTCTTCTGAATCTGAACGACTTTATTCTTCTGAGCGGTTTTTTTCTTTTTAGCCATTGGTCTCCTGTTTCTTTACTTCTGCATATTCTTTACGGACATCTTCAATCTTTCCGCAGGTCATTCGTCCTTCAGGACATGGTCCCGAAACACAGTTCGGACCGGCATTCTTGAAGAGAATGGGCGCGACCTCGTAGCACTGACGCAGCATTTCCTTCGCCAGGGCGCGGATTTCCCACTGGGCTCTGTTGCAGCAGCGGACATTGAAGAAATGCAGCAGCTCGCGGACGTTCATCGTCAGGACGATCATCGTTTCGCAGGCGTTGGGAAGCACGTAGCGCGCGTCTTCGATTCCCTGCTTTTCCGCCGCGGAAGCAGCCTTCTTCTCGCTCATGCCCGATTCGATATTTTCCCGGGTATGCTTCGCGATGAGCAGGTCCGCGATCTTATCGTAGGATTCCTGGGCGTTTTCCATCGCGCGGATATACTCCTGCTCCGCTTCGGGAATTTTCTTGATTTCCGGCGGAACGATATAGTCGAAATGACCTTCCGTTACATAACGCTGGGATTTCTGACTGTACGACGCGTGACGGTGTCTGACCAGCTGATGTGTCAGCGAACGGGAGACGCCTTCGACTGCAAATGTAAAATTCGCATGTTCGATGGGTGACGCGTGTCCCATGTTCATCAGTACGTTCAGGAATTTGTCGACCTGTTCGTCTGTCAGGTTGTCCATGATTTCAGACGCAGGTGTCTGCGAATAACAGAGCTTGGCTGCTGCCGAAATCAGTTTTTCAGGCTCCGGCGTATGCGAGATCAGATTGACTTTCAGTTGGGTTTCCTGTTGATTCATGTTTGAATTCGATCCTTTCTTTGTCACATCCCGCCGTCAGCTCAGGCGAATGTGTTTTATGTTTTTTCTGCCCATACGGCATCCCGTGTATTATATCTATTATTGTTACTCGATGAAAGTGAAATGGCGTTTGATACAAGACTAACGGAACAGCTTCATTTGATCTTTAAGTACGATATTTAGGTAAAACACATGTATACATGCCGTTTACTTGAAAGAAGACCGGGAACAGGGTACATTAAAGACAGACGGAGGGAAACATGGCAGACAATAATTTAGACAGCAAGACCACTGCCGGCGAGCTTCTGGCCGCAATATTCGATACGAGCGAATTCAAGCAGTTTTCGCACGACGCCAGAGAAGAAGTCGCGGACCTGCTTGCCGGACAGGATTTCGACCGGATCCTCGATCTCGACTGCGGAACCGGACTGCTCCTCGAGCAGCTGTTCGAAAAATGTCCGAATATCGAAGCCCGCGGTTTCGATTACCGGCTGGAGGATCTGAGCAAGGCGAAGGAACGACTTCGCGGGAAAAATGTGTCGTTTGATTTCGGTCAGGCGATCAATCTCCCCTATCCGGACAACTCCTTCGATATCGTCGTCAGCACGACAACGTTCCATCACTACAAGCAGCCGCACAAGGTAATGTCTGAGGTCCGCCGGGTTCTGAAGCCCAACGGCATGTTCATCATCTGCGACACGTACCTGAGCTCCATGCTCAGATATCTGAACATGATTTCGAAGCCCGTCAACGACGTGACGGACATGGCGCTGTACTCGAAAAAGAAGATCTGGCAGATGCTCAACGCGGCGGGCTTCACGGGGATTCAGTGGCGTCTGCTGAACAAATACGCGTATCTCGTCAGAGCCCACGCGGCGGAAATGCCGCTCATCGAAGAATTTTAAATAACATCCAGGAAATAATAAAAGCGGAGCCTTGCGGCTCCGCTTTTATTATTTCCTGCTTTTATCAGCTCCTCAGAATTCCCTGCGTTTTTCGAAAACCTCAAGATCCATTTCTAGACAGGTGGTCACCTGACGAAGCGTTTCGAGCAGCGCCTCCAGATACAGTGCGTGCCGGACGTTCATGTCCGGATTACGCGTCTCCTCGTCGTCCGCCCGTTTGACCTCCATCATCGTATCCATCGCCTGATCGTACAGCTCTTTTTTCTCGGTCTCGAGTTTTTTCGCCTGTCTGCGCTTGAGCAGGCTCATACCCGCCAGCGCCGCAGCGGCTACCGGCGCAGTGATCAGCAAGCCCGGAAACAGCCCTCCGTCCCCGGCGCCCGTCACGTCTTCGATATCGACTGTATCGGAGGAGTCGTTTTCTTCCGCGACCTTTTTGAGCGTCGCGCGGAACGGACTGTCTTCGATCGTACGTTTTTTATTCTGCACCCCCAGCTTCGCTTCGTCGATGAGCCTTCTGACCGGAATCAGCGAATCGAGGTCCGGGAAGGTAATCCCCGCGCGTTTTCTCGTATATCTGCTCATCGGTCATCTCCCGCGACCGGTCTGAGTTCGCCTGTTACGATATCGATGACATAGCCGTCGATTTCGACACTTTCGGGAATAAGCGGATGTGAGCGCAGCAGATCGACCGTTTCGCAGACGGCGTCTTCAACGTGATCGAAGCCGCCCAGCCAGCCTTTAAGATCGATTCCCTGTGAGGCGGCTGCGGCGATGTTTTCTTCGGATACGCCTTTTTCTTCCAGGGCTTCGATCAGCTCGTCCGCGTCCAGTCCCGCGACGCCGCACTGGGTATGTCCGACAATCATGATCTCTTCGACGCCGAGCTCTCCGATCGCGATCAGAAGACTCCTGACGGTGCTGTCGTAGGGATCGGTGATCATCCCGCCCGCGTTTTTGATCATCTTGACGTCACCGTTGCGGATGCCCAGAGCGGCGGGGAGCAGCTGTACGAGTCTTGTGTCCATGCACGTGACCACCGCGATCTTTTTGTCCGGCAGCCCGCTCGTTCTGAACTGCTCGTATTCTTTATTTTCGACAAAGCGCCGGTTGTTCTCCAGCATCTGCCTGACTTCGTCTGTCATGTTATCACCTTCCAGTAAACCTTATCGGCTAGAGACAGTATAGCATTAATGAAAAGCAGCGAAACAAACGAATGGATTCGTTTTTCATAAGCTGTCTTAGTAATCTACCCGAATAATACCCCTGTTTCATGGTCTGCCAGTTAGAATTTCAGTAATAAAAAAGACCCTTTCGGGTCTTGAAACCGGGCGGCGGGGGAAAACCGCCCATTTTTGATTATCTGCTTTATTCAGCCTTTGCCGCGTCAACCTTCTTATCTTTGCTGTTGAGCATTGCCATCAGCATGAACGCTCCGACACAGGTGCCGACCGCGATGCAGACGAGGAACATCAGCACGTTGTTGGTCGCGCCGAGAAGACCGACGATCGGTCCGCCGTGGGGAACGACATCCGTGATCTTGAAGACCGATGCGAGAGCGCCCGCAACAGCAGAGCCTGTGATCATCGACGGCAGGACACGCTTCGGGTCTGCCGTGGCAAACGGGATTGCCCCTTCCGTGATGCCGATAAGGCCCATCAGGAACGCCGAGAGACCGGAGCCCTGTTCTTCTTCAGTAAAGTGCTTCTTCGAGAGGAAAGTCGCGAGACCGCAGGCCAGCGGCGGAACCGGAATGGCTGCTGCGACGATGCCCATGATCTGCGGATTGCCTTCGGCGATGCTTGCGACACCGAACAGGAAAGCCACCTTGTTGACCGGGCCGCCCATATCGACGCCGATCATCGCGCCGAGGACGAGTCCGAGAGGAATTGCGGTCGCGGTATTCGCAGCCAGCGACTTAAGCATGCTGTTCAGAACTTCCATAAGCCAGGAGATCGGTCCGCCGAGGAACATGATGAAGGCTGCCGAGATAAGTCCCGTGCCCAGCAGCGGAATGACGAAGATGGGCATGATGGGCTTGAGTCCCTTCGGGACCTTCCACGTGTTGACCCATTTGACGAAATAGCCTGCCGCATAGCCGCAGACGATACATCCGAGGAAGCCGGTACCCGCGGTCGTTCCGAGGACGTCCGGAGAAACCGAGACCATCGCGGAGATCATCGCCGGCGCCAGCGCCGCACGTCCTGCAATCGAGAAGGCGATGAAGCCTGCGAGAATCGGATACATCAGGTTAAAGCCGAGACTGCCTATCGCGTTCATCTTTTCCCAGAACACGCCGCTTACGACCATTCCGTCTGCCGTTGCCGTTCCGCCGAAAGAGATGGACAGCGCGATAAACAGACCGCCTACGACGACAAACGGGATCATGTGGGAGGCGCCGTTCATCAGGGCTTTCACCGCCGCGCTGCCTGTCGGCTTCTGCAGCTCCTTGTCTGTGACGAATTCACCGCCGACCTGCTTCGCGTTTTCCGGAAGCTCGGTCAGGACCTTCTTCGCGTCCTTGATAACGGGCTTGATCGGCATCTCCTGAACCTTTTTGCCGTTGAAGCGGTCCTTGTCGTCGATGGCCACGTCAGCCGCGATGATAACATAGTCCGCGTTTCTGACGTCCTCAGGCGTCAGTACGTTTTCTGTTCCCTGAGATCCCTGGGTTTCGATCTTGACGTCGAATCCCAGCTCCTTGCCGGCTCTGGCGAGCTTTTCAGCCGCCATATACGTATGGGCGATGCCCGTCGGGCACTTTGTTACGCCGATTATTTTCATGGTTTTCTCCTGTCTGTAATTATCCCGGTAACTGATATCCGGTTCTTTAAAATAATGTCAGTCTGCTGCCCGGCTTATCCGAGCTGATCGGTCAGGAAGCCGTAAAGATCTTCGGGAGTATTCTGCTTCTCAAGCGCCGCTACGAAATCTTCGTCGACGAGCTTTCTCGCAAGCCGGCTGATGACCTGCAGGTGCAGATTGTCCTTGTCGCCGTCGGGCATGACGAGGGCGATGGCCAGCGTAACCGGCTTATCGTCGATGGCATCCCAGTCCAGCGGCTGAGCGAACTTGAACACTTCGACCTTGGGCTCTTCGAGACCTTTGATCTTTGCGTGAGGAATCGCGACTCCTTCTCCGCAGCCGGTCGAGTCCATTTCTTCACGGGCAAAGAACGTATCACGGAGCATCTTCTCTTCCTCCGCATTTCCCGCCGCACACATCGACGCGATCTTTCTGATGGCCGTGTCCTTGTCATGGGGTTCGACGGCAACGTCCGTATAAACGTATTCGGGTTTTAACATATCTTTTAATGTGGCAGTCATATTGTTTCCTTTCTTAACACAGCTTCATTTCGGGGTTATCCCTCGGCGATAGCTTTGATCAGTTTTTTCTTGAATTCTTCTCCGCTCAGATCACGGAGTTCGTAAATTTCTTCTTCAACCTCAGGTGATGCGAGCTTTCTGAACAAGGCGGTATAAACGTCTTCAGTCTTACAGACGACATGAGGCGTAAAGGCGTACATAAAGACACATGTGATTGTTTCGCCGTCCCATTCGATACCGTCCCTGCTCAGGCCGATCAGAAGCTTTGTCTCGGTGACCAGCTTCGGATTGCCGTGGGGTACCGCGATACGATGGATAGCCGTACTGGAGATCTTTTCCCTGTCCAGCAGACTCTTCAGATATTCCGGTTTGACATTTTCCGAATCGATCAGGTTCTGAGCCATCCGGCAGATCGCTTCCTCGGAGGTGCTGCAGTCGTTCAGATCCACGAGATCCGCCTCGTGGAGAACCATCAGAAGTATATCGTCCACCTGGCGCCTGTCGACAAAAATCCGCACGCTGTTCAGCTCGTTTTCGGTGAGCCCTGCCGACACGTAGATCAGCGGGATATCCGTTTCAGGAATTTTCTCCGTCGTCAGGATCAGATCCGCGTCTCCCGGGCCTGCCTTCAGATATTCCTGAAGGGCGTAGGCATGAATGAAGTCGAGACTCGGATTCTGACGCTCCAGCTTCGTCTTGATCAGCTCCGAAGCGGCGAATCCGAGATGGCAGACCAGAACTGTCCGGATCTTGCGGATATTTTTCTTTCTCCGCTCCAGAGCCGCCTGAAAGTGCAGCCCCAGGTAGACCGTTTCGTTGTCTTTCAGATTACAGTCGTAATCCTCGTTCATCATCTCCGCCGTCACAACCGCCATATCGAAGGCGAGCGGATACTGCTTTTTAATCTCCGTGCACTGTTTCTCATCCGCGTAGATCTCGATCGTGCTGCGTCTTACGGCCGTCGTGTAGATATGAAGGGCAAGCCCTTCCCTGAGCTGTTCGTCCTCGTCCAGGCTCAGATCGAAGGTATCCTCGATTCGTGCGAACAGCGTCTCGATAAAACCCTGCATCTCATCCCGGATCTCCGTGTTGTTGAGCATCCGGGTCTTCCGGAGACTCATCAGAAGTCCCGCAAGATAGGCGCTGTCGTTCTCGGAAAGCCTGAGATCCGCGCTGTCGTTCAGATTTCCGACCAGCTTTACGTAGGTATGATTGCGGTCGTATTCGGAAATCAGTCCGGAATAGATCGGATCGGGCCGTTTATCTTTTTCGCCCTCATTGAGCATGAACAGCAGATGCAGAAAGAAAACACAGTAGGAATCGTCAGTCAGGTGAATCGTCGTGTCGCTGCGCAGCGTATCCGCCGCATCGGAAGCCTTCGCGATGCTCTCGGGACTCAGGTATTCAAGCAGCGGAAAATGCTGCTCGTCAAACTGCGAGAGCTCGAGGATAAAGTTAATCCCGTACATATAGGGCATCAGCAGTTCGGCGAACAGCTCCCTGCGCTGCTGTCTGCTGCCTGTGTACCGGATTCCGTAATGTCTGAGTCCCTCGATATCGTCCCGGGCATCGATGACCTTCGTCAGAGCCTTTTCCGTAAAGGATTTGCTCATATAGAGTCTGTCAGCGATGTCCTGAATCGTCAGAAACGAATCCGCAAGGACCAGAATCAGCAGAATCTGTTCCGGGTTCGTCAGTTCGCGCCAGGATTCTGTCTGCTTGATCATCTCCGGAAGTCTTCTGGTTCCTCTGACAGCGATCCGGCTTCCGGGAAGCCACTTGACGGATACGCCGTATTTTCTCAGCGGAGGTCCGAGAGCCTTCAGTTCCGTTTTCAGTGTCTGTACCGAGACCCCGAGCAGCTGGCTCAGTTTCGCAGCTTCCGCGACATCCGTGTCGTTGAGAAGATTCAGCAGTAAGATCTGTCGTTTTGTGAGCTGCATTTGTTCTCCTTTCGCTGATTACAGTCTATACCGGAGTCATATTCAGTAAAACTCAGGCTTTTTTTCGTTTTCACAGGATAATAAGACTTACTTTTTTAAAAATTTCGATAATAAAATACGGTTTACTCTGAACGTTCCCCGCCGTTCCGGCAGATAATCAGACCGGAGTACCCGCGTCCTGGATCACCGCCGGAAGGGAGGATCTGAAGATACAGGCGATCTCGTCGACGAGGACGTCGCGCTGCTGCTGCTCTCCCTCTTCAAACAGCGTGATCAGCGAGCCCGCGACCGCTTCCGTATAGAATGAACACAGGAAATCGCGGAAGGAATCGTCTAGTCTGTACTCCAGCACCTCTTCGATATGAACGACGATATCGTGCATAATCCCGATAAAATCGTTGTAGAAAAACTGCTTGAGCTGGTGGCGCCCCACCGTATCCAGCGCACAGTTCAAAATATGGCTGTTGCGGTCCACGTAATCGATGACGAACCGGATCGCTTCCTCGTATTCGGTGAACAGATCGAAGTTTCTGACGACCTCCACAGCTTCCTGATCGAGCATCCATTTGAGCAGATCGTAAATATCTTCAAAATGGTAGTAAAACGTCTTTCTGTTTAATCCGCAGTCCTGAACAATCTCGCTGACCGTGATCTTTGAGAGCGGTTTTTTCTCCATAAATTTCTTCAGCGAGGCTGCAAGCGTTCTTTTCGTATTATTCGACGTCACCTTGTATTCCATCATTACTCCTCTATTTGTTACTAAAACGTTTGAAAACGTTGATAATTTGACTCAATGTTGCCTAATTTGACCGCCAATCTTACCCTATTTGTCCGGATTTCACCCATGTGGGCAGTTTATGTCCGTTTCATAATATCAGTTAATTCAGTAAAATACACAAGGATAAAACGCGGCCTGTCTTTATGCGAATTCCGCCTGCCGGAATCGTGCCGCTCTAATATAACAAAAGGAGATCTATGAAGAAGAAAAAAAAGAAATTTTTCCAGCAGGTGGTCGATCATCGCAAGCTGCTGATGGTCATCTTTATCGCAGCCGCCCTGATCTGCGCCGTACTGCAGAACTTCGTCGCTGTCGACTACGATGTTACGGACTACCTGCCCGAGGACAGCAGCTCGACCGTTTCGCTTAATAAAATGGATGAGGAGTTCGACGGTTCGATCCCAAACGCCCGGGTCATGATCAAAAACGTCTCGATCGCAGATGCGTTGACGTACAAGTCCGAGCTTGAAGCGATAGACGGCGTGACCGACGTGACCTGGCTTGACGATGCGTCGTCGACGACGGTACCGATCGAAACCCTCGATACCGATACGGTAGAAACCTACTATAAAGACGGAAACGCATTGTTTTCCGTATCAATTTCAGAGGACAAGCGTCTCGAAGCTGTCGAGGATATCCGCGAGCTGATCGGAGACGACAACGCGATGTCAGGATCAGCCGTATCGACTGCAGTGGCGACAACGAGCACTGTCAGCGAAGTCGCAAAGATCTCCGTCTACGCGGTCCTGTTCGTTCTGCTGGTTCTGACCGTCACGACGACTTCGTGGCTCGAACCTGTCGTAATCCTGCTGGGTCTCGGAACGGCCGTAATTATTAATATGGGGACGAATATTATTTTCGGCGAGATCTCGTTCGTCACGAACGCCGCGGGAAGTATCCTGCAGCTTGCGGTCTCTCTCGACTATTCGGTCTTCCTGTTCCATCGTTTTCTCGAAACGACAAAAACCATCAAAGATCCGAAGGAAGCGATGGTGGACGCGTTGACGAAATCCTCATCCTCCATCCTGGCCAGCGGCATGACGACGGTAATCGGATTTCTCGCGCTGGTTCTGATGCGTTTCCGGATCGGACCCGATCTCGGCCTGGCTCTGGCTAAAGGCGTCGGCATCAGCCTGCTCACGGTATTCTTCTTTATGCCCGGTCTGATCCTCGCCTCCTACCCGCTTATTCAGAAAACGCGCCACCGCCGGTTCGTGCCGAGCTTCAGGAAATTCGGAGAGCTGATCATCAAAATCATGGTTCCCGTTTCCGTAATCTTCCTGTTCCTGATCGTTCCGGCTTATCTGGCTTCGAATTCGAACTCGTTTTACTACGGGGCGAGTCATCTCTTCGGTCCGGAGACGCAGCTTGGACAGGATATTGAGGAGATAGAGGACGTGTTCGGCAAAGGCGACACCTACGTGATGATGGTTCCGCGGGGCGATACGGCGAAGGAAAAGGAGCTCTCGGATAAACTCCAGGAGCTGCCTCAGGTTAAGAGCGTGATCTCCTATGTGGATCTTGCAGGGCCTGAGGTTCCGGATACCTATCTGGAAGCGGATCAGCTCTCTCAGCTCGAATCCGACAATTACAGCCGGATGGTCATCTCGGTCGAAGCGGATCTGGAAGGCGACGAAACCTTCGATCTGGTCCGTGAAATCAGAGCCGACGCTCAGGAATACTATCCGGATACCTGGTATCTCGCAGGCGAAGGCGTCAGCGCCTATGACCTGATGGATACGATCACTGCGGATACCGCCAAGGTCAACCTCGTTGCGATCGCAGCCGTATTCCTGGTCCTGCTGCTGACGATGAAGTCAGTTACCCTGCCTGTAATCCTGGTTCTCGGGATCGAAACCGCGATCTGGATAAACCTGTCTGTCCCGTACTTTACCGGACAGCACGTCTTCTATATCGCCTACCTGATCATCAGCTCGATACAGCTCGGGGCGACGGTCGACTACGCGATCCTGTTCTCGGACCGCTACAGCGAATACCGCGAGCAGTACGGAAGACGCCGTTCGATCGTCGAGACAGTCACATCCTGCTCCGTATCGATCCTGACCTCCGCCTCTGTCCTGACCGTCGTCGGCTTCCTGCTCGGAATGCTGTCGACTCACGGTCTGATCTCTCAGCTCGGCTACTTCCTCGGAATCGGCACGCTGTGTTCGCTGTGCGTCGTCATGTTCGTCCTGCCGGGTCTTCTGTACCTGACGGACGGTCTTCAGGAAAAGACACGGATCGGCAAGAACAGACGCAAAGAGCGTATCCATGAAAATCACCAGAAGCTCAAACGTCATCTCAAGGCGAGAGTTCAGGAAATCAGATCATCAGAAGAATCCTGATCTGCCCGCCGGATCATTCGGATATATAACAGCCTGAAATTCAGATAGAAAGAACATACATGAAAGTTAAAAACAACGCAGCGCGGATGACTGCCTGCCTCCTGACAGTCCTAATGGTATTCGGAATCTGCCTGCCGGTCTCGGCGGCGGATTCGGACAGTACGACATCGAAAGAAGAAGTCATCTACGCGATGACAAATGCGGCCGGCATGATCAAAAATGTCAACGCGGTCAATATCTTCGGCAGCGGTTCGCATACCGATTACGGCAGTTATACGGACGTCAAGATGCTGACGACGGACGACGCCCTCGACAAAAACGGCGACACGATCACCTTCTCGACGGATGCTGAAAAAGTCTATTACCAGGGAACGATGGTCAACGCTCAGATCCCGTGGAATATCTCGATCCGCTATTATCTTGACGGACAGGAATACAATTCCGCGACGATTGCCGGACAGACCGGAAAGGTGACGATCAAATTTGTCGTAACGAAAAACCAGTACTGCACAAACGACTATTACGACAATTACGCGCTTGAGGCGACCTTCAAGCTCGATGCGGAAAAGACTCAGAATCTTACGGCTTCCGGAGGAACGGTCGCCAACAGCGGCAGCGACAAGCAGATCAGCTACATCATCCTGCCTGGCCAGGGCATCGATACGGAAATCACAGCCGATGTGACAGATTTTGAAATGGGCGCGGTGACCATCGCGGGCGTCAAGCTCAACCTGGATCTCGGGGTCGACACGGATGAAATCAAGGATCAGGCCGACGCTCTCGTAGACGGAATCGACGAACTCAACGAGGGCGCCCAGAGCCTCGACAGCGCGGCAGCTTCAGCAGCCTCGGGCGCTTCTTCCCTGAGCAGCGGAACGCGTTCCGTCGCAGACGGCGCCTCTTCCCTGAGTACGGGGGCAGACAGCGCGGCATCGGGAGCACAGTCGGTAAGCAGCGGCGCAGCTTCCGTCAGCAGCGGAGCGGCCTCGCTCAGTACGGGCGCTATTTCTGCCGCAGCAGGCGCACAGCAGCTGTATGGCGGCGCTTCCGGGCTTGAAGCGGGGATTGCGCAGGCGCAGGCCGGAATCGACGAGCTTGATTCCCAGTCTCAGAACCTGACAGACGGTTCTGCCCAGGTCAAAGCGGCTCTTGCAGCAATGCGTGCGCAGCTCGACGAAGCCGCTCAGGAAGGCGGCTCCGTTCAGACCCTGACCGACTCCTCGAATCAGATCGCGGCCGGCATCTCGACGCTCAGCGGCAGCGCTTCTCAGCTCAACGCCGCATTTACCGGCGATCAATATACAGGCTTAAGAAATAATATGACGACCCTCGCAGCGGCCGACCGGAATGCGGGAGACTCTCTCCAGGATTCGATCGATACGCTGCAGGCTCAGTATGATGTGCTGACTGCAGCGGGACAGACGGAACAGGCTGCCCAGGTTCAGTCTCAGATCGATTCGCTGCAGAGCACCCGGGATCTGCTGAACAAGAATGCGGACGCTCTCGACGGTTCGGGCCAGTATCTGGATACGGCTGCCTCCGGCATCGCCGGCCTGTCCGGCGGACTGAGTCAGCTGGACACAAGCTACACACAGTTCAACGCGGGCGTAACGGCTCTTGCGGATCAGGTCGCCACGCTGGCCGCCGGAGTCGATCAGCTGGCGGACCAGTACGGAACGCTCGACGCGGGCATCGGTTCATATACCCAGGGCGTTGCCGATCTGAAGGATGGAGCCGCTAAGCTTGTACAGGGCGCGGACGATGTGAAGACAGGCGCTCAGACTCTCGCCCTCGGTACGGGAACCCTGTCATCCGGCGCGCAGACCCTGTATGCGGGAACCGCCTCGCTGGCAGACGGCGCATCATCACTGTCATCCGGAACCGGCACTCTGGCTTCAGGCGCCAAGACGCTGGCTGCAGGCAGCGCTTCCGCAGCAGACGGGGCTGACGAGCTGTCGGACGGACTGTCGGAGCTGAACAGCGGTACGACAGAGCTCTCCGACGGCACCCAGACGCTGCAGACCGAAACGGATCAGGCGATGACAACCGTCACCGATAAGCTGTCCGGACTGCTGGGATCCTCCGACTCCGATGAAGGTACGCCTTCGTTCACATCTTCGAAGAACGGAAACGTTGATTCCGTCCAGTTCGTAATCAAGACGGAAGAAATCAAGGTACCGGAAACGAAGACAGTATCAACCGAACAGACTGCAGAACTCAACGTATGGCAGAAGCTTCTGAAGCTCTTCGGCGTCAATGTCTGAGACTTCGGAATTTAATCGAATTTAATCATGGCAATAAAAAAAGACGGAAGCTCCGTCTTTTTTTATTGCCCGGTTTTCTGCTTTACACGCTGTACTTTCCGGCTCACAGGAATACCGCGGGATCGTACCGGTTTCAGTTCAGAGAAACAGCTCGTTGGGCTTGCGTCCTGAACAGGCTTTCTTCAGCCCCGTCTCGGCCACGAATTTTTCAAGTCTGCTGAGCCCTCTGGCCTGAACAGGACAGATCGAAACGCAGCGCATACAGGTGATGCAGGCCTTTCGGTCGGTCTGCGACGGATCATCCTCCGGTATCGCCCCGACAGGGCAGCTCCGGGCGCACAGACCGCATTTCGTACACTCCTTGCCTGCGGCAGGATGGAACGAGAGACCCTTAAATTCTTTATACGGATATGTTCCCGGAACCTTCAGAAAATGCGGAATTCCGATGATTCTGGCCGCCTGGATCTTCTCGCAGAAATCCAGCAGCTCCTTCCGGTCTTCGGCATCGGGTCTCCCCTCGCCGAATTTTGGAACGATCGAATGCTGAGCGACTGCCGCGACCGCTGCCAGCGGCATGAAGCCGGCTTTTTCCGCAGTCGTTTTCAGCTCCAGCAGCGTATCTTCGTAAGCTCTGTTGCCGTATACCGTGATCAGAACCGTAGGCGTCTTATCCGCCTGAATCTGACTCAGGCGTTCCATCGCGCATTCCGGCGCCCGTCCTCCGAACGACGGAACGGCGATCATCACCGAGTCCTCAGGACCCGGTTTTACTGAGGAGAAATCGAAATTCGGATCGCACAGATCGATTTCAACAACATCGTCGTTCCAGTAATCGGTCATAATATCCAGTACTTTTTTTGTTCCGCCCGTCGGGCTGAACATGATTTTATATTTTGTCATCGACTCACCATATCGCGGGCCATACTGCCCCAGAGTATATTTAATCTGATTCTATTTTATAACAGACAGCAGGTAAACTGATACCCTCTGAAGATATTTCCGAATCTTTTTCAACAGAAAAGGGAGCTAAGATTCTGACTGACCGATTCAGCGGCAGCTGATTTGGTCCCGACAGGGTATATTCTAAGCGTTATAATGGATTGAGAAAGGATAATAGAATGAAACAGACAGCCTTGATAACCGGAGCTTCCGGCGGAATCGGAAGAGCCTGTGCAGTCGTGTTCGCGGAGCACGGCTATAACCTTGTTCTCGTCGCCAGGACAGAACGAAAGCTCGACGAAATCAAACGTGAGCTTGAAAATAAATACGGTGTGACCGTTACCACAGTACCGGCGGACCTGACGCTTCCCGACGAAGCGGTCAGGCTTGCGGATGAGCTGAAAAAGCGCAGGATCCCCATAGACGTGCTGATCAACAACGCCGGATTCGGGGACCGGGCGGCCTTCCTCGACTCCGACTGGGACAAGCAGCGAAGGATGATCGAGCTGAACATCGTCGCGCTGATGCAGATGAGCTACGTCTTCGGCAGAGAAATGACGGCAGCGCGTTCGGGAAGCATCCTGAACATCGCTTCGATCGCCGGCATCATGTATTCGGGTCCCTATATGTCGGTGTATTACGCGACGAAGGCTTTCGTTCTCTCGTTTTCTCAGTCCCTTAACGAAGAGCTTAAAGGAACGGGCGTGAGCGTATCCGCTCTGTGTCCGGGACCTGTTTCGACCGGATTCAACGAAGCGGCTTCTCTGACGGAGGGTTTTCACGGAATGAAACCCGCAGCGCCGGAATCCGTCGCGGCAGACGCCTTCTGGACCATCCGCCACAAACGGCCGGTCAGAATCCACGGGGCCGCGGCAAAGCTTGCCGCGTTCGGCATCCGTTTTCTGCCGAGATCTCTCGTCGCAAGGATCGCGGCCGATGCCAACGGAAGAAAAACGCTGGCAGCCGAAAAAAACGGAGCTGCGAAGAAAGCAGAAGAACAGCAGGAACTGAGTACGGATACCGCTCAATAAAAAACTGACGGAGGCGCAGGATGTCGTCTCCGTCAGTTTTTATTTTTTTACGGTTTCGGATCGTTTCAATACTCCCGCCCCGGAATCTGGCAGAAGCATTCGGATTTTGCGGCAAGTCCCGCATGATCGTACTCCCCGAACATCGCACGTACGACCTTCTGATAATACGGTTCGTCAAAGGCCGCATTCTCCTGGCGCACCAGGGCGTCATAAATGCGATTGGACATTTCCGTGCTCAGCTCGAACTGTCTGACGACATGCACCGTTTCCTTCTCGGGATCCGTCAGAACCGTATACAGCGGCAGTCCCTCCCCTTCTTCAAAGCGGTTCAGGATGTCGCTGCCGAAGGGAGACAGATGGACAGACATCGGCACGTCGATATAGGTCTCGCTGGCAAAATCGAACGTCAGGAAGATTGCGTTCTTTACCTCCTGAAAACCGACCCGGACGGGACCGCTGCGGATCGCCTGCTCCTCGCTGCGGCTTGAATCCGAAATTTTCATGCGCAGCTCCAGACCGTAGGGTACGAGCTGGATCCTGTCACTGTCATCCATCGGAAGAATCCGGTGTTCGACGGGTTCCTCTTCCAGATACCCCGCTTCTCTGAGCGCTTCCATGAAGGTTTCGAAGGGCGGTTCGTCAGCTCCGTCGGTAAAATCCAGGCGCACGACGATCTGATCCGGCGAATAGTCCGTTTCCAGTTCGATCTCGCCCAGAGCCGTATCATACGTCTCGCGGATCGTTCCGCTCGTTCCTGCGCCGATATTTTCCATAATCTCCGGAGAATGACGTTCATCATAATCGCTGACCGCCTCCTCGACTTCCCGTGCAAATTCGTTATCCTCGGCCATGCACATAATCAGACGCGCAGAGCATTTGAGGTTTTTATCCATATCGTTGAAATCAGGCATGATTCCCTCTATTCTTTCGTTTTCAGGCAGCCCTGAGCAGCAGCCGTTGTCTGCTTTTATTCTATCAGTTTTCACTGCGTCAGATATCCGTTCCTGCGATCTTTAACTGAAACAGGCAGAACATATTATGCAGGAGCCTTTAAATCCGCCCGAAAAAAAGAACAGACCATCTTTCTTTCGGATGATCCGTTCATTTTTATGTACCTGAAACGCTTCAGCCTGCGGTAAAGCCGGGAAAATCCTTTCCCGCTCCCTGTTCGAACTGATACTTGACGATTCCGAGATCCATCTTCGAATAAAAACCGCCTGTCGAAACGATCCGGACTCTGCCGTCGTCAGTCAGACTGACTTTAAAATGCTGCTGATTCACAGCGGTCGGCGCAAGCATCGCAGCCTTCATCCCCTCCAGAAACCATTCCGGTCTCGGCTGGGCCGCATCAGTCAGATCGTCGATCTTCCGGCTTTTGTGTCTGATGCCCTGGGTGCTTCCGTAGCCGAGGGCGAGAACGCAGTAAAGCTTCTCATTTTTCGGGATCCGGAGCTTCAGCTTTCTTCTCGAATAGCTCAAGCCTACCCAGCAGGTATTTAACCCCATCTGCTGGGCCTTCAGAACGAGACGTTCGCCGAGAAAGCCTACCTTCTCCTCGCAGTTCGGGCTTTTCGGAGCGATCAGTCCGACATAATTGCTAACGCCCTGAAATTTCCCGTATCTGGGCAGAAATCCGGAAAATGCACCCGGTTCGTCCAGAATCAGCTGAAAGTCCACCCCTGTTGTCCGGTTTATCTGATCGATCTCGGCCTTAAGCAGTCCCAGGACCTCTCCGTCAATCTTCTTATCCGTATATTGTCGGACCGAATGCCGCGCTTCCATGATCTGCATGACATTATCCATAAAATTCTCCTTCTCTGCCTGCCGTCAAACGCCGGAGCGTGAACGGTCTCTAAGCAGAGAATAGCACCGGAAATAACAGAAAACTTTAAACCGCGGGAATCAGGATTAAAAACTACAGAACCATGTCCAGCTGCTTCTCGGCCTGTCCGTATTTTCTGACCTTCGGATGACTGATCAGACGTCCGCGAACGACGACCATATCGATATTTCTGAGCGCTCTCAGATCATACAGCGGATTCTGCTCTGTTACGATCATATCTGCGCTTTTCCCGGCCTCGAGCGTTCCCGTTACGTCTCCGATCCCCGCCAGCTCCGCGTTTTTCTGCGTAGCGGTATGGAGGGCAAACTGATTGGTCACGCCGCAGAATTTGTGGAAATAATACAGCTCGCGCCACATATCGTAATGGGTAACATACGGAACCCCCGTATCTGTACCGAGCCCCACCGATATTCCCTGTTCAAGACACGCTTTCGCGCAGGCGATAATTCCGGTGAAGACAACCGTCCCGTTATACTGTTCGAGCTCCGTCACATGGCTGATCTGCGGATCAAACAGCGAATACGGCATGGCAGGCGAGAGTGTCGTGACGAGAATCGCGTCGTTCTTTTTAAACAGCTCGATAATCTCCGCATCCGGCACGGCGCCGTGTTCGATGGAATCGACGCCGTTCTTCAGGGCCGCCTTGATTCCTTCGGGACTTTCGACATGGGCCGCAACCTTCATGCCCAGACGATGGGCTTCGTCGCAGGCGGCTCTGATCATTTCCGGCGGCATCTTCAGTTCACCGGGTTCTCCTCTGACTGTCGCATCCATCACGCCCCCGGTGATCATCAGTTTGATCAGATCGGGTTTCTGTGCTGCGATCTTTCTGACATATCCGACGGCCTCTTCCGGCGTATGGGCGATATACCCCAGCGATCCCGCCATATGGCCTCCCGGTACCGAAACAGCCTGGTTGCAGGCGATGATCCGGGGACCGACAGTATTTCCGGCTGCAATCCGGTCCCTGAGCATCGAGTCGGTGTCTTCGATCCCGCCTACCGTGCGAATCGTCGTGACGCCGCTCATCAGTTCGGTTTTCGCAGTTTCTTCACATATCCTGTGAATGATTCCCTCCAGCACCGGATTGGACGTCATCAGCTTTACCAGCTTCACATTGTCCGGCTGCTTCTTCTTCGGCTTCCCTGTGGCAGGGAGATGGACGTGCAGGTTGATCAGACCCGGCATCAGGTATTTTCCGTCAAGATCGACGATCCGGTAACCGCTCAGATCGACGTTATCCCTGAATTCGATGTCTTCGATCGTATCGTCGTCGGTCAGGACGACGAGATCTTCCTGAGGTGTCATATCGGCGGTCCCGTCCAGCAGGATCCCGTTTATATATGCCGTTTTCATTTTAATTCCTCCGTATAGACTTATCATACCAGCACTTCTTTAAATTGACACTGCGAATTATTTGCGACACAAAGATGAACTTTCGATTAACAGCCTGTCTGCGACTTCTGATTTCATTCAAAAAAAAACGGACCTTTGCCCGTTTCTTTTTCTGCATTTAAACTGCAGTATGTTTATTTCTGTTTCAGTTCGTCCATTGCCTGGTTCACCAGCGCGTCCGCACGGTTGTTCCATTTGTCATTCGCATGACCCTTGACCTTGACGAAGGTGACATCATGCTCCGCCAGCAGGCGGTCCATCTCCTGCCAGAGCTCCTTGTTCTTGAGCTCTCCGGCTTTTCCTCTGGTCCAGCCCTTCGCTTTCCAGCCTTTGAGCCAGCCCTTCTCCACCGCGTTTACGACATAGGCGGAGTCGGAATGAACTTTTACGATACAGGGCTCCTTGAGCATCTTAAGACCCGTCAGAACCGCGAGGATCTCCATCTTGTTGTTCGTCGTGTTCCGAAAGCCCTCGTTGTATTCTTTGACCGCTCCGGTTTTCGGAAACATCAGAATTCCGCCGATGGCCCCGATATTGTTCGTATCCTGATTGCCGCGGCAGCCGCCGTCGGTGTACAGGATAATTTCCTTCTTCTCTGCCATCGTCAGCTACTTGACGACGATATTGAAGATACGACCCGGACGGTAGATCGTCTTGACGATTTTTTTACCTTCGGTGCAGCGCTGGATTTTTTCGTCCGCAAGGGCGATGGCGGAAGCTTCCCCTTCGTCGGCATCCTTCGGCAGCGTGATCGTCGAACGGACCTTGCCGTTGACCTGAACGGCCATTTCGACAACGTCTTCGACTGTCTTGGCTTCGTCGTATTCCGGCCAGCTGCTTTCGCCGCACAGCCCTTCGAAGCCGGCTTCCTGCCAGAGCTCTTCGCAGATATGGGGAGCCACCGGGCTCAGAAGCTTCAGATAATCTCTGAATTCCGCGCGGGTCACGCTCTTTTCCTTATAGAATTCGTTAAGCATCGTCATCATCTGAGCGATGGCCGTATTGAACTTCATTTCCTCGTAGTCCGAGCTGACCTTCTTGATCGTCTTATGCATTTCGGATTCAAGCGCTTTGGAATAGCCGTCTTCGTCGGTGAGCATATCCGTCATACGATACACACGGTCCAGGAATCGGCGTGCGCCCTTGACCCCGTTTTCGGACCACGGCGCCGGCTTCTCGTAATCGCCGATAAACATGACGTAGGTTCTTAGCGTATCCGCCCCGTACTGATCGATGATATCGTCAGGATTGACGACGTTGCCCTTCGACTTTGACATCTTATCCCCGTCTTCGCCGAGGATAAGCCCCTGGGCCGTACGCTTCATGTACGGTTCCTTCGTCGGAACGACGCCCTGATCGTACAGGAAACGGTGCCAGAATCTAGAGTACAGCAGATGGCGCGTAACATGTTCCATACCGCCGTTGTACCAGTCAACAGGCAGCCAGTATTTGAGCTTTTCGTCAGATGCGATCGCATCCTTGTTGTGGGCGTCGAAATAACGCAGATAGTACCAGGAGGAGCCTGCCCACTGAGGCATCGTATCCGTTTCGCGGCGGGCCGGTCTTCCGCAGACCGGGCAGACCGTTTCGGTGAATTCCGGGATATTAGCCAGAGGAGATTCTCCCGTATCCGTCGGTTCGTAGCTCTGAACCTTCGGCAGCAGAACCGGAAGATCTTCTTCCGGAACCGGGACGATTCCGCAGTGATCGCAGTAGATGATCGGGAAGGGTTCTCCCCAGTAGCGCTGACGGTTGAAAGCCCAGTCCTTCATCTTGTAGTTGACGGTCTTCTTGCCGAGACTCTTTTCTCCGAGCCATTCAATCATCGCCGGAATTGCTTCTTTGACCTGCATTCCGTTCATGAATCCGGAATTGACCATTTCGCCTGCGGACGTGTCCGTATAGGCTTCCTGTTCGATATCTCCGCCCTTGATGACTTCGACGATGGGGCAGCCGAATTTCTTTGCGAAATCGTAGTCCCGGGTATCGTGAGCCGGAACGGCCATGATCGCGCCGGTTCCGTAGCCCATCATGACATAGTCCGCGATAAAGATCGGGATTTCCTGTCCGGTTGCGGGATTCACGGCGCTGATGCCTTCGAGGCGTACGCCGGTCTTGTCCTTAGCCAGCTGAACGCGTTCGAATTCGGTCTTTTTCTGCGCGTCTTCCTGATACTGCCTGACCGCAGCCATATTCGTGATCCGGTCCTTGTTTTCGTCGAGCAGCGGATGTTCGGGGGCGATAACCATAAAGGTCGCGCCGAAGAGCGTATCCGGACGCGTCGTGAAGACGGTCAGCTTCTGATCGGAATCCGAAATCTGAAAGTCGACCTCCGCCCCGATGGACTTGCCGATCCAGTTTTCCTGTTCGAGGCGGATCCTCGGCAGATAGTTGACTTCGTCCAGACCCTGAAGCAGTTTTTCCGCGTATTCGCGGATCTTCAGGAACCAGACGTCCTTTTCGAGCTGAATGACGTCAGAGCCGCAGCGGTCGCATTTGCCTTCGCGGAAGTCTTCGTTGGCGAGAACAACCTTGCAGCCCGTGCAGAAGTTGACGTAGGTCCGGTCTCTGTAGGCCAGACCCGCCTTGTAAAGCTGCAGGAAGATCCACTGCGTCCACTTATAATAGTCGGGATCCGTCGTATCGATTTCGCAGTCCCAGTCGAAGGAATAGCCGATGCGCTTGAGCTGATGGGTAAAGGTCCTGATGTTCTGATCGGTAACGGTTCTCGGATGTTTTCCCGTCTGGATCGCGTAGTTTTCAGTCGGCAGTCCGAAGGCGTCCCAGCCGATCGGGAACAGAACGTTGTAGCCTTCCATTCTGCGCTTTCTCGAAATGACTTCCAGCGAGGTGTATGCGCGGACATGTCCGACATGCAGACCCACTCCCGACGGGTACGGAAATTCGACGAGTCCGTAAAACTTTTCTTTTCCGCACGAAGGATCTTCGATACGGAACGTATCGTTGTCCTCCCAGTATTTCTGCCATTTTTCTTCGATCCGCTGAGGATCGTATCTGTGTTCTCTGTTCGTTTTCAAAAGAGCTCCAATCTTGCCGTTCTATTTCTCCGGACTCTCCGGGTATTGTTTTAAACAGTAACTTTAATTTTATAGTTCAGCTTCCGGACTGTCAATAATCCGGCTTAGTCTTGCGTCTTTTATGGTAAACTGTACCGAATGTGTAATTAACGAATTAAATGAAATGAGAGGGATCATGTACCCGAATTTAACGATCAATCTTGAAAAAATACAGGATAATACGGAAAAGGTTACAGGAATCTGCCGCGAGCACGGAATCTACGTGACGGCGGTGACGAAATGCGCCGGCGGAAATCCCGACGTCGCCCGGGCCTTTCTTGCCGGCGGTGCGAAATCACTGGGGGATTCGAGAATCAGAAACCTTCAGGATCTCGACGATATCGGCGGTGAAAAATGGCTTATCAGAATCCCGATGATTTCCGAGGCCGAAGATACCGTCCGCTATGCGGATCTGTCGCTGAACTCCGAATACGAGGTTCTCAAAGAGCTCAACCGCGAAGCTCTGAAGCAGAAAAAACGCCACGACGTGATCCTGATGGCCGACCACGGCGACCTGCGTGAAGGCTGGTTTGATGAAGAGGGCTTTTATCGGGATCTGAAGAAAATCTCCGGACTCGACGCGCTTCGTGTCCGTGGTGTCGGTACGAACTCAAACTGTGCGGGTGCGATCATTCCGGAACCGTCGAGCTTTGACAAGCTCGAACGGATGTACATCAGAACCCGCGAGATCTTCGGTGATGACTGCAGCATCTTTTCAGGAGGCAACTCCGGCGCCTATTATATGGTGGAAAACGGAACGATTCCGAAATTCGTCAATAATCTGCGTTTCGGCGAACTGCTGCTGTTCGGAAACGAAACGTCTTACGGTAAAAAATATCCGTTTCTGCACAGCGACGTTTTTCGCCTCGACGCGGAAATTGTCGAGCTTAAGGAAAAGCCTTCCCTGCCCATCGGGAAGCACGGAAAAGACGCCTTCGGCAAGGAACCGGTCTTCGAGGACAGGGGTATCCGGCGCCGGGCGATCTGCGCGCTGGGAAAACAGGACATCACGCCGGAGGATATTGTCCCCCTTGAACCGGGAGCCAGAATCGTAACCGCCAGCTCCGATCATCTGATCGTCGATGTATCCGACTGTCAGAGACCGCTCAAAGTCGGCGATATTATGGGGTTCCGATGCAACTACGTCAGTGCGCTTCGCGCAAGCACCAGTGATTACGTCAACAAAACGACAGTCTGACCGGGTCGGACTGTCGGATACAATTCAGCAGACAGACGGAGGCTTTGTTGAAAACCGTCAGAAGAATTCTTATGACACTATTTATACTGCTCCTGATTGTCGGAGGACTGTATGTCTACGCCCGGATCATCGAACCGGGAGAGCTCAATACAGATTCGACGAATGTCATCGTGCCTGAGGACGTTTCGGAAGGGACTGTCGTCTTCTTCTCGGATACGCATTTCGGCAGATATTACGACGAAGACAGACTGAACCGGATCGTCACTCAGATCAACGACCAG
>CALMRA010000072.1 GCA_937872065.1 uncultured Eubacteriaceae bacterium | reverse complement strand
GGTGGAATCCGGATCTTCATAAGTTTTCTTAAAAGCGTTGAGCTGTCTTGTAACGGTGCCGTCGTCAAACTTTTCTGCCCAGCCCAGAAGCTTTTCGAAGGTTTTATCCGGACTGTCTGCTTCGATGTCGACAAAATTAAGCGCCTGCTTCACTGTGAAGCTGGTTACGTGTTCCTTGATTGTCTTCCTATCTTTTGCCGGTGCTTTCACAGCTGTTTGTTCTGCCATTTGATTTCCTTTCGTTATACGCCCGAACTCATACTCTCCGAAACGTCATTCTTATCAATTCAAATCTTAAAAGAATTTTAAGCCTGAAAAATAGAATTACCAAGGGGCAAAAAAGTAACCTTGGGAAAAAAGGTAACACTTTTCGAATTTTGTTACTTTTTAAGACACCCCATTGCAAGTGTCTATATAACCTGAAGAAATATTCAGCTACGATAATACTGCATCATTCTGGATATGGAATGCGTTAAAATAGAAGAAAACAGGAATTATTCCGGAAACGGAGAAAGAATGAAAAATATAGATCTGACTCGCGCACTTATTGAGATGCTCGTGAGCAAATCCATTGACGATATCGCGACCGATCCTCATCGAAGCATACGAAATCTGGTGGAAATGGGACAGATTTTTTCGACAGGCTCCTCGCAGCGCGATTTCTTCAATGCATGTTCGACAATGCTCGAAAACGAAGACAGTGCGTATTACAACATGCTGGAAAACGTCGTCGCCTTCGTCGATCCGAAAAAGATCATGACGCTGGGCATCAACGTCGGCTATAACGGATGCACGCGGGGTGTCAAACGCCTTCGCGAGTATGAAGAGAACACAGGCGTACGTCTTCCCTGGCTCATTTATTTTGACCTCGATCAGAAAGAAGACGGACTGTCCGAAGAACACTTTGAAGAGCTTGTTATCGAAGCAAACGCGCTCGGAGTCTATACGTTTATTTTCCGAGTCGGTTCCGGCATGATCGAAACGATCGCTCCTCTGATTGAAAAGCTCTCAGACAGCGCCTTTATTCTGCTGGTCAATCCTGAGGATCTAAGCGATGAAGACATCCACACGGTAAGCGGGCTGGACAATATTCTTGTTTCCCTCGGAACCGAGGCGGAGGAGCAGTCGGACGCACTGTTTGCGCGCTGTACGAAGCTGCATTATCATAAATGCCCCTACGCCGTTCATCTGTTCTATGATTCCGATTCGATTCCGCAGGTGCTGAATGATACCTGGGTCAAAAGTGTCGAGCCGACGGGAACGATATTTTCGTTTTTATTCCCGCGTTTCTCCGTCACCCCGAATCAGATCGAACAGATTCGCAGCTACGTACTCGATATACGTGCCGCCCAGGAATACCCGTTTATCATGATGGAAGCCGAGACGGACATCGACGTAATTGATACGGTCATTGCGACGGGCCCGGCTTCGGTCGGTCTGACAGCCGACGGATTTCTGTTTCGGAATAATGACCGGAAACCGGCAGCCGACGTACGGACTGTTTCTCTGCAGGAAGCTCTGGCTGAAATTACGAAAACCTCCGACACTGTCAGCACCGAAGGTGAAAAAGAATAAAAACAAAAAGGACCTGTCGGTCCTTTTTTATTTCAAGATTTTCCCTGAAATATTCATGAGAAAACTTTTCAGATTTTCAACGAACAGATCCGGCGGCCAGTCTTCTTCCTTGAGCCAGTTTTGAATCGCCAGTACGTAAGCCTGTGTGAAAAACGAGGAGAAGAAATCCTCATGCTCCGCATCAGTCAGAGAATCCCCAAAGTACTGAAGTACAAGGGTCTGCAGAACAGATGTGAAATAATCGCGGAACGAATCCTGTCCGTCTATTTCAAACGCGTTCACATAGAAGGTCCTGTTTTCATAAAAATATTCGCAGACCTTCTCGAGAAGCTCCCACCCGTCTTCCGGTGAATCGGATCTCACTGTAGCGATAAATTCTGTATAAAAGATCCACTGGAGCAGATCGTATTTATCTTTAAAATGGTAATAAAAACTTTTGCGGTTCATATCACAGAGGCTGCAGATATTGCCGACGCTTATCTTACTGAAAGCGGTCGTCTGCATCAGCTGTTTGAGCGCATCCGCAAGCGCTTTTTTCGTAATACTCGAATCTGCCACATCTGACCTACTTTCGGACAACTGCTGAAATCGACGATATTCGCCCGAATACCATTACTAATTTTATCAGTCACCGCGAAAAAATCAAGAATTTAACTCGGACGGTCCCCTGTCCGGCAGGATAAAGCGTATGATCGTTCCGTTCTCTGTGTCGGGAACTACGATCCTGATATCGTGCCTGTCCGCAATGCTCCTGGCAATCGCCAGACCGAGTCCCGTTCCTCCGGGATTTGACGGCCCTTCTGTTTTCCAGAACCGATCGAAAATCTTATCTTTGTCTTCCTGTCGTATTCCCGGCCCGAAATCCCGGACCTCGATAACTCCGTCCTTCTGGGTAAGCTCAACGGTTCCGCCCTCCGGGGAGAATTTCACAGCATTGTCAAGAACCGCCAGCAGCATCTGACGCAGTCTCGCGTAGTCGCCGTCAAACGGAAGAAAAGGAGTATCCGAACTGAATTTTACATCGACATTTTTCGGTGCGCCGAGCCGTCCCGCGGTTCTCGCCGCATCCGCTGAGATATCGCTGAAATTGACTTCCGACTTCGTCAGAGAAAAATCCGTATTTCCGAGTCTCGATAACTCAAGCAGGTCCGCCACGAGCCGTTCCAGACTGCGGCTTTCTTCATAAAGCTCTCTATGATAGCTGGCGACCTCCTCCGGATCCGTTACGATATTCTGATCGAGAAGCTCAAGACTTCCGGTCAGTACGGTGACCGGGGTTCTGAGCTCATGTGAGATCTTCGAGAAGAAATCCTGCTGCATCCGCTGGTAGCGTTCCTGCTCCTGTGCGGAGAGTCTGAGCTTGTCCGCCAGAGTATCCAGAGAAGATGCCAGACTGCCGAACTCATCCGACCGCTTCACATTGCTTTTCGCTTCATAATCGCCCTCCGCGAGACTGTGTGCCTGCTGTTCCATTTTAATCAGGGGACGCGTGAAGCTCCTCGCCAGAAACGCAGCCGCAATCAGTCCGGCCGCAAGAGCTGCTGCAAAACAGATCGCCATAATCCTGATCGTAGATTCCGTAACGCTTGTCACATCCTGAACCGGTGCGTTGACAAGGACGACAGCTTCGACCGTTCCGTCGGCAGATGTCACCGGGGCTCCTGCCGTTATCGTCTCCTTGCCGAGGATTTCAGAATAGTATTCTCCCGCGGTTGCTGTCCCCCCGAAAGCCGCGCTGACAATCTCCTGGGCGCCCTCCGGAAGCGGATTACTGGAAAACGACGAGCCGCCGTGCTCCGGAACAATCAGCTGGTTATCCTGTGCCACCAGCCAGACCTCCGAATCGGTCAGACTGCCTGCAAGAGCTGCAAAAATGCCGTAGCCCTGCTTTTCTCCCTTTCCCGACTCATGACCGCGGCCTTCACCCATATCGTCATTGAAAACCGAATAGGAGGAGGCGATCGATGTGGCGCTGCGGATCATCGTATCTCTGCTCGTATCAAGATTAAGCTTGGAAATAATCGAATAAAAGAGGATACCCGCGATGACGGCGAAGGTCGCCAGCGTGATCGTAAAATACAGGATCAGTCTGAGCGCAATGCCTCCGCGCTTCGTTTGTTTATTCATCCGGAGTACCGGAGTCTGAGAACTTGTAGCCTACGCCCCAGACTGTCGCGATCTCCCAGTCTGGATGAGATACCTTCCCGAGCTTGGCACGCAGCCGCTTGATATGGGTGTCGACGGTTCTGCTGTCGCCGCCGTAATCGAAGCCCCAGAGCATATCCAGCAGCGTATCACGTGAGTAAACGCGTCCCGGCGAGGATATCAGTGTCCAGAGCAGCTCCAGCTCTTTCTTTGACAGATTAATTTCTGCTTCGCCGATCCACGCCTGATAACGATCGAGATTTACTGTCAGATTTCCGACTGTGCGGATCTTCGGGCCGGCATCCTGGCCGAGCCGACGGAGGATCGCCCGGATCCGGGCCATGACCTCGCCCCCCGAGAAAGGCTTGACGATATAATCGTCCGCGCCGGTATCGAGACCCATAATCCGATCATAATCCTCCCCCCGGGCTGTGATCATCAGTACAGGAACGTCGCTTTCCTCTCTGATCCTGCGGCAGACTTCGAAGCCGTCCATTTCCGGCATCATCACGTCCAGCAGTACGGCGGCAGGATCTTCGCTGCGCGTCATTTCGAGGGCTTCACATCCGTTGACTGCGACGACGGGACGCCATCCTTCTTTTTTGACAAAATCCGACAGGATCCGTGCGATCTTCGGATTGTCATCGGCTATTAATATTGTATTCATATGAAAAGTATATCCGGAAAACGGGCAAGTTTAAACTTTCAGGTTAAAATCCTCACCCCTCCAAATACTCCGAATTTATTTTTAATTAATACGAAACTGACACAATCCTGTCACAATGCAGGTCTAATATAAAAATATAGAAAACAGTGATGTTCGAAGGAGAACAGTATGAAAAAGAAATGGATTATAACACTCGTTATTCTGTCAGCACTGATTCTGACAGCAGGAACAGTTTTTGCAGCCCGGGAAAACGTCAGTGTGCAGAATGCTTCACAGACAGCAGCTGTCCAGAGCCGATGCACAAACGCAGACTGTACGAATACAGACTGTGACGGAACGAGCTGCACGACGACAGGAACAGCAGCGGCTGTCTGTACGAACGCCGGCAGTGTGAACTGTGACGGTTCGAACTGCAGCTCCGAAAACTGTGACGGAACAGCACAGCAGACTCAGCAGCGCGACCGCAGCTGTCAGAACAGCGACGATTCAGTCTGCAGTCAGGCCGGAAATGAGACGCATGCACAGGAACATCACGGCTCAAATCACGAATAAAACGATCTGATGGCAATAACCGGTTTTACTTATTATGGATTCACTTTATTAA
>CALMRA010000071.1 GCA_937872065.1 uncultured Eubacteriaceae bacterium | reverse complement strand
TTATTTAGCTGCGTCCTTCAGATAGCAGAACCAGTAGATTCCCGCCACGAAGAGCGCTCCGCCGACAATATTGCCCAGTGTGACCGGGATGAGATTCGCCCACAGTCCGCCGAACGTTACGTTCGCGCCCGCGAACATGCCCATCGGGATGTACGTCATGTTGGCGACGCTATGTTCGTAGCCGAGGAAGACAAACGTCATGATCGGGAACCAGACCGCGAAGATCTTGCCGATCATGCTCTTTGAGCCCGCCTGGAACCAGCACGCCAGAACAACGAGGATGTTGCACAGGATCCCCCGTACAAACGCAGGCCAGAACGGAATCGCAGCTTTCGTTTCAGCAACCGCGATCGCCTTTTCCGCGACAGCGCCGGTCAGAAGACCAGACTGCCACATAAGCCATGCCAGCAGTACCGAACCGATCAGATTGCCGATATAGACAAAGATCCAGTTTTTGAACATTTCACCGGCCGTGATCTTCTTTTCAAACAGCGCAAGAGCCAGCAGATTGTTTCCGGTGAACAGCTCCGCACCGCAGAAGATAACCATCATCAGTCCCGCCGGGAAGATCGCCGCACCGAGAAATTTCTGAGCGATCATCTCTCCTGCCGTTCCACCGGGAGACGTGGCCACAATAAAGGCGACTGCGCCGAATCCGATAAACATCCCTGCGAAAATTCCGAGAAACAGCATTTTCGCGACAGACAGCTTCGCTTTCTTGATTCCGTTGCCGACCCAGATCTGTGCGATCTCTGCCGGCGAATTCGTTCCGTTCATGGCACCTCGTAATCCTTATAATGTATTTTATTACATTTAATTCTATATAAGCCTGTAAGCGACTGTCAATAAGTCGCCCTGCTTAATAATTAATTATCAAACATGTGACATATGTCGCACTTTTAGCTGTCCGTTTCCTCCCATTCGCCATGCGGCGGTATAACCGTCTGCTCTTTTCTGTTGGCTCCGTCATCCTCATGCTCATCATCATAAGGATCCGGATGAATCGTCACGAAGCATCCGAATTCGTGTTCGATCTTTTCTTCGATCTCAGTGATGATATCGTGGGCCTCTCCGAGCGTCATCGATTCGTTCAGAACGACGTCGAAGGTGACCATCCGGTTCCCCGGACCGTAGTCGTGAACCATCAGATGATGAATCCCGTGAGCCGTCGGAACGGCGTCCACAAGATCGCGGATGTACATTTCCATTACGGTATCCGGCGCGTTGCCGAGAATCGGACTGAACGAGTTCTTCGCCGCATCAAAGCCACTGTAGATAATGAAGCAGGAAACAGCGAGACCGATCCAGCCGTCAAGCGAAAAGCCTGTCGCCATTTCGATAATGATGGCGATGATAACGGCAGTAGTCGAAATGCAGTCGGAGAGCGAGTCGGCTGCAGCCGCACGAAGCGCGACCGAATTGATCTTCCCGCCCAGCTTTCCGTAAAACTTCCACATCCAGGTCTTGACTGCGACTGAAAGCACGAGGATCGCAACCGACAGATACGTAAACGTCGCGGCGGTTCCGTTCATAATCTTGTCGATCGAAGACTTGAACAGCATCCCGCCCACGACGATGATCATAATCGAAATAAACAGCCCCGTCAGATATTCGATGCGGCCGTGTCCGTACGGATGCTCCTTGTCCGCCGGCTGCGAAGCCATTTTAAAGCCGAACAGCGTGATCACCGACGACCCCGCGTCGGAGAGGTTGTTAAACGCGTCCGAAATGATCGCGATGGATGTGGTCAGAATCCCCACGGCCAGCTTGACCGCGAACAGAAAGATGTTGCAGAAGATCCCGACCGTTCCTGCGAAGCTCCCGTAGCGCTGGCGCACCGTCGGATCGCCCGTCTTCTGATAATTTTTGATAAAATGTCTGATTAAAAAACTGGTTATGTTAATCTCCCCCCCTATATAAATAAAAAAGCCCGGGGACGGGCTTTATTCGCTGTGACCGAGTCGTTCGATCAGCTGGGGCAGCACCCCTTCAAAATCGACGCCTTCCCGTGCGGGCCGTTTTCTGACAATCGTGCGGGCGATCGCTTCCGCCGTCAGATCGACGGCGATCCTGACAGCTTCCGTCAGCGGTTTTCCGTTCATCAGTCCCGCAAGAACCAGACTGGAAAAGACATCGCCGGTTCCGTGGAAGCTGCCCGGAAGCTGTTCCGTTTCGATAAAATCGACCTGATCGGCAGCGGAATCATAAACCGCAGCGCCGGTCTGCCCTTCTTCAAGACCGATACCGGTCAGTATTACGAACTGAGGGCCGACAGCCGCGAGCTCCCTTACGATCTTATTTACATATTCCTCCGAGTACGGAGGTTCCTGATACGGAATTCCCAGCAGCAGTGAAGCTTCCGTCATATTCGGAAGAATCAGATCCGCTTTCCCGATGAGCTTTCTCATCGCCCGAACCATTCCATCATCAAAGCCCGGATACAGACTGCCGAAATCGCCCATGACCGGATCGACAAAAAAGAGCGTTTCCGGCTTCTGCGTTTCAACGAAGGCTTCAAGAATTTCCGCCTGCTCCGGCGACCCGAGATAGCCCGAATAGACTGCGTCGAATTCAAATCCGAGTTCTTTCCAGTGAGCGAGAAACGCGGGCAGATCTTCCGTCAGGTCCCGAAATGTATACCCTTCAAATCCGCCGGTATGCGTCGACAGGACAGCCGTCGGGATACAGGAAGCTTCGACGCCCGCAGCCGACAGAATCGGAAGCGCGACGGTGAGCGAGCATTTTCCGAATCCCGAGAGATCGTGAAACAGGGCCGCTCTGGGCTGATGGGTGTTCTCTAAATACTGATATTTTTCAATTAATGATTTTTTGTTCATTTAACCTTCTTTTCCGATACTGCAGGGCTTCGGGAAATTTCCCGACTCAGTATCTCTATCTTATGGGTTCATTATCCGGATTGTATCAAATCGACAGGTCTGAAAACAGCAAAAGGCGTGAAAAAGCCTTCATCCGACTTATTCTTATCTATCTATACACATTATTTATGCCTGAATCTTCAGATATTCCACAAAACCGTCATTTTATCCACAGATCGGGCAGTTATTCACAATCCGTACACAGCCTTTCACAGTTTTTATCCACAGTTTGCTGCTCAATTTTCAGAATCCCAAAAAACCGCAATCCGGGTGATCCTCAAGGGAAATCGGGAAATATCAGGCTGAACTATGACCCGGGAAATATACTTTAATCTTCCT
>CALMRA010000070.1 GCA_937872065.1 uncultured Eubacteriaceae bacterium | reverse complement strand
CTACGATATACCGGAGATCGATATTACAAATAAAGAGAGCATCCGCGAAGTAATGGATGCTGAAAAGCCGGACTGCATTATTAACTGCGCTGCGGTAACCAATGTTGACGGATGTGAAGAACAGAGAGTTCTCGCGCAGCAGGTGAATGCGGAAGCCCCGGGTTATCTGGCGGAAGAAGCGGCGTCGCGCGGAATTCCGATCGTTCAGGTTTCGACAGACTATGTTTTTGACGGCAACGGTGTTCTCGAGAACGGTTCCGTCAGGCCGTATGTTGAAACGGACAAGATAGATCCTCAGAGTGTTTACGGTTCTACCAAGGCTGACGGCGAACACAAGGTAATGAGCGCTACCGGTCAATATTTTATAATCCGGACGGCATGGCTGTACGGAGACGGGAATAACTTCGTCAGAACAATGCTTAAACTCGCGGAGAATCATCCGGAAATAACGGTTGTAGATGATCAGATAGGATCTCCGACGAGCACGGAGGATCTTGCTGCGGCAATTATCGATCTGCTGGGCAGCGAAGATTACGGAATTTATCACGGAACTGCCGAAGGACAGTGCTCCTGGGCAGATTTTGCCGCGGAGATTTTTCATCAGGCGGGGAAAGATACTAAAGTCGTACCGGTAACAAGCGAAGAGTATGCCGCGAAAGCCGGAAAGACCGTTGCCGAGCGTCCGCACTATTCCGTTCTGGAAAACAGACACTTCAAACAGATCGGGATCGGTAATTTCCGGCCGTGGAAAGAAGAGCTTGCATCTTACTTAAAAAAGGAAAATGTTCTGGCGTAAGCCTGAAGTTAAATTATACGGAGGAATCATGAAAGGCATCATTCTTGCCGGCGGTTCGGGAACGAGACTTTACCCGATCACCAGAGCGGTATCCAAACAGCTGCTACCGATTTACGATAAACCGATGATTTATTATCCTCTCTCGACGCTGATGCTTGCGGGAATCAAGGATATTCTCATTATTTCGACGCCCGTCGATTTACCCGGCTTTGAACGTCTGTTCGGGGACGGAAGCGACCTGGGGCTCAATTTTACATACAAGATTCAGGAACAGCCGAACGGACTCGCGGAAGCGTTTTTAATCGGTGAAGATTTTATTGGCGACGACAGTGTCGCTCTTGTCCTCGGGGACAATATTTTTTACGGACAGGGATTTACTAATTCACTGAAGAACGCTGCTCAGCTTGAAAAGGGCGCAGTCATATTCGGTTACCCTGTTCACGATCCGAAACGGTACGGCGTCGTTGAATTTGATGATGACGGAACTGTTCTCTCTATTGAAGAAAAACCGGAAGTGCCAAAATCTAATTTTGCGGTTCCCGGACTCTATTTCTACGACAATGACGTGATTGAAATCGCGAAGAATATTAAACCCTCTGCCCGTGGAGAGCTGGAAATTACGACTGTTAACGAAGCTTACCTGCATCGGGGCGATCTGAAGGTCGAACTCTTCAGCAGAGGAATGGCCTGGCTGGATACGGGAACTCACGACAGCCTGATGGAGGCTGCCAATTTTGTCGAAACAATTCAGAAACGACAGGGTCTTTATGTTTCCTGTGTCGAAGAAATCGCGTATCTGATGGGATATATCGATAAAGAACAGCTGCTAAAACTGGCGGAACCCCTTAAGAAGACCGCTTACGGTCAGTATCTTGTAGCCAGAGCGGCAGAAAAACGGAGTAAAATTACATGGCAGATATAAGAGTATTAAAGACGCCGATTGACGGACTGGTTGTCATCGAACCGACAAAATTCGGAGATGACCGCGGCTATTTTATGGAAACCTACAATCTTGAGACTTTTCATAAGCACGGCCTCGACATGGAGTTTATCCAGGATAATGAATCCAAGTCGAAGAGAGGCGTTCTTCGCGGTCTTCATTTTCAGACGGAATTTTCACAGGGGAAGCTCGTTCGCTGCACGAAAGGTTCGGTCTGGGACGTAGGCGTCGATCTCCGTAAGGATTCCGATACCTTCGGAAAATGGTACGGTGTCGAACTGACTGAAGAGAATAAGAAGATGTTTTATATTCCGGAAGGCTTTGCCCACGGATTTATTGTGCTGTCTGACGAAGCGGTATTCAATTATAAATGCACAAATCTGTATCATCCGGAAGTCGACGGCGGAGTCCGCTGGGACGATCCGGAAATAGGAATCGTATGGCCGGACCCGGGCTGCGATCTGCTGCTGTCCGAAAAAGATACGAAGCAGCCGCTGCTCAGTGAAATCAAAGAAAGTCTCAAATTTTAATGGAAAAATATAAAACTATATTAGTTACCGGCGGCGCCGGATTTATCGGTTCTAATTTTGTCAAATATATGCTCAGTCAGCATCCGGAAACAACGATCGTCAATCTGGATGCGCTTACATATGCAGGCAATCTTGAAAATCTCACGGATATCGAGGATAATCCGAATCATATTTTTGTCAAAGGGGATATTTGCGATCAGGACCTGATTCCGAAGCTCTTTAAGGAGTATGATTTCGATGCGGTTGTCAATTTCGCTGCGGAATCTCATGTAGACAGAAGCATTGAAAATCCGGGGATCTTCGTCAGCACGAATGTCGAAGGCACTCAGAATCTTCTTGACAACGCGAAGAAGCAGTGGACAACAGGCAAGGATGAAGAAGGCTTCCCGACCTACAGAGACGGAGTGAAGTATCTTCAGGTTTCGACAGACGAAGTCTACGGCGCGCTTGGCAAGACCGGAATGTTTACCGAAACGACGCCGCTTGCTCCGAACAGCCCGTATTCCGCTTCAAAGGCGAGTGCCGATCTGTTTGTCAGAGCTTACCACAACACGTTCCATCTTCCTGTGAATATCACGCGCTGCTCGAACAATTACGGCCCGTATCAGTTCCCTGAAAAACTGATCCCCCTGATGATTTCAAACGTTCTGGAACTCAGAGATCTTCCGATCTACGGTGACGGCATGCAGATCAGAGACTGGCTGCACGTCAAGGATCACTGCAGCGGCATCGATACTGTACTTCAGACCGGCAAGATGGGTGAAGTATACAATATCGGCGGCAACAATGAAAAAGCCAATATTGAAATCATCAATCTGATTATGGAAAATGTTAAAAAGCATCTGTCGGAAGGACACGTTGAAGGCGTAAACACGCAGCCGGACCAGATTACCGACGATCTGAAAATCCATGTGGAAGACCGTCTTGGACATGACAGACGCTATGCGATCGACAATACCAAGATCACATCACAGCTGGGCTGGGAACCGTCCTATACGTTTGAAAACGGAATTGCCGAAACCATCGACTGGTATCTGAACAATCTCGACTGGATGGAAAATGTCAAGTCAGGCGGTTATCAGGAATATTACGATAAGATGTATTCAAAAAAATAGATCTGTCCATGCTGCCGCTGCCGGAAGGCAGGGCAGCTTTTTTTAAGGAGTAAAACTTGATTCAGTTTTTTAAAGATATTTATCGGAACAGGGAGCTTCTTGTCAGGTTTTCCTGGAATGATTTCAAAGCCAGATTTGCCGGATCTTTTCTCGGCGTTTTCTGGGCTTTCGTCAATCCGCTCGTAACGATCGGAGTTTACTGGTTTGTATTCGGAGTCGGTTTAAAAGCCGGAATGACCAACGGGAATATTCCGTTTGTCGTTTATCTGGTCACAGGAATCATTGCCTGGTTTTTCTTCAGCGATACGCTTATGGCTGCCACCAACTGTTACCGGGAATATACTTACCTGGTAAAAAAAGTGGTATTCGATATCAGAATTCTGCCTACATCCAAGCTCATGGCTAATTTATATACCCATGTTTTCTTCATTTTTATCGCGATTATATTAAGCGCGTTATACGGGTTTTATCCGACAATCAAACTTATCCAGATCTTTTACTATGTTTTCTGTCTGATTATGTTCCTGACAGGTTTGACATGGATTACCGCTTCGATACAGCCGTTTTTCGCGGACCTCTCTCAGATTATCAACGTGTTTATGCAGATCCTGATGTGGGGTACGCCTATTCTCTGGAGTATGGGTACATTCCCTGCAAGATTCGACACGATGTTCAAGCTCAATCCGCTTTTTTACATTGTTCAGGGATACAG
>CALMRA010000069.1 GCA_937872065.1 uncultured Eubacteriaceae bacterium | reverse complement strand
ACACCGGGTTTTATCACAGAATTAATATAGAAAGGGACAGCATGAATATAAACTGGGAAGCGCAGCGGTATACGTCGGATTTTTCATTCGTCCATCAGTATGGAAACAGCGTGATCGGACTGATCGACAGCCCGGCCGGAAGCAGGGTTCTGGATCTGGGCTGCGGAGAATTCGTATTCGAAATGGGCGGATACGGCAACAACCGGCTTATCCATTCGGCGCTGGCCGATACATTTGCCGAACACGGTTACCCGTACACGATGCCCTTCTGTTTCCCGACCATCGGCAAATACGCTTCACTGCTCGAAACGGCCGGCTTTAAGGTGACCTATGCTGTTCTCTTTGACAGCCCGACGAAGCTTGACGGAGAGGACGGGCTGAAGGACTGGATCACGATGTTTGTGAAGACCCCGTTTTCCGTCGTCCGTGATGAATATGAAATGAACGAGATCCTGGATCAGACAGTCGAACGACTGCGGGAGGATCTGTTTATAGACGGCAGCTGGTATTCGGATTACGTCCGGCTCAGAATGAAAGCTGTCAGAGCTGAATAACGCAGAAGAACCTGAGACGGGCGGCACCCGTCGTCAGGTTCTTTTTTGATTTCATGAAATTGAATTTATTCGGCTTCATTGTCCGCGTCAGCGTTTCCGATGATCTTGTCGAGAAGAGTGATCATTTCTTCTTTTTCCTCATCAGTCAGCGCGCCGAACCAGTCCGTACAGCGTTCCCTGCGCAGGTCTTCGACCTCCGCGGCGCGTGCCTGCCCTTTTTCCGTCAGGAAAATAAGCGTTGAGCGTTTGTCCGCTTCGTTGGGTCTGCGGTCGATGTAGCCGTCGTCCTCAAGCTTGTTCAGAAGCTCGGAGGCTGACGACGGACGGATTCCGAAGGATTCAGCGATCTGTTTCTGGGTCGTTCCATCCGGATATTTCGCGATAAAGGTAAGCAGGCGTTCCCTGGACAGGAAGGATCTGCGTTCGCGCATTCCTTCAGGTCCCCGTCCGAAACCTTCTGGTCTCCGTCCGGGACCGAAGCCCTCGCCCGGATGTCCGAATCCCATACCCATCGGCCCCGTTCCCATCGGGCCTTCCGGTCTGCCGCGGCGGCAGCGTCCGTGTTCCGGTCCTTCAGGACCTTCTTCACTTCCGTGCCTGCAGCCGCCTCTCATCCCGCCGAAGGGGCCGTCCGGAAAGGGCATGCCTTCGGGGCGCGCGGAATGTCTGAGTTTTTTCGCGGCGAGCATGAACTTGTGCATAAGCTGTTCGTCGAGTGTTTCGTCTTTAAAATTGTCCATTGAGTTGAACCTCCCGGTTAAATCAGGCCTTTCGGCCCATTTACTTAGGTACCTAACTACATTATAGTCCGATCTCCACTGAAGTCAATCTATTTCGGTACCTAAATATTCCCTCTGTATAAAAAAGCCCGGAAAATTCAGGCTCCGGGCTCAAGTTGATTCATATTTACATGTTTACTTCTCTTCAGACTCCGCGATATCCGTCGCGGCGCTGATCATGCATTGCCGAGCCAGCCGTCAATCTCGTCCTGGGAGTATATCCTTCCGTAGAAGGGCTTCACAGGTCTGACCGACGCGCTGCGGCAGCTCTTTTTCAGATCCCGCTCGATATGGCCGACGCCTCCGCCCCCGTGGGTGCAGAACGGAACGACCGTCTTGCCGGAAAGCTCCGCGTTTTCGAGAAACGCGGATACCGGCGGTGCGGGGCTGCTCCACCAGTTGGGCGTGCCGACATAAATCGTGTCGACGCCGGACAGATCCGGCTCCGCCGTTTTCAGCTGCGGACGGTATCCGGCCTTCAGCTCTTTCTTTGCCTGTCTGACTACATCGTTATAGGCGGACGGATAATCAGTCTCCGGTTCGATTTCGATAAGCCTGGAGCCTGTGCGCTCTGCGACGGTCTGGGCGAGGCATCTCGTATTTCCCGAATGGGAATAATAAACGACGATACTGCTCATAATTTCCTTTCCCTGCCGACCGTCCGCGTCCGGGGATCAGGTCTTGTAAATATCGCTGATCATCTGAATAAAGCGCGTCACTGTCGGACTGTACATATAATTTTTCTTCCAGATAAGCACGCTTGCCACGCTCTTCGTCTCTTCAAAGGGAACGAAGGACAGCGTCTCCATATTCACAAAGCGGACGATGCTGCTCAGGCTCAGCGCCGTGGCAAGCCCCTTTTCGACGAGCAGCGCGGCGTTCGAAACCAGATTGTAGGTCGCAAAGATATCCAGAGGACTCTTGAACCAGCTTTCGATATCGCGCCGGACGGTTTCGCGGAACGGAATCATCAGCTTGCGGTCCAGGATCTCGCGGAACGAAACGCTTTCGCGCCCCGCGAAGGGATCGTCCTTTCTGACGAGAATACCCCAGACATCGTGCTGGGGCAGCTCCACGTATGCGTATTTTGCTACATCGACAGGCTGCGTGAGCATCCCGATATCCAGGAGTCCCTTGTCGATTCGCTCTCTAATGTCGTCGGTATAGCCTGAATAAAGCTCGTACCTGACATTCGGATATTTTCTCGTAAAGCTTCCGACCAGCTCCGGCAGAACCAGGGAGCTCCCTGCTTCCGTCGCTCCTATCGCAATCATGCCTTCGATAAGCTCGCTGCGGTTTTTAAACTCGTTCTCCGTCTTGTCCGCGAGAGTCAGAATTTCCATGGCCCGCTGATAAAACATCGCGCCGTCCTGGGTCAGATCGACGCTGCGTCCGCTTCTGTCGAGCAGCTCGGTGTCGAGCTCCTCCTCGAGCTGCATCAGCTGACGGCTCAGCGTAGGCTGAGTCACGCTCAGCCGCTGCGCCGCACCGGTGATGCTTCCTTCCTGTACGACCGCGGTGAAATACCGCAGCAGTCTGAGTTCCATGCTGTTCCCTCCCGAATGTGCCTCTGCTTTAATCATAGGCATTTCGGGACGGTTCGGCAATCCTGATTCGGATCAAAACCGATTATGCGAGATCTTCTCCGTTGGTTTCGATCACCTTCTTATACCAGTAAAAGCTCTTTTTGCGGCTGCGTTCGAGAGTCCCGTTTCCCTGATCGTCCTGATCGACATAGATCATGCCGTAGCGCTTGCTCATTTCACCGGTGGACGCGCTCACCAGGTCAATCGGTCCCCAGACTGTGTAACCCAGCAGCGGAACGCCGTCTTCAGCGACCGCGTCGATCATATTCGAGATATGAGCGCGCATGTAGTCGATGCGGTAATCATCGTCGATGGAGCCGTCGGCGTTGACTGTGTCTTTCGCGCCGAGTCCGTTTTCGACGATAAACAGCGGCTTCTGATAGCGGTCGTACAGGTCGTTCATCGCGACTCTGAGTCCGAGCGGATCTATCTGCCAGCCCCATTCGCTGGCCTTCAGGTACGGATTGCGGACGGTCCTGTAAGCATTGGCTGCAGCGCGTTTCGCGCTGACTTCAGGGTCCGCGGAATCGCAGCGGCTGCAGTAGTAGCTGAAGCTTACGAAATCCACCGTTCCTTCCGCGAGGGTTTCGCGGTCTCCGGGCTGCCAGTCGATCTTGATGCCTTCACGTTCGAGCTTCTTCAGCGCGAAATTCGGATAGGCGCCGCGGCTCTGAACATCGATAAAGAAGAAGTTGTCGCGTTCGGTCTGCTTCGCCTTCCATACATCTTCAGGCGAACAGGTGTACGGGTAGAAGCCCCCGCCTGCCAGCATGCAGCCTACCTGAGACCCCGGGATAATTTCGTGGGCAAGCTTGACGGCTTTCGCGCTGGCCAGCAGCTCGTGATGTGCGCACAGGTACTTGACCGCAGCCGGGTTCTCTTCATTTTCAACCGTCAGTCCGCAGCTTGTGAACGGGAGGTGGTTGAGCATGTTGATTTCGTTAAAGGTGATCCAGTATTTGACCTTGTCCTTGTAGCGCGTGAAGATCGCTCTGCAGTACTTTTCAAACGCGTCGATCATCCTGCGGTCTTTCCAGCCGTCGAACTCTTCGAGAAGACGGACCGGAAGGTCGAAGTGGCAGATCGTAACCAGCGGTTCAATACCGTATTTCGCACATTCGTCGAATACCTTGTCGTAAAATGCGAGTCCTTCTTCGTTGGGCTCATCCTCGAGTCCTGTCGGAAAGATGCGCGGCCAGCTCAGGGAAAGACGGAAGCATTTGAATCCCATCTCCGCCATGAGCGCGATGTCTTCTTTATAACGATGATAGAAGTCCACCGCCCTGTGTCCCGGATATCTGTGAGCATCGTCACAGGCTTTTACTGTCATTTCGCCTTTCGCGATGGGCATCCGGTCTTCGCCGTAGGGTAAGAGGTCGATGAGTCCGAGGCCTTTACCGGCCTCGTCCCATCCTCCTTCGAACTGATTTGCGGCTGTGGCGCCTCCCCACAGAAAGCCTTCCGGAAGCCGCGTCTGCATTTTAGTCATTGTGATATTCCTTTACTAGTTTTCTGATTAATGTCTATATTTCTGTGCTGCTTTAAATCTGTTCTATCTGTTTTATCGATCAGGCGAGAGCCATGACCGGTTCCGCTGCAGGACAGCTGCCCGTACGGATCAGATCGAAGCTGTCGTATCTGTCGCTGTTTACGACGATAACCGATGTGACTGTTCTGTATTTTCTGCCGATGGCTTCGAGATCGAAATCCATAAGTTTCTGACCGGTCGTGACCTTGTCGCCGACCTTGACCAGCGGCGTGAAGCCTTCTCCATTCAGATCCACCGTGTCGATGCCGACATGGATCAGGACTTCCGCACCGTTTTTGCTGCGTACCGCTACTGCGTGACCTGTGTCTGCGACGACCGCAACTTCTCCGTCGAACGGCGCATATACGCTGCCTTCCGAAGGTTCGATGCCGAATCCGTTGCCGAGAACACCTTCAGAGAAAACGCCGTCTGCAACATCTTTAAGCGGGATTACCTTGCCCGGTACCGGAGCCGCGATCTGAACGCCTTCGACGGTGTCCGCCGTCAGAGCTTCAGGAGCTGCTGTTTCTTTTGCTTCTTCTGTGTCCGTGTCATTCGCTGTTTCATATTTCAGAGACAGGAAGTAGGCGACGACTGCCGTTACGACAATCGAGATAGCCAGAGCGACAAGGAAGTTGATCAGGTACTGCATCGTGTTGTCGCCGATATACAGGAGTACTGCCGGAAGTCCGGAGGAGCCTGTCGCAAAGCGGTGGGTATGGGTCAGTCCTGCATAGAGACCGCCGCAGCCGCCGCCGATCATAGCCGCGACGAGGGGGTATTTCTTCGGAAGATTGACCCCGTAAAGGATCGGTTCCGTGATTCCCATGTAGGCAGTGATACTGCCGGAGAATGCGATTTCCTTCGTCTTCGCGCTCTTCGTTCTCAGTGCGACGACGAGACCTGCTGTTGCCTGAGCGATGTTCGAGCATAAGCAGCCCGGGCCCCAGATGCTGTCGTAGCCGAGGTTTGCCATCTGCATGACTCCGAGAGGAGCGATACCGTTGTGAAGACCGAACATAACCATGATCGGGCACAGAGCACCGATCAGAACCGCCGGCGCCCATGCCGCGTTCGTGCTCAGGAATGTGAAGAATACTGCAAGCCATCCGCCGACGATGCTGCCGATGGGGCCGAGTACCGAGAAGGCCAGCGTTCCCATGATCAGGAAGGTGAGCATCGGTACGAATACGAGCTTGACTGAATTCGGAATTACCTTTTCAAGCCATTTTTCTACATAAGACTGAACGAAGATTACGAGAATGATCGGAATTACCGATGACGCGTAAGTCGTCAGCGTGAACGGAATGATACCGAAGAAATTTACCGCTTCGCCTGCCGTGACAAGCGCCGTCCAGTTCGGATGGAGCATCATCGCCGCGACGCCGGCTGCCAGGATAGGATTGCATTTCAGCTTCTGCGCTTCAGTGAACGCGAGCAGGATAGGCAGGAAATAAAATACCGCGTTGGCGAACATGCTGATCATGTAATACGTCTGCGACGTTGTGGAGACCAGTCCTGTTGTCGTAAGCAGCGCCAGGAGAGCCATAAGCATCCCTGCGCCGGAAAGTGCCGGAATCGTAGGCTGGAAGGTGCCGGCTACGAAGTCGATAATCGTTTCGAAAACGCCCTTCTTTTCCTTCTTTTCGTCTCCGCCGGTTTCAGCTCCGGCTTTGCCGAAGGGTCCGGCCTGTTTGTCGACTTCTGCGAATACGTCCGCGACCTGAGGCCCGATAACGACCTGGAAGGTGCCGCCGTTGACGATAACCTTCATAACGCCGTCGATTGCTTCGACTGTCGCGGTGTCTGCCTTCTTTTCGTCCTTCAGCGCGAAGCGAAGACGTGTCTGGCAGTGATATGCGTTGCTGATGTTCTCTTTCCCGCCGATTTTTTCGATGATTTCACCGGCTAATTTTTCATAAGATGCGCTCATGTTGTTCCCCTTGCTATTTCGTACTTGTCAGATCTGATAATTACATTATGAGGCATTTTTTAATACATGTAAAATACTTATATGACAACATATTCAATGCTCTGCAGGCATGTATTTTCCTGAATAAAAGCCGCACTTCCCATGCGGCTGCAGATTCAGGCTGTTTTCGCTTCAAGCACTCTGAAGCTCTTCCATTTCCCGGTTTTAAAGCGGACCCAGAAGATGACGGCGCGAACCGTCCAGTCCAGACACATCGCGTAAGCGATCCCGATCACGCCCATCCCGAGGACAAGCCCGAACAGATAGGAAAAGACGAGGCGCACTCCGATAGTCGTAAACAGCGAGATGTACATCGTGAATTTGACGTCCCCTGCCGCGCGCATGCCTTTTCCCAGTGGATCCGCAAAGGGAAAGATCAGCGCGTTGAAGAGATTGTGGATAAGCACGAGCTGAATCACCAGCTGTCTCGTCTCCTCGGAAACGGCATAGGCCTGCATCACGAAGGGTGTCGCTGCGAAGACAAGGGCGTTCCAGCCCACTGAGATCAGGATCGAAAGCTTCAGGAGCTTTTTAAAATACATCTCCGCCTCGGCGGTATCGTCCGCTCCCATGCACTGGCCGATCACGGTGATAAAGACCGGTCCCATCGCGACGCTTGCGACGGACGCGATGCTCCATATGCTCTGGGCGATGCCGTTGGCCGCGATCTGATACGTTCCGAACATCGCGACGAGACTGCTGAGCGCGACCTTGACAAACTGAAACACCCCGCTCTCGATCCCGTTGGGAATCGCGATCGCAAGCATCTGTTTCTGCAGAAGACCGTTCCATTTAAAGATCCACCGGTTGAAATACCGGACGCCGCTTTTATTCGTGAAGCACAGGATCGTGATGACGACGGCAGAAAAGGTCCTCGCGATCAGCGACGGCCAGGCGACGCCTGCGACACCGGCATGGAGATAGAAAACGCCGATAATGTTGCCCGCTACGTTGATCACATTGGAGATAATCGACACGTACATCGTCACGCTGGTCTTCCCGATGCTCCGGTAAAGCGCAGCGCCCGCGTTGTAGACTGCGATCGCAGGATAGGAATAGACAGAGATTCGCAGGTAGGTCATGCACGCGTCCATAACGGCCGGTTCGACGCTTCCGAACAGCATGCTGAGGATACTTTTACCGAAGAGCAGAATCGGAATAGAGAGCACAACTGAAAAGACGGTGGAAACTATCAGCAGCTGACTGACCGATTCCGACGCTTTGTCCGCGCTTTTCCGTCCGATATACTGGCTTACGACCACCGCTCCGCCGGACGCCCGCGCCGTGAACAGATACAGAAAGATCGTATTGAAT
>CALMRA010000068.1 GCA_937872065.1 uncultured Eubacteriaceae bacterium | reverse complement strand
CCGACGCACTGCCCAGACTCTGATAGCTTCTGCCGCCGAACATTGCGAATGGAGATGCCTGTACATAATTCTTCAGACCTTCTCCGCTGGTGTTCAGCGGATATGTATAATGGATCCACTGATTCGGATAGCCTGCCTGAGTGTGATTGCGGCAGTAGGACCCGAAACCGAGAGGCTTGATACCGAAAGGCTTTCCGGCTTCCATGATCGCGCCGAAGACCTGTTCACCGTCTTTTGAATCGCCGTGGACTTCGTACGCGAGGCAGCCTGACATTCCGAGACGATGAATCGTCATATCAATACCGTCGATCTGAATCTGGTCGTTCTGAGCGAATTTCAGATGATGCAGATCGGTTTTCGCCGCCTGTTCCATGATTTCAAGAGACTTCGGTCCGTCAATCTGGAAGAAAAATTCGTCCATGACCCACTTCCCCTGGACGTCCATGCCCATCGTATCGACATAATACGCCAGCGCGGGAGCCAGCCAGTAGGTCCGGTACTGATCTTCGCCTTTGCGGATCAGAACACCGTCCGCAAGCATCTGTCCCTTATCGTTGCACAGGATCGCATGTCTTGATCCGCCGATCTTCAAACCGGCAAAGTCCCTGTTTACGCAGACCTTGTTGAGAAGCTCTACCGCATCCGGTCCGCTGATATCATAAACCGGAGACAAATTAAGAAAGCTTCCGAGCCAGGCTGTTTCTCTGCATGCCTTCAGTTCATCACCGGCGCCCGTATAAACGTAGGGCATGAACTTATCCCGCATATGAAGCAGCAGCTTTGCATTTTTATCGATATTACCGTTTGGTTCGAACATGATAGTTCTCCTTTTGTGATCGGGGGCCCTTCCTGTCTTCAGTATAAGGCCGAAATCTGCGAAAGAGAAATACCGGAAATTGCAACATTTATAACAAAAGTGTATAGATTATGATACCTTAGAAAATATAGATAACGTATACAGGCAAAGGTTGAGGTATAGAGGTGCAGATGAAATGATAACGATCAGATATATGCAGGAATATGTGACGCTCGCGGAAACACTGAGCTATTCGAAAACCGCAGAGACGCTGTATACCGCTCAGCCCGCCGTCACCCGGCATATCGCATCGATTGAATCTGAAATCGGCGAAACGCTGTTTGTCAGAAACACGAGACACGTACGTATCACCGAAGCGGGTCAGGTCGTATACCGTTCGTTCAAGGATATTCTGACGCGGTATGAATCGATGTTAAATGAAGTGGAACTCCTCTCCGCGGGAAAGGTCGGCCGTCTGATCATCAGCAGCCCGTATTACTGGACGGAGGATTACACTGAGCCGATCGTCAGCAGCTTCCGGAAGAAGCATCCGAAAATCGAGGTCGAGATCATCTCCTGTCAGCCGGCGGAGGGCTTCGCCCAGATACTGAATTCTCAGAGCGATCTTGTTTTGTCCGCTACGAACGGAACGGTGATCCCGTCAGTAAACAGACTTGATTTTACGTCGGAAAAACTGGCTGTTGTGATGGCCGCCGATCATCGTCTGTCTGATTCGTCTTCGATTCGTCTGAACGATATCAGAGATGATACGCTTATCCTGTTTGATGAAGACCTTCCCTACTATTCGAAATTTAACAGCTACGTTCTCGATCTTCTGAAAAAACAGAATATCACGCCGGACCGGCTTGAATATACGCAGCAGATCGATACGCTGGGTCTGCAGGTCCGCGAGACGGGAGGCGTGAGCATTATGCCCTACGGAGTCCGCCACATGAACCGGTCCTATATCCGGACAATTCCTCTCGACGGAGAGGAATATACGATGCCCATGGGTCTGTTCTATCTGGAATCGAACGATAATCCGGTTGTTCCGCTGTTTCTCGAAGCCGCGAAAAATGTTTTCAGCTGAGAACGATCTGTCAGATGAAAAAACGAAGAAAAGCCCTGAATCAATTGTATCGGGCTTTTTTCTTATGCCATTAACGGAATATTAGATTAATATCTTCTGTCGAATTATCGATCTATTATTCCGATAACGCTGTATAATATTAGTAAATCGGAACAATACAAGCTCTAAAGAAATCTTGAGAGGTCTGTTATGGATTATCTAACCGTTAAAGAGACGGCGGAAAAATGGGGAATTTCAGATCGTCGTGTTCGCATTTTGTGCTCTGAAGGGAAAATCCCCTATGTTATTCGAAAAGGCCGTTCTTATCAGATTCCTGAAGACGCCGTTAAACCGGTCGACGGTCGTTCCTATCGTTATAAAACGATTCCTGATCGTTTTTCAGAACAATTTCTTCATATCGATTCTCTGAAAGAAGAAATCAGCCGATACCGTCCTTTGACGCAGGGAGAATTAGAACGTCTTCGTGAAGAATTCCTGATTGAATATACGTATAATTCAAACGCTATTGAAGGCAATACGCTTACGCTGCAGGAAACCGCGCTTGTCCTCGAAGGAGTGACGATCGATAAAAAGCCGCTAAAAGACCATCTGGAGGCTGTCGGACATAAAGATGCGTTTCTTTTTGTAGAGAAGCTGGCAAGAGATCTGTCACCGTTAACGGAGCACGATATCAAACAGATCCATACCCTGGTACTGGCAGACCGCCCGGAAGACCGCGGACTCTATCGGCGTATCCCTGTCCGTATTTCAGGGGCTTATCATCAACCGCCTGAACCTGTCCAGATTCCCGGGCTTATCGAAAAGCTTCTACAGGAGTTTTCAGATAATCAAATGCATCCGATTGAACGCGCCGCTCTTTTTCATCTGAAATTCGAAGGAATTCATCCGTTTGTGGACGGCAACGGAAGAACCGGACGGCTGATTATGAATCTGTCGCTGATGCAGGAAGGATATCTCCCGATTGATATCAAATATACTGATCGAAAAAGATATTACGATGCCTTCGACAGCTATTACCGGGACGGATCCTCCGATGAAATGACAGAACTTGTGACCGGATATATCGAAGAACGACAGGAACGAATGCTTTCGATTCTGTCCGGCAGATATTGAATACTCCGACTCTGATTTTCTCTATGTTCAGTCAATTCATCCATATTTTTCTTTATAAACGATCAGTTCCTCTTTATAAAAAGTTTTTATCAATAATTTGTGAATATTATCTAAAACTCCAATGTTTAAGTTTTACTTTGTTGATCATCAGAAACAAAAACCCTGATAAAATGATATTTAATAATTAATACGAAATAATTATTAAATATCATTTATCGGAGGAAATCAATGAATAACAAAGCGACAACAAAAGAAGTGGTAGTCGTGGCTATGATCGGCGCAGTTATCGGTGTGGTTTATACACTTATGGACTATGCCTATATGCCGCTCTCAGCCGCTCTTGGCGCCGTCTTCATGGAACTTACATTCGGAATTTATCTGCTCTCGGCTTCTCTTCCCATGTATCTGGTACGAAAACCCGGAATGGCACTGTTCGGAGCTCTGGTAACAGCCGGCGTAAATCTGCTGCTGGGAAGTCCTTACGGTATTCAGCTGGTACTTGCAGGTGTACTACAGGCAGCCGGTGTAGAACTTATCTACGCGATATTCAAATATAAGGCTGACATGAAGACTCTGGTGCTTTCTTCAGCCTTAGGTGCAGTTTTTGTCTACCTGCGTGATATTGTCTTTTTCGGCACGCTCTCTTATGGAACCCTGATTGCTTCAGGCATACTTCTGGTTCGTCTTATCAGTGCAACCGTAATCGGAATACTGCTGGTTAAAGGCATTTCGGCAGCACTGGATAAAACCGGTCTGCTCAAAGGTTTCCCATGTACCAAGAAGATAGAAGCTTAAAAATAGAAGATGTTTCATTTGTTTATGATGGAGAGATGCGCCCGGTCTGGGAGCATCTCTCCATCTGTTTTCCGGGACCGGGTGTCCATGCTGTCTGCGGTCCAAGCGGCTGCGGAAAATCTTCGCTCCTCTACCTTGTCGACGGTCTTATCCCTCAAATGCGTGAAGGCTCACTCTCCGGTCGTGTATATCTTAGTTCAGAAGATATTACAAAGCTGCCGCCCAGAGAACGCAGCCGCAGCATAGGATTCGTCATGCAGAGTCCGGAGAGTCAGTTCTGTACCTTCACAGTGGCTGAAGAACTGGCATTCGGTATGGAAAACCTGGGACTTCCTCAGAATGAAATGAAACGGCGCATCTCCCAGATACTTGATGCAGTAGGACTGCCAGGACTCGAAGACCGCCGACTCTCCACGCTCTCCGGCGGTCAGAAACAGAAGATTGCCATCGCGGCTGTTTTAGTCATGTCTCCAAAGATCCTGCTTCTCGACGAGCCGACAGCCAATCTCGATCCTGTCAGCCGTAAAGAAATACTCGACCTTATCCTGAACCTCCAGCGCGAGAGACTGTTCACGGTGATTATCGTAGAACATAATATCGCTGAGATCATCGACGCAGTAGACAGCCTTACAGTATTTGACGAAAACGGCGCTGTCATTTCAACAGGCTGTATGGAGTCAGATAAAACGCTTGTAATCCCGGAATTAGAACCCGAAACTACCGGTTTTGCGCCGCCAGACTCCTCAGAACCCATTCTTGAAATAAAAAATCTGAGCTTCAGTTATCCGGGTATGGATATGCCGGTTCTTGCAGATTTCGACCTATCCATCAATAGAGGTGACTTCCTGGCCGTTCTCGGCGCCAACGGAACAGGCAAGACCACCCTTCTAAAGCTTATTTTCCAGATATTGAAACAAAACAGCGGCCAGATCAGTTTTCAGAACAAGCCTGTCTCCTCTATCCGCAAAAAAACACTTTATGAATCAATGGGGCTGGTGTTCCAGAATCCCGAAGACCAGTTCGTAGCAAACACTGTTCATGACGAAATGTTTTTCAGTCTAAAGCGCACCCGGACGTCCAGAGAAGTTAAGGAAGCGCGTATTAAAGACATGCTAAGCCGCTTCCATCTGGAGGAGACGCTCGAGAAGAGCCCTTTCATCCTGAGTCAGGGACAGAAACGACGCCTGAGTGTGGCCGTTATGCTCCTGACAGGGCAGAAGCTTCTTTTCCTTGATGAGCCAACCTTCGGACAGGATCATGAAAACCGGGAAGAACTCATGAAGGATATGCAGACTCTGGCTGCAGACGGCGTTACTGGCGTTATGATCACTCACGACCTGTCCCTTGTGCAGCGTTATGCCAGCCGTGTAGTGGAGATCTCAGATGGAAAAGTTCTGTATGATATGCCTGCTGAACAGTATTTTCTTCCGGAAAGAGGACTTTGATGTTTGCCTATCTCGATCACGACTCCTGGCTTCACAGCCGAAATCCGTTGATAAAACTCGCGGTTCTCATACTGATCACACTGACGGTCTGTCTGTCATATGATCCGACACTACCCCTTATCGTTCTGATCTGCTCGTTTACGGGCATCTGGATCGCAGGCCGCATATCCTTATTCGACCTTGTTAAACGTCTGGGAGTCTTTATCGTTATCAGCATGATCTTTGTAATCAGCATGCTTTTTTTCAGAGGCCTTGGCGACGACCCCGCGGCCGTCTTAGAAATCGGAATTTTCCAATGGAATGAAACAGACCTTACCCAGGTACCTGCGCTAGGACTGCGAATTCTCTCGCTGGTAACCCTGTCAATGGGGTTCGTACTCACTACGAATCCCGGCACACTGATATTAAGCCTGATCCAGCAGGGCGGCGTACCGGTACTCCACGGCTATTCTGCTATGGCAGCTTACCGATTTCTGCCCGAGCTGCAGGAGCAGGTGGAGCGCATCCATCTGGCTCAGGAAATAAGAGGAAATCCATGGAACCGCGGTTTCTTTTCCCGGCTGTCATCACCTTTTCGCGTAATGCTGCCTCTTCTGTGCA
>CALMRA010000067.1 GCA_937872065.1 uncultured Eubacteriaceae bacterium | reverse complement strand
CCTCGGTTGATTATTTCACTTGAGCAACTGTGGACAAATTCTGCATTGAAGCTGTTCGAATCAGCAAAGTCACTCTCTTTTTAGCTGGTAAACAAATTATAACAAAGAACAAATGAATAATTTTCAGATGATACGTCTCAATAAGTTATACATTCAGAAAGGTTTTTAGACAGATGTTAAAATAGAATCATCAAAGCAGGATGTAAATAATACTATGAACCAGAACAAAACGATTATGCACGTGGACATGGACGCCTTCTATGCGTCGGTGGAGGTCCGGGATCATCCGGAGCTTGCAGGAAAGCCGGTCATCGTCGGAGCTGATCCGAAGGAACGGGGCGTCGTCACGACGTGCAGCTATGAAGCGAGACGATTCGGCGTTCATTCCGCGATGAATATCAAGGAAGCCTACAGAAGATGCCCTGACGGGATCTATATCAGACCCGACATGACCAAATATAAGAGCGTATCCGCACAGATCCATGAGATCTGGTGCAGCTTTACGGATCAGATCTCCTATGTCTCCCTGGACGAGGGCTACCTTGACGTGACCGAATCGCTGCCTCTGTTCGGAGGCGCGGTGGCGATCGCCAGGCAGATCAAGGAGCGGACAAAAGCGGAGATCGGGCTCACCTGTTCCGTCGGAATCGGCTATTCGATGGCATCGGCCAAGTTCGCAAGCGAAGAGAAAAAGCCCGACGGACTGTTTATCGTAAAAAGCCCTGCTCATTACAAGCTCCTGACCGGAAAGCGGAGCGTCGACACGCTTATCGGGATCGGGCCGAAATCCGTCCAGAAGCTCAGGGATTCGGGAATCGTCTACGTTGAAGATATCCTGACTCACCGTGTCGAAGTCGAAGACATGTTCGGCGCCCGGGGCAGACGGATGATCTCCCTTGCGGACGGGATCGACGACCGGGAACTTGTTCCCTATTATCTGTCTGAAGCAAAGAGCATCGGCCGGGAACAGACGTTCAGATATGACACCGAAAACCGCGACTACGTCACAAGCTATCTGCGTCTGTTTGCAAGGGAAATAAGCGGGAAGATAAAAAAGAAAGGGCTGTATTTCAGAACGGTCACCCTCAAGATCACCTACGGAGACATGAAGACCATCACCCGTGCGAAGAGCGTCGCTCCGACAGACCGTGCGGAAGCGATCAGCGAAGCCGCCCTCGAACTGTTCGAAGGAGTCGACTACCGGTCGATCCGCCTGGCAGGAGTCAGCGTCAGCCATTTCGAAAACGACAGGATCCGGCAGATCACGATGGACGACCTGACGAAATCCGGAGAGAAACGCGCAGCCTTCGACTCCGCCGCATTCGAGCTGCGTAACAAGTTCGGTACCGGAACCGTGAAGACAGCAGCGGAACTCGCCGCGGAGAAGCTGATCAGAGA
>CALMRA010000066.1 GCA_937872065.1 uncultured Eubacteriaceae bacterium | reverse complement strand
AGGAGACGGATCGTGATGGGCTTGTCGAGCATAACTTCGTACATGCCCTTGAAGTCTTCCTTCTGCATCGGCAGAAGTTCAGCCAGATATTTTTCTCTGGTTTCTCTGTCCTTCGAAAGGATCATGCGGCGTACGGACGGGATTCTGTCTTCGTCGAAGAACATATGTTCTGTACGGCACAGACCGATTCCTTCTGCGCCGAATTCAAGAGCCTGCTTTGCATCTCTCGGCGAGTCGGCGTTCGTTCTGACGTCCATCGTACGGCAGAAATCCGCCCATTCCATGATCTTGCCGAAGTTGCCGGAAAGTTCAGGAGCTTTAGTCTTGATAGAGCCTTCGTATACGTTGCCTGTCGAACCGTCGAGTGAAATAAAGTCGCCTTCGACATACGTCTTGCCGTTTGCAAGAAGTGTCTTCGCGTCTTCATCGACGACGATGTCTTCGACGCCGGCAACACAGCATGTGCCCATGCCGCGGGCTACGACGGCAGCGTGAGAGGTCATGCCGCCGCGGGATGTCAGGATCCCGTTGGATGCGTACATGCCTTCAATATCTTCAGGTGAAGTTTCTTTTCTTACGAGGATAACTTCTTCTCCGTTTTCAGCCGCGTTTTTCGCGTCTTCAGCGGTGAAGTAGATTCTGCCTGTGCCGGCTCCCGGAGAAGCGGCAAGACCGCTTGCGATTACGACGCCTTCCTTGAGCGCTTCATCATCGAATGTCGGATGGAGCAGCTGGTCGAGGGATTTCGCTTCGATACGCGTAAGCGCTTCTTTTTTGGTGATCAGACCTTCATCGACCATATCAACGGCTACTTTCAGCGCTGCCTGAGCGGTACGCTTGCCGTTTCTTGTCTGAAGCATGAACAGGCGGCCGTCGTCGATCGTGAATTCCATATCCTGCATGTCACGGTAATGGTTTTCAAGAGTCTTCGCGGTAGCTGCGAACTGTTCGTATACTTCCGGCATATCGTCCTTCAGGCGGCTGATTTCTTCAGGCGTACGGATCCCGGCAACGACATCTTCGCCCTGTGCGTTGATCAGATATTCACCGTACAGCTTGCGTTCGCCTGTAGCCGGGTTTCTTGTGAACGCAACGCCTGTACCGGAGTTGTCGCCCATGTTCCCGAAGACCATGCTCTGTACGTTAACGGCTGTGCCGTAATCATGCGGGATTTCGTTGAGGTTTCTGTAAACAATGGCTCTCGGATTGTTCCAGGATCTGAAGACCGCTTCGACGGCCATCATCAGCTGTTCTTCCGGTTCTGTCGGGAAATCTCTGCCAGTTTCCTGTTTAACGATTTCTTTATAGCGGGAAACCAGTTCTTTCAGGTTTTCGACGGTCAGTTCGGTGTCGACCTTGTAGCCTTCACGGTCCTTAATTTCATCGAGGACGTTTTCAAACTTGTTCTTTTCGATTTCCTGTACGACGTCCGCAAACATCTGGATGAATCTGCGGTAGCTGTCCCATGCGAAGCGCGGATTGTCCGACTTAGCTGACAGTGCCTCCACCGTAACGTCGTTGAGTCCGAGGTTCAGGATCGTATCCATCATGCCCGGCATCGAAATACGTGCGCCCGAACGAACGGATACGAGCAGCGGATTCTTTTCATCACCGAAACGTTTACCTGAAATGTCGTTCAGTTCTTCCATTCTCGCGTGGATCTGATCGACCATTTCGTCCGTCAGTTTTCCCTGTTCCAGATATTCAAGACATGCTTCCGTGCTGACTGTGAAGCCCTGCGGGACAGGAAGTCCGATTCTTGTCATTTCCGCAAGGTTCGCGCCTTTGCCTCCAAGCAGATTTCTCTGGTCAGCGTTTCCTTCGCTGAACATATAAACCCATTGTTTAGCCATCATTGCCTCCTGCAAATCTCCTGCAATATGAAAATTTTTCATCTATTAAGATGCTATGTGAATAAGTATAACATAGAAATTAAAAATGTAAAAGATTTCTATGTTAGAAATTTAACAATTATATTACATGATTACAAAAGGATTTTGAGCGCAATTTTTTATTTCCGGACGAATATATCAACAAAACTGTTAAATACAGATCAGATCTTCAATCTGTGCGAACAGTTTATCGCCGATTCTCGGAACCTCCTTGATCTGTTCTTTTGATGAGAACGGTCCGTTCGATTCCCGATAAGCTTTAATATTCGCCGCGGTTACCTCTCCGATTCCGGGGAGCTCCTGGAGTGTTTTCTCATCCGCTGTGTTGATGTTGATGAGCCCTGATCCGGTCTCCTCTGAAGCGCTTTCACCGGCATACGCGACGTTTATCTTCTGTCCGTCCTGTGCCTGCGCTGCAAAATTCAGATTAGTCGAATCTGCTTCAGGCAGCAGACCGCCCGCAGCCTCGATCGCTTCGATCACCCGGGAGCCTTCCGGTATCTTTACGACGCCCGGCTGCGCGACAGCTCCGGCGACGTGCACCCATATTTCGGAGACTGCCGTCTCCTGTGAATCCTGAACTTCGGTCTGATTCGTTTCTGTCAGCGCGGGCGCCTCTTCGTTCGAGCCCGCAAAAAAGGAGAGTCCGGCTGCTGTCAGCAGAAGCACGGCGAATACCCCGGCCCGCAGCAGCGGCTTGTTTTTAATCATTCGTCCGAGACGGCGGCGTTCCTCTTCCTGTTTCATCCTGGTCTCCCGGTCTTTTCTCCGATTTTAATGCTGACGCGCACCTTTACAGCGGCGCCTCTTCCCAGCCGTTCTGTCCGCGGCGCATCAATGTTCGTACCCCCAGGGAACGAAGCAGTTCCTCCGCCTGCGTGTAATACGTATCGATTCCCTCCGTCGAATGGGAATCCCCGTTTATCATCAGCGGGATCCCGAGTCTGACGGCCTCTGCAGTCAGCTCCGGATCCGGGTACAGCAGCCCCGGATTCGTATAGCGCGCAATACCGCCCGTATTGATCTCAAGGATACAGCCGGCATCCCTGATGCGGCGCAAAGCTTCGAACGCGGCGTCTCTGTAAGCCTTCGTTCCGGTATCGACAGCGCTTCGTCCCAGAATAAAATTATTCTTTTTCAGCAGGTCCAGATGGCCCACGATATCCGGCTTCTCCCTCTCCGCCATGTCCCCGACCGCGCCGTAATAGGCTTCTGCGAACGCCTGCTCTGTACCGTAGATCTGACGGATCGATTCCACAAATTTTTCGGGAAACGCATCGATGATTCCCATCTCCCCGTCGTCTCGAAAACCCATCGTATGGATACTTCCGATCGTATAGTCAAGCTTCGGCCGTACAGCTGCAAATTCCGGACTGAAAGCTCCCGTATCCATGTAATAATCTGCTTCAAAGGATGTGAGCACCTCCATTCCGAGAGGCTCGTAAACACTCCGGATTCGGGCAGTTTCGCGCAGATAATCGGGAATCAGCTCCGCTTCGATCCCGCAGTCGTCGGGATAGGTCATTGTGAAATGACTTGAAAAGCCGATGCTGTCCATTCCCGCATCGTAAGCTGCCTTCGCCATTTCCGCGCACGACGCGCTTCCATCGCACCATAATGTATGAATATGATAATTTGTCCGTTTCATGTCTCCTCCGTCTGATTATCAAATTAGCATAAAGATTTTAAAAAAACAGACTTGTTCTCTCCTCGAAAAATTTTGAAAACAATTCCGGATTTTCAGTATTTTCAGTCGATCTGAACAACCGGCTGTCTGATCGGTCCGCCGCAATTTTCGTAATAAAAAAGCCCCCGCAGGGGCTTAAATATGCATGTTAGAGAATCTTATTCAGGAATTCCTTCGTACGGTCTTCCTTCGGATTCAGAAGGATATCCTGGGGACGCCCTTCTTCGCAGATCACGCCGTCGTCCATGAAGATAACGCGGTCCGCGACTTCGCGGGCAAAGCCGATTTCATGGGTAACGATTATCATCGTCATCCCTTCCTGAGCGAGCTCCTTCATCGTCTGAAGAACTTCGCCTACGAGTTCCGGGTCCAGTGCGGAGGTCGGTTCGTCAAAGAGCATGACCTTCGGATTCATCGCCAGCGCTCTCGCAATCGCGACACGCTGCTGCTGTCCGCCTGACAGACGGGCCGGATATTCGTCTTTTCTGTCCGCCATGCCTACTTTTTCAAGCAGCTCCATCGCGTGTTCTTCGGTGATCTTCGCATTTTCCTTTTTAACGACCGTCGGTCCGATCGTGACGTTCTCAAGAACCGTCAGATGCGGGAACAGATTGAAGTTCTGGAATACCATCCCGATATCGAGGCACAGGTTCGCCAGCTTCTGCGGATCGATCTTTTCCACCGTCTTTCCGTTCATCCGGTTTTCGGTGAGCTCGTCTTCGACGTAGATCTTTCCCGATGTGATTCGTTCGAGCCGGTTGATGCACCGAAGCATCGTGCTCTTTCCGGAGCCTGACGGTCCGATGATGCAGACAACTTCTTTCGGATTCACTTCAAAGTTGATTCCCTTGAGCACCTGGAGGTCGCCGAACTGCTTATGGACGTCTTCTACTTTTACCATGCTCATAAGTTACCTCTTTTCATATGCGCCGAGCTTGATTTCGAGCCTGTCGGTACCGAGCTGCAGCAGCGTTGTCAGGAACAGATAGATCGCAGCCGCATACAGATAGTACAGCCAGTTTCCCGAAGCGTTAGCCATCGTCTTTGTCGTACGCAGCAGGTCTGACAGAGCGATCGAGGAAACGAGCGACGTATCCTTGAGGAGCATGACCAGTTCGTTGCCGACAGGCGCGATCAGACGCTTGTACGTCTGCGGAATAATAATCTTGCGCATCGCCTGGCCGTAGGTCATGCCGATCGCTTTTGCAGCTTCCATCTGGCCGCCCGGGATCGATTCGATACCCGCACGGATAATTTCCGCCAGATACGCCGTCGTGTTCAGCGAGAACGTGATGAAAGCGCAGACCATCGGGTCTATGTTGAGCTGCGAGCCCGTGCTTTCCAGATAGATAATCGGGATCGCGTAATAGACCATAAACAGCTGTAAGAGCAGCGGAGTCCCGCGGAAGAACCAGATGTAAAACCAGGACAATGCTCTGAGGATTCTGTGTTTGGACAGACGGCCAAGTGCGAGGACCACGCCCAGCAGACACCCGACGACGATCGCGAATGCCGTGATCTCGAGGGTGATTAGCGTGCCGTCCCATACTGCCGTCCATTGTGCAGAGGTTAACAAAATATTTCTCCTTTGTTTAACGTATCGGGGAAAAATGAAAAAAGGGAACTGCCGAACAGTCCCCTTTGAAGATTACTCGATAACGTTGAGTGTTGTGTCGATGTCGGAAGTCATGTCGGCGCCAAGCCACTTTTCAGAGATGGATTTAAGAGTTCCGTCTTCTTTGAGTTTTTTGAGCGCTTCGTTGATCTTTTCAGTTAAAGCGGTGTCTTCTTTTCTCGCCGTAACGCCGATCGGTTCGTTGGTCAGCGGTGTGGTTGTCGAAATCACGAAGGTTTCCGGCTTCTGAGCGACGTAGTACTGAGCGACCGCTTCGTCAGTCATGACGTAGTCGATCTGCTTGCCTTCGAGAGCCGAGAACGCGTCGAGCATTCCGTCAAACTGCTTAAGCGTAATGTCTGTTCCCGTTTCTTCCTGAAGCGTCTGAGCCGCGACATCAGCCGAGGTTTCAAGCTGGACGCCTACAGTCGAGCCTGCGAGCTCTTCAAATGTCGTAGCCTTCGAAGTGTCGTCGACGCGGGATACGATAACAATCCCGTTCGCGATATAGGGATCCGACTGGCTGTAGCTTTCCTGACGTTCGGGCGTAATGGAGGTACTCGAGATGATAACATCGTACTGGTTGGATGTCAGACCTGTGAAGATGCCGTCCCATGCAACTGTGACAAATTCAGCCTTGACTCCGAGCTGTTCCGCCAGTGCGTTGCCGAGATCGATATCGAAGCCGACCAGATCATTGTTGTCATCGCGGAATTCCATCGGAAGATAGGTATCGTCGACCGCAATAGTCAGGACTCCGTCTGCCAGCGGATCATCAGAGCTGGAGCTGCTGCTGCATCCCGTTAGTACCAGCATGGCGCACAGGAGCAGGACTCCAAGAGCAGCTAATTTCTTTTTCACTTCACTTCTCCTTAGTAAATCTATGATTTGTGTTTGATTATAACCTGAATTTAAGCAGGCGACAAGTTTTCTGTATCCATAGTTCACAAAGGAACGGCACTTTTGCAGAAACAAAAGACGTGTTTTTTACAACGGAAGCGCGTTGAGAAAACCGGTGATAATTCCGATACCGCCGGCGATATTTCCGATCGCACAGCCGATATTAGTCAGAATCACGACGAGAAGCACCCTCGTTACGCGGTTTTTCCAGAAGCCCGAAAGTTTAGTCAGATCCTTCGGAAGCATCTCGAAATCGATGACCCTGGGTTTCCTGAAATGTGCTTCCGCGAGTCCGGAAAACCATCCGGAAGCGAGGACCGGACTAAGAGCGCCGAGAGGCGAACAGACAATCGCGGTCACGATCGTCAGAAAAGTTCCCCCTGCCAGCAGGGCTCCGATTCCCGAGCCGCCCATGACGAGGATGAGCCAGTTTCTCGTCTGGGCCCACCCCTCCCCCGGTTCGACGCTGAAGGTGAACGCGACCATCAGGATCAGAGCGATCGTCACGCTCCAGCCGACAATTTTTCCGGTGTTCGACTTCGGCTTGAGTTCCTCGAGCTTTTCAAGATCGTGCTGTTTGAAGATCTCCTTCGTGATTCCGGGTACATGCGCGGCCCCGAGAACCGCGACGATCTTTTTCCCCGGCGCGGTCCTGATCTTTTCCGCAAGGTACTGATCCCGTTCGTCGACAAGGACGGTCTTGACTCCTGCGAATTCGGATCCCATTTCGGACAGCGCCGCCGTGAGCAAGTCCTCCTGCTTCAGCTCCTCAAGCGCGTCCTCTGTGATCTCCTCATCGTCGAAGACAGACATGACGATGGATGTGATAAGCTTGAGCTTTTCCGTCCATTTCGCCTTCTGCCAGATCCGTTTGAATGTGGTCTGGATGTCGCGGTCCGCAAGGACAATCTGCGCTCCTGTCTCGTTCGCGCTTTCTATGCCCTGCAGCATGTCCTGACCGGACTGGATCTTGAGCTGTTCTGCCAGACGACGCTGATAGCTGGAGAGCAGCAGATTTGCGAAAAAGAAGCCCGCCTTTCCGTCCTTGATAATTTTGACGATATCCGTATTCTGATATTTTTCCTTGTTCTGAAGCGCTGCGAAGCGTGCGGGATCGAGTTCGATACAGACGACATCCGGCCGTTCCTCGTCGATGATCTCCTTCACGAGCTCTGCGCTTTTCGGCGAAACGTGCGCGGTGCCTACGAGAATGACCTCCCGCTGCTTGGCGCCTTCACCGAGAGTAAGTCTGGTGATATTTTTTTCCATATCTGATTATTATAACACGCCGGTCACTTTCAGGAGCCGCCCTGACGTCGAAAGCTGCGCGGGACGACAGAAGCCTCCGCGAATTTTCGCGGAGGCTTCTGTCGTAGACGGCTGTTCAGACCGGTTCGTTCATTTAGTTAACAGGCATGCTCCGGCATAGACTGCCGGGCAACGATTTCATATGGAGCAGTAATCGTTCTGCTTTCCTTTTCGTCCGATTCGCACATTTTGATAAGCATACGCGCCGCGATCGCTCCGATATCGTACATCGGCTGACGGACGGTCGTGATCTTCGGATCAAACCATTCGGAGATCCAGTAATCGTTGAAGCCCGTAACGGCGATATCGTCCGGAACCTTTCGTCCCGCATCTTCGGCCGCACGGATCGCTCCGATGGCTACCTGGTCATTCATGCACATGACGATATCGAATTCCTTGCCGGATTCGAGAAGCTTTGTCATCATCGAATGGCCGCCCTTGACGTTGATGTTCCCGCGAAGGATCAGCTCGGGATCCAGTTCGATCCCCGCTTCATCCAGGGCGCGGCGGACGCCGTCGATACGTTTTCTGTTGACAAAGCCTTCGTCACGATCGTAGAAAAGCGCAAAATTCTTATAGCCCGCATCGATAGCTTTTTTCGCCAGATCGTAAGCCGCGCTTTCATTGTCGATCAGAACGGACGACAGCTCGCCCTTTTCGTCGCTGACGCAGCCGAGAACGATTTCGCTGGGGGCGTTTTTCAGTGTTTCCTGGAATTCTTCACTGAGATTTTTGCCGATGTAAATAATGCCGTCACACTGCTTCTCAATTAGAACGTCCAGTGATTCGTGTTCCTTTTCCGGAGAAAAGTCCGTATTTGAGAGAATGATATTGTAGTTATAAATGCCGCAGATATCTTCGACCCCGCGCACCATTTCGGTGTAGAGCGGGTTCGAAATATCGGGGATCATGATGCCCAGGGTATTCGTACGCTGTATCTTAAGGCTGCGGGCGATCGCGTTGGGTTTATAACCTGTTTTCTTGATGGCTTCAAGAACGCGTTCCTTCGTCTCTTCGTTGACGAGAGGAATATTATTGACGACACGGGAAACCGTTGCGACTGAAACATTTGCTTCTCGCGCAACATCAACAATTTTAACTTTCATCTTTCACCTCTAAGATTTACTTATTGACAGCGTCAACGGCTTTTTTGATCAGAGCCGGAACCTTCAGACAGTCTGCTTCTGCAACCGCACAGGGGGCGAAACGCAGCCCTTTCTTAAGCGCTACGATAAAGATATTCTGATCTTCAAGCATCGCTGCGGCAGCCTTCGGATCGTCGCACGGAATTGAAATGAAGAATCCGTCGCGGTAGCTGCACAGATTCAGACCCACGCGTTCCGCTTCGCCGAGGAAAGCGTCCGCTCTTTTCTGCAGCAGTACGCGGTATTTCGCCTGTTCGGCAAGAAATCTTTCGAGAGAATCCGTATCTTCGTTGATCTTCGCGAGAGTTTCCATCGCGCAGCGGGTACCGTTTGACCAGGTGCCGCGGTTTGAGAATGTACAGGAAGCGGCGAATTCGTCGGCAGTTTCCTGATTCGGAGCCGCGCAGAGGATCGCGCCGTTGCGAAGTCCGTACATCGTATAACCCTTCGAAGCGGAAAATGCGTACAGAACGAGAACATTTTCCGGCATCCCGGCAAGCAGTTCCATAAAGTCACGCGAACCTTCGCCGGCAAAATCGATATACGCGATATCAACGAGGATAATAATCCGTTTTTCGGGATCCGCTTTCGCAGTAGTCGTGTAAAAATCGATGAGCTCTTTCCATTCCGGAATTGAGATCGAATAGCCTGTCGGGTTATGCGCCGGCGTGTTCAGGATGCTCAGGATCCGTCCCTGCTTGTCAAGGAGTTCCGAAAAAACCGATTTGTAGGACTGCATGTTGAAATCGCCGTTTTCGTCGTACAGTTCGAAGAATGCGAAGCCGCGTCTGTTTTCTGCGGCGATAGTCTGATACGGCGCCCAGTGCCAGTCCGGAAGGAGGATCTTGTCACCGTAATTTGTATAATTCGCAACCGCGTTGCGGATTGCGCCCGTTCCGCCGGGTGTCGCGACCGCTTCGATAAACGCATCCGGTCTGTGATCTCTGAAGCAGGCTTCCTGCACCTGAGTTCTGAAGGCCGGGATTCCCGGAATTCCCGCATATCCTGCGATCTGAGCATCCGGCAGATTTTTCAGCACAGTATAAACTTCATCGAAGCAGATCAGATTCCCTTCATCATCGAAGAGTGCGCCGAGCGTCGAATCGACCACATTGTCGGCGCCGTATTCTGCGATCGCCTGTGAAGCTCTCTGTGCCACAGCGAATATCGGATCGTTGCCGGCTTCGCGTACCGCGTCCTTGATTACCATTCTCATACTCTTTTACTCCTCGTCTCCTCGTAATTTCTTCCAGGCGCCCGCAAATTTCGCAGGCTCCGTTTTGTACAGATCGTTCCCGGCCGAATCGACGACGACCGTGACCGGAAAATCTTCGACTTCAATTTCCCGCAGCGCTTCAGCTCCGAGATCCTCGTAACAGACGGTCCGGACCGATGTGATCCTGTCCTGCAGCAGCGCTCCCGCGCCGCCTACAGCCGCCATATAAACCGCCTTGTTTCTGACGATGCTGTCTAGAACAGGCGCTGTCCTCGCGCCTTTGCCGATCATTCCGGCAAGTCCGAGATCGAGAAGCTCGGGCGTGTAGGCGTCCATCCTGTGCGATGTGGTCGGCCCCGCAGAGCCGATAATCTCGCCGGGCGGCGCGGGCGCCGGTCCCATATAATAGATAACTGCGCCGTCCGGATCGAACGGCAGCGTCTTTCCCTGTTCAAGAGCCTCGTGAAAGCGCTGATGAGCAGCATCTCTGGCGACGTACATTTTCCCGTTAAGAAGCAGTCTGTCGCCTGCATGGAGCCCGCCGATGGTCTCCTTTGTAAGCGGAAGAGTGATTCGTTTTCGTTCTTCCATCAGATCGTTTTCTCCGCAATCCTGTCCGCATAACAGCAGATATTTACAGCCGCGGGAAGTCCCGCGATATGCGTCGGATATTCCCGGATATGGACATCGAGAACCGTTTCGATCCCGCCCAGCCCCATCGGGCCGATTCCGGAATCCTTGATTCGGTCGAGTATCCGTTTTTCCAGATCCGCATAGCGCGTTTTGCGGTGACGCACGCCGGCCGCCGTACGCAGCGCTTCCTTCGAAAGCATCGCGGCCTTCTCGAACGTACCGCCTATGCCGACGCCGACAACCACCGGCGCACAGGCGTTGGGCGCGCCCTTAAGCACCGCTTCGACAACGAAATCCTCGACACCCTGCTCTCCGTCAGAAGGCTTGAGCATCTTGAGTGCGCTCGTATTTTCAGAGCCGAATCCCTTTGGCATTACGGTAATCCTGATCCTGTCGCCGGGTACGATCCGCGTATGTATCACTGCCGGCGTATTATCACCGGTATTGATACGGTCAAGGGGATCCGAAACAACCGATTTCCTGAGCCATCCTTTTTTGTAGCCTTGACCGACGCCTTCGTTGACGGCGTCCTCAAGCGGTTCTCCGTCGATATGAACATCCTGACCGACTTCGAGAAATACGACAGTCATGCCTGTATCCTGGCAGATCGGAAGTCCTTTCCGAACTGCCGTCTCGAGATTCTCCCGTATATCCGACAGAACCGCTCTTCCTGTGGGCGAGATCTCTTCAGCCGAAGCCCTGATCACCGCCTGCTCCTGTTCCGGCGACAGACGCGTATTTGCTCTGACGCACAGATCAGCGATTGTCTCTGTGATGATGCTGCTGTCTATTTCTCTCAAACTGTCCTCCGGAGGTTTCCGGTTCGGGCGCCGTATCCTTACGTGTGCTGCTCAGCTTCTTCCGTTTCATATACGGATTAAAAAGCGAGTGCAGCGAAACGTAAATACCGCCTGCGCACAAAACGAAATAAAATGTAATGATCCGCCAGATAACCATCGCGACGGAAGTTTTAGCCGGTCCGAAGATGGACCCGAAAATAAGCGTAAATCCGATTTCCGCTCCGCCGGAACCTCCGGGCAGCGGAATAAATGTGAACACAAGGTAGAGAACCGACTGAACCGCGATAATTTGAAACGCGTTCATCTCGTTCAGCCCGAGCGCTCTGTATATCCAGTAGGTGATGCAGAAATAAATCGTTACGGCGAACAGATTGACGGCGAACAGCCAGGCTGTTTCGCGCAGCCGGTCTTTAAGCGCCGAAATCGCAACCTCATATTCCGCAACGAAATGATCCGCTTTTTTATAGGTTTTTTCAGGATCCTTGACCAGGCGCATTTTAGCGCCGGCCTTAACGCACCAGCGCGCTACGATCCGGGCAAAATTCGGATACAGCGAGACGATGACAACCGCCAGTGACCCGAGGATATTGATCATAAGTCCGAAGACGATCATAGCCTTGCTCAGTCCGTGCCAGGATGCGATCATCTGATAGTTGATGAGACAGCCGGTAATCCCGATAAGCGTCACGGAGAGCTGGTAGAGCGCGTATTTCTGGACCAGAACCGCAGTACCGAAGCCCGCGCTGATTCCCCTCGACGTCATTTCGAGAAGCTGAAGCGGCTGTCCGCCGGAAGCGCCCGGAGTGATCAGATTGTAATACTGGCCGATCATCGTAAGCGTAAACGAATGTCCGAAGCTCTCCTCCGGATAATCGTGACGAATAAGCGACTGCAGCATATAGGCTTCGAGCAGCCAGTAAAGGATCATGAACAGAAGTACGACCGCCAGAAAGCTGAGATTTGATTCGTGCAGAATGGAAACAAACTCGTTATAGTCGACATTCCTCTGTAGCACGATCACAGTGATTAACGCGACTGCTGCAAAAAAAATGAAATTCGCGTACTTTTTTAGAAAAGCAGAGAAACGGCCCTTTCGGCCGCTGCTGTTTGTTTTCATTCAATGTTCCTGTTTTTTATCTTTGAATTATTATATCAGTTAGATCAGACAATGATAACATTTTCATGAAATTTTTTCATTGAATGTTCACCCACTCAGTGTTTTCAACAATAAAGCAGACATGCTGCCGCAGGCTATCGCAGTCCGGGATACCCCTGCTGGCGCAGCGCTTCATAAAGAGCGACAGCCGCAGAATTAGAAAGATTCAGACAGCGGCACCGGTCGTCGGCAGTCATCGGGATGCGTACCAGGCAGTCCGCCTGATCCCGTATCTCCTCCGGCAGTCCCGATGTTTCGCGTCCGAACAGCAGAAATGCGTTTTCCGGGTAGCTCTCCTCGTCGAAACGTGTATCCGCCTTCGATGAAAACGCATAGATCCGCGCTTCGGGATTCATTTCCCGGAACTCTTCGAAATTTTCATAAACGTGCAGGTCCAGCATATCCCAGTAATCCAGACCGGCCCGTTTAAGCTGTTTTTCCGACAGCGAAAACCCGAGAGGCCTGATCAGATGAAGCGAGGTCCCGGTCAGGACACAGGTCCTTGAGATATTTCCAGTATTGGCCGGAATTTCCGGTTCAAATAAAACGATATTCATATGATCTCCATTGCTGCTTATTTCTTTTCTTCTCATTTCCGCGTTCGATTAAACTTATCGGTCTCTCTCGGGTCAAAAAGATTTATTTCAATTAAAAAACGCCGGAGTACGGCGTTTATATTTTCTGATTTGCATTTTTGGGAAGGAGTACAGTAAAGCAGGAGCCCTTTCCGGGTTCGCTGTCGAGCTTGATCTTCCCTCCGCTGTTGCGGACAATCGAATCCGCGATATTCAGTCCGAGGCCGGTGCCTCCGGTTGCCCTGCTTCTCGCATCGTCGACACGATAAAAGCGGCTGAATATTTTCTGCTGATCTTTTTCGGGAATTCCAAGACCGTTGTCGCTGAATTTTATGACGATACTGCGTTTGTTTTCCGAAAGGCCCAGCACCACGAGGCCCCCCGCCGGCGTATATTTTAATGCGTTATCGAGAAAAATCCGCAGAAGCTGGCGAATTTTGCCGGGATTGCCGAAATATGTGATACCTGAAGCGACAGCCGACTCGAGCCGGATATCCTTTTCTCTTGCAAGGGGACGCATCAGTTCGACTGTTTCGACACACAGATCCGTCATCGAAAAACGCAGGCGCTCTTCTTTCTTTTCCGGCTTTTCATTCTGGGCCGTTGTCAGCAGCTCGCTGATAAGCGTACCCATCGTATCACATTCGTTGTCGATATTAGAGAGCCATTCCATATTGTCGGAAATATGCTCGTCTTCTTTCATCTTCAGGACCTCGACATTTGTCTGGATTACCGTTATCGGAGTACGCAGCTCGTGCGAAGCATCCGCGATAAATTTTTTCTGCAGCTCGAAATTCTCGCGAATCGGTCTGAGCGAACGTCCTGCAAGAAACCAGCTCAGCGGAATCAGAAGCAGCAGCCCCGCCGCTCCGATCATCAGCAGGTAGCTGATGATATAGGAAATTACGGAATTTTCTGTTGTCGTATCCTGAAAAACCTGAAGAGTGAGCGTCTTCCCGTCCTTATCAAAGGCTGTCGTATACAGCCGGTAATCCCGGTCTCCGATTTTAAGGGTCTCGTAGCGGTCCGTGCCGTCGCTGTCGGCGAGCAGAGAGTAGCCTTCGCTGATCAGATCGCTGTTTGAGATCTGCTGGCTCACGACACTTCCTTTATCATCCCATTCGATATATTCGTAGCCCATCTGCTCGTGGACGGTCGTACTCAGAAACCCCTCGTTCTGAGACTGGAGATTTCCGGATTCGACAGAGGCGGCCACGTTTTTCAGGTAGCTTTCTCCCGATGTGGACAGACTCCACTGAACGACTACACACAGCAGGACGATAAAAAGAATCAGGAAAGCGATAAGGATTAACGTGTTAAAAAGCGTGATCTTTTTCCTGATATCCCTGAACATACCCGGTCCTTATCTCTTTCCCAGTGTGTATCCGATCCCTCGGATGGTGTCAATCTTGACGTCTGTGCCCGCAAGCTTCTTGCGCAGATTGTGAACATAAATCTCAATATTGTTTTCGTTGACTTCTTTTTCGAAACCCCATACCCGGTCCAGAATCTGTTCTCTTGTAAACACCTGATTGGGGCGCTTGAGCAGCATTTCGAGGATTTTCGCTTCTTTTACCGAAAGCCTGTATTCCTGCTTCGGCGTGACAAGCGTATTTTTCTGAGTGTTGAAGGTTACGTCTTCAAACGAAATGTTCTCTCCGCTGATCTCATGGTCCGGTCTGCGGGAAAGCGCGCGGATTCTCGCGAACAGCTCCTTGGCTGAGAAAGGCTTGACCAGATAGTCGTCAGCACCCATGTCGAGGCATTTGACCTTATCGTCCACCGTTCCCTTGGCTGTGAGCATCAGCACGGGTGTGCTGTTTTCGTTATCCCTCATCGTCTGAAGGATCTCTGTTCCGCTTTTGAGCGGAAGCATAATATCCAGCACGATCACATCGTAGATCGGATTCATCGCGAACAGAAGGCCTTCCTCGCCGTCATTCGCTATATCGCAGTCTATCTCCTGGATCCGGCACAGCTCCTGAAGAGCGTCCGTGATCTTCTTTTCATCTTCTATGATTAATATTCTCAAATCGATCTCCGTAATCCGGGCGTTCGCTATTATAGTTCGCTCGGTCTGAAAAGTATATTCGATATATCTTAAAATATCATAAAGCGGCTCCTGTTGATTAAAGTCAACCTGATGCCGCCGCATCAATGACCCGCACAATTCTGCCGCAGGCAGCCGCGTACAGCTTATTTCCTTCCGTTTCTTCCGGGTGTCTGAGTCCTTCGGTACCGGATGCCGCGGGAAGCGGACATCTGCTGTTTTCCGCAGCGAGACGCGCACGATCTGAAAGTCGGAACAGACAGAGATCCCGTTTGAGATACTTCGGAGAGCGCAGACGGAGCTCCGGAAACGCAGTCGACGCAAATTCACGAAACGCGTCCAGTCCGAGAAGGCTCATGATTTCGCCGTCATCCGGGAAAAAGCTGCCGGGAAGCAGCGTGACCAGTCTGTCCGGAAGATTTTCTCTGCGCTCGATCAGATCCGCCGCGGCCAGTTCCGCAGCGACGGTCCGTTCATCGGAAACAAAGAACGACTCGATAAACTCTGTCAGAAGCTGCGCTTCCTTCTTCGGGGACAGCGCCCGGTCCGCCGCACCGTCCGAAGAGAGAAAACAGACCAGCTGCTTATAATATTCGAAGGGCGGAAACGTCCGCTCCGGATCGAGGATAAAGCTGTTGAGTCTTCTCCAGCGGCCGCTGTTATAAAAGCGTTCGAAAACGCCTTCAAAAATACGCAGTTTTGTCAAGTCCTCCGCGCTCAGATCAGCGTTTGATACCACCTCATAGGGTGCGCATCGGTCGTATCGTATGTTGTAACGTTGCGCTGCGTTACGCAGCGCAGTTCCTTTAAGCAGCTTCAGGAAACCCAGCTGCAGCATATCGGGTTTTAACCGGCAGGTTTCATTAAATGACCGGGTAAAAATTTCAAGCGTTTCGCCGGGCAATCCTGCGATCAAATCAAGATGGACATGAGACGCACCGGATTCTATGATTTTCGATGCGCTGCGCAGCACTTTGTTTGTGTTCTGTTTTCTTGAAACTTGCTTAAGGACATCGGGATCCGTGCTCTGAACTCCTGCTTCAACCTGAAAGAGACCTTCCGGTGCTTCGCACAGAAGCCTGAGCAGTGAGTCGCTCAAAATATCAGCTGATATTTCGAAATGATATCGTGTCCCGGTATTTCCAGCCTCATATCTGCGGATAAGCCCCGTCAGAATCTCCTCCGCAAAGTCTGCCTTCGCGTTGAACGTCCTGTCGACAAACTTGATCAGCTTCGCCCCGGCATCAGACAAAGCGGCCAGTTCCGCAAGAACCCGGTCCGCCCGCTTCAGACGAAGCCGTCCGGTTTCAGAGCTCATGCAGTAGCTGCAGGAATACGGACAGCCTCTCTGCCCCTCCACGTAAACGATCCTGTTTTCGATATTCTCGATCATGCCGGGATCGGCCGCGGGAAGGAGATTTACGTCCGCCGGATAAGCGGTCGTCAGCGATTCTCCCGGAAAATTAACACCTGCAATCTCCGCGCCGCCGAGAACCTCGAGCCCGCCCGCGTCGAGCGCCGTCAGAATTTTCGGAAAAATTTCTTCCCCTTCTCCTCTGACGATAAAATCGACATCCTCGCACAGTTCGAATTCACCCTGCGGATCTCCGCCGGCTTCCGGTCCCCCCCAGAAGATCACCGCGCCAGGTCTGGCGCTTCGAAGCAGTCCTGTCAGACGGCGGACCAGCTCGATATTCCAGATATATACAGAAAACCCGAAATAATCAGCTTCAGTGCGCAGCAGCTTACCGAGAATGTCGAAGGGTCTGTCCTGAATTCCTGCTTCTACGATCTCGATATCCCGGTCGGGAACCGAACAGCGCAGCGAGCGGACCGCAGGATTGACATGATTATACCGCGCGTTGAGCGCGGTCAGCGTCGTCTTCATTCTTTATGCGCTGACTGCCGGGTCACACGTTGAAGCGGAAAAATACGACGTCGCCTTCCTGCATCACGTAGTCTTTTCCTTCTACCCGGGTGATGCCGTGTTCTCTTGCCTTCGCGTCGGAGCCTGCGGCGACGAGATCGTCATAATTCGTGACTTCGGCGCGGATGAAACCGCGTTCGATATCGGAGTGGATCTTCCCTGCCGCCTTCGGCGCCTTCGTTCCCTTCTGGATGGTCCAGGCGCGGCATTCGTCAGGTCCTGCCGTCAGGAAGGACATCAGTCCGAGCAGATCGTAGGAGGTACGGATCACCTGATCGAGACCCGATTCATGAAGACCGAGATCTTCAAGGAAAGCGTCCCGTTCGTCGTCCGGAAGCTGTGCGATCTCTTCTTCGATTTTCGCGGAGATCTCGATCACCTGGCGGCCTTCTTCGCCCGCCTTCTTCTTCAGCGCAGTTACGTAGACGTTGTCTTCCGTCAGATCGTCTTCTCCGACATTCGCGATATAAAGCACCGGCTTCGTGCTGATAAGCTGAAGCTCGTTTAGCCAGTTCCATTCGTCCTTTGTAAAATCCTCCGCCTTCGGATTCCGGCCCTCTTCGAGGACGACCATCAGCTTTTCGAGAATCTTCAGGTGCGCCGCCTCTTCCTTGCTGTTGCGCGCGGCCTTTTTCGTCTTTTCGAGGCGTCTCTGAACGACTTCCATATCCGCAAGAATCAGTTCAAGCTCGATGGTCTCGAGGTCGCTCTGGGGATCGATCTTCCCGTCTACGTGAACGACGTTGCTGTCGTCGAAGCAGCGGACCACATGAGCGATCGCGTCCACCTCGCGTATATGAGAAAGAAATTTATTTCCGAGTCCTTCTCCCTTGCTCGCGCCCTTGACGAGACCGGCGATATCGACAAATTCGATCGCGGCAGGCACGACCCGGCGGCTCTTATACATTTCTTCAAGCACGCCGAGGCGCGGATCCGGAACCGTAACGACGCCGACATTCGGGTCAATGGTGCAGAACGGATAATTGGCAGCTTCTGCTCCCGCTTTGGTAAGCGCGTTAAAAATCGTGCTTTTCCCTACATTGGGAAGTCCGACGATACCTATTTTCATGTTTCACCTCTTTAAATTTCCAGCTGTCCCGTGTATAACGAAAGCAGCTTTTTGGGGTAATCTATTAACAGCCGGTTCATGTTCTGATCCGGCCGGCACCATAGCAGAAAGGATATTCCGATGGACGGACAGCCTCAGAAAAAGAAGCTCGAACAGCTTCGCGGAAACCTGCACGATCGTCATCCCGATTTTATGAACCGGACGATTCTGCCTGTCTGCCTGTCTCTGTTTCTGTTCTTTACCTGCTGGCGCTTTTTCGGCGTAAGCAATATGCTGCTTTCCGTTCCGTTCGCCTCGATCTTTCTGCGCTACGAAAAATATAAACCGGCAGACTGGTCTTTTTACGGAATGATCATGCTGTCGGAGACTCTGGTGCTTCTCGCCTTTCTGGCTGATAAAAACATTATACTCGGAATCATGATCAATCTGTTTACGATTTACGTACTCGTTTTTTATCTGACCGACAACAAGGCGAGCCGCGTCTACTTCGGCTACGGTTATATATACATTATTTCACAGACGATGGGCGTTACCTTCAGCGCGATGATCACGCGGATGCTCGCGGTACTGTGGTGTGCTCTGTTCGTGTTTCTGTTCCTCGCTCTTTCGACAATGTTCTCGAGAAAGAGCGTCGTGCCCGATTACGACTACGACATCTTCAGGCCTTTTTACGACTGGAAAAGGCATATGATGATCTTTGAAGAAAAAGCCGTCCGCTGCGAAAAATCCTGCTTCCATATGATTATACGCCCGCTGCACCGGAACCATACCTACTTTACGGACATCCGGAACTTTCATTATCATAAGACGCGGTTCGCGCTGCGTATGGCGATCATGACCGCCGTATGCTTTGTGATTGCCGATCTGATGAACGCGCCGAAGGGAATCTGGCTGCCGCTGAATGTATTTATTATGACGATGCCCTACTACGATCAGAGTCTTAAGATGATCCGGGATAAAATCTACGCGAACATCGGCGCCGTTCTTCTCGCAGCGCTGCTGCTCACGATGTTCACGTCGCTGGTCCAGCATGTGACATTGGTCGTCATCACGACGATGCTCAGCTACTACGACCGGTCATCTTCCTTTTATAAAAGCATGTATTCGGTTACGACCGCGATGATTGTCGGCGACCTGAGTCTTGCGACCGAGACGCTCCTGGAGATCCGTGTTCTGTACGTCGTGATCGCCGCAGTTCTTGCGCTTATCGGAAACCGTTTCGTTTACAGGAATCCGAAGCGCAGAGATCTGACTTACTGACAGCAAAAAGGGCAGGCCATGCGGTCTGCCCTGCGGATTATAGCTCCACTTCCGT
>CALMRA010000065.1 GCA_937872065.1 uncultured Eubacteriaceae bacterium | reverse complement strand
ATGCCCAGCGTCAGGATGATGCCGGCGATGCCCGGCAGGGTCAGGGTCGCGCCGAAGGCGGCCATGCCGCCCATGATCAGCAGGATGTCGAGGACGACCTCGAAGGAAGCGATGAGCCCGGCCCTGCGGTCTGACCGGTTTCGGTAAGACCGTTTAAATTCAGAAAGGTATTATTGAATGCTGGCATTATTGATATGGCTCGTTCTGATTTTCCTCGTGATCCTTATTGTCGCGATGAACGTCAAGATCGTCCCGCAGTCCTACGCCTATGTCGTCGAACGTCTCGGCGCCTATTACACGACCTGGGAAACGGGTTTTCATATTGCGATCCCCGTTATCGACAAGCTGTCCCGGCGTATCTCGCTTAAGGAACAGGTTATCGACTTTCCGCCGCAGCCTGTCATTACGAAGGATAACGTAACGATCCAGGTGGATACGGTTATTTACATGGAGGTCACCGATCCGAAATTCTACGTGTACGGCGTCGAAAATCCGATGCTCGCGATTGAAAATCTGACCGCGACAACGCTTCGTAATATCATGGGCGATCTCGATCTCGACGAAACCCTGACATCCAGAGATACGATAAACTCGAGAATCCGCATCGTCATCGACGAAGCGACCGACCCGTGGGGAATCAAGATCAACCGTGTCGAACTCAAAAACATCATGCCCCCGCCGGATATTCAGAACGCGATGGAAAAACAGATGGTCGCGGAACGTGAACGCCGCGAAACGATTCTGAAGGCCGAAGGCCAGAAGAAAAGCTCGGTCCTCGTGGCCGAAGGACGCAAGGAAGCGATGATCCTGAACGCGGAAGCGGAAAAGGAATCGAAAATCCTGAATGCGGAAGCGGAACGTCAGGCTGTGATCAAACGTGCGGAAGGTGAAGCGGAAGCGATCTACGCGATTGAAGACGCGAAGGCCCGGGGACTTGCGCGAATCAACGAAGTCCAGCCCAGCCGCGAAGCCATCGCCCTGGAATCCTTCAAGACCTTTAAGACCGTCGCGGACGGCAAGGCGACAAAGATCATCATCCCGTCGGAGATTCAGAATCTCGGAGCGCTCGTAAGCTCGATCACCGAAATCGGCGCCTCCCCGAAGGCCGAAGATCCTGAGATTAAAGGCGCGGAGAAGCTTGAAAAGAAGGTTATGAAACAGATCTGAAAAAACGGCATTAAAAAACCCGCTCACGCGGGTTTTTTGTTTCGAAAAATTCAGTTCTGAAAAATCCGGATTACTGTCCGAGCTTTTTCGCCGAGCTGTGAAGAACAGACAGGCGGTAAGCCAGTCCGCACAGTGTGCAGCCCAGCATGACAAACGCGATTGCCGCCCAGATCGAAATCACGCCCACCGACATCAGCGGATGGTTAAGCATGATAAACGACAGGATAACGGTGATAATCCCGAGGGCCAGCGTCCAGCCCCAGCCCTTATCGCCCTGGCTTTTCAGCGCGAAGGATGTACCGCAGGCATTGATGCCCATGAACATCACGGAGAACGCGACGTAATATACGAATGTTCCGACTGCCATGCCCGGAATAAAGAGCATGCATCCGAGAATGACTGTGAAAATCCCGAACGCGAAGCTCCATCCCCATGCCGGTATCAGCTCACGGTTCTTAAAAGTGATATACGATGTGGACACCCCGTAGAGGATGAAATACACCGCAAACATATAAGAAAGAATAACGTAAGTTTCAATCGGATAGATGAACATGTAAATTCCAAGACCGATGGCGAGAATCCCGAAGATCAACGCAACCCACCAGTGTTTGAAAAGGCTATCGATTCCGTCCATAATGAACTCCTTTCAAAATCCATAATTATTGCATTAATCTATATACCAAAAACTCGACATATTACTCAATTTTGCTGTTTTGTAGATGTTTGCAGTATAAACTTTATGAAACGGCAGATCAAGTTATGAATCCTCAATTGCTCCGAAGCGCGTCAATCGGCGAGAGCTTCGAGGCTTTTCTTGCCGGCGCCCAGCCGAATATAATACCCACCGCAGCCGAGAAACCGACGCCGATGGTAATCGCGAAGTACGACAGCACGAAGGGCGTTCCGATCACCTGCGCCGCGACGACTGAAATGACGAGACCCAGGATCAGACCGAACAATCCGCCTACGAGCGATAAAATCACCGCCTCCAGCAGGAACTGCATCTGGATATCGGAGGGTCTCGCTCCGAGGGCCTTGCGCAGCCCGATTTCCGTCGTCCGCTCCGATACGGATACGAGCATCATGTTCATGATCCCGATCCCTCCGACGAGCAGCGCGATGGAAGCGACCCCTGCCAGCACATTCTGGATCATCGACTTCATCGTGGACATCATATCGATAATGCTCTGCATATTGATTACCGAATAGGCATCGTCCTTGTAATTGAAGTCCGCGTCCAGCTGCGCCTTGATCGCGTCGATCACATCGTCGGAATTGTATGACGGATCGAGATAGACGCTGAAGGAGACGATCGACGAGGTACCGGTCAGTCTGAGCGCGTTTTTATAGGGTATGATCACGGTA
>CALMRA010000064.1 GCA_937872065.1 uncultured Eubacteriaceae bacterium | reverse complement strand
TTTTCCCGGAAATAATTCTTGACGATCCGGTCCTCCAGCGAGTGGAACGTGATCACACAGATCCGTCCGCCGTCTCTGAGATGAGACAGAGCGCCGTCAAAACTCCTGTCGATGACGATAAGCTCCCGGTTCACTTCGATCCGTATAGCCTGAAAGCTTTTTCTGGCCGGATGCTTTCCGGCGCGATCCTTCGGAGGATAGGCTTTTTTGATGATTTCCGCGAGTCTCGCCGTCGTTGTGATCGGAGATTCTTCACGTTCTCTGATAATCGCGTTCGCGATCCTTCCCGCGTGACGTTCCTCTCCGTACGTCCGCAGGACCCGTACGAGCTCTTCCTTCGAATAGGTATTGACAAGATCGGCGGCCGTAAACGGCGCCTGCTCGTCCATGCGCATGTCCAGCGGTCCGTCGTGATGATACGAAAAACCGCGCTCGTCGTCGTCCAGCTGGAACGACGAGACACCGAGATCGTACATGATCCCGTCGATTTCGGGAATTTCGAGCTCGTCGAGCACCTCTCCGACCCGCTCGAAATTGCTTTTGACCAGTATCTTTCTGCAGTCGAATTTTTCGAGACGTTCGCCTGCATACTTCAGCGCGAAATCATCCTGATCGATCCCGATGAGAGTTCCGTCTGCACCGAGCCTGCTGCAGATCAGCTCCGAATGACCGCCTCCGCCGAGCGTCGCGTCGACATAGACGCCGTCCGGCCTGATATTGAGTCCGTCCACACTTTCTTCAAGGAGGACAGTTATATGTTTCATTTCCATTATCGTACCTGCAAGAATGCGCTGATTCACAGCGCGTTATAAATAATAAACCCGGTAAAATTAAAATTCATTCTATTTTACCATATGCAGCCGGACTCAGGAAGAATTCCCGCGCACCTGCTGCCTGTGCATCACTATTCGCGAAGCGGCGCGCCGGAAAGCGTGCAATGAGTCTGATTTTCGGATACACTTAAACTAAATATACTATGTCTTCATGAAAGGAACTTGAGCATGAACGCCGTCGTAACGGTTATCGGTAAAGATAAAACGGGAATCATTTATAATATTTCCAAAATACTCGCAGAAAACAACGCAAACATCCTGGATCTGTCCCAGACAGTTATGCAGGACCTATTTACAATGGTCATGATGGTGGACATTTCCGACATCTCCTGCGATTTCCAGACACTGAAGGAAGAACTCGATAAGGTCGGGGCCGGACTCGGACTTTCCGTCAGAATCCAGCAGGAAGCCATCTTCAACGCGATGCATTCGATTTAAGGGCAGGCGGATTATGGCATATACGAAAAACGTACTCGAAACGGTACGGATGATCGAGGAAGAAAAGCTCGATATCCGCACCGTCACGATGGGCATCTCGCTGCTCGACTGCGCCGACTCCGACGGAGAACGCGCCAGAAAAAAAATCTACGACAAGATTACACACCTTGCGGATCAGCTCGTCCCGCAGGCGGAACGCGTTTCCACCGAATACGGGATCGATATCGTCAACAAGCGTATCTCGGTAACCCCCATCAGTCTCGTCGCAGGCGCCTGTTCTGACAGCGACTACGTCGAATTTGCGAAGACGCTGGACAAGGCGGCGGCTGCAGTCGGCGTCAATTTCATCGGCGGCTTCTCAGCGCTCGTGCCGAAGGGCTTTACCCGGGCGGATCTGACTCTGATCAATTCCATTCCGGAAGCCCTGGCTCAGACCGAATGCGTCTGTTCGAGCGTGAACATCGGCAGCTCGAAGCTCGGTATCAATATGGACGCCGTGCAGATCATGGGTGAAGTGATCCGCGAAACGGCACAGCTCACGAAGGATCAGGATTCTCTCGGATGCGCGAAGCTGGTCGTATTCTGCAACGCCGTCGAAGACAATCCGTTTATGGCGGGCGCCTTCCACGGTATCTCGCAGCCGGATTCCGTTCTGCATGTCGGTGTTTCCGGACCCGGCGTCGTCAAGAACGCCGTCGCCCGCTATCCGGACGCAAGCTTCGGGGAGCTTGCGGAAGTAATTAAAAAAACTGCCTTTAAAATTACCCGCGCAGGCCAGCTCGTCGGTACCACCGTCGCTCAGCGTCTGAACGTTCCCTTCGGGATTCTCGACCTGTCCCTGGCGCCGACGCCGGAGATCGGAGATTCCGTAGGCCGGATTCTCGAATCCATGGGACTCGAGCATACCGGCGGAGCCGGTACGACCTGTGCACTCGCGCTGCTCAACGACGCCGTCAAAAAGGGCGGCATCATGGCCAGCTCCTCCGTCGGGGGCCTGTCCGGCGCGTTTATACCGGTCAGCGAAGACGAAGGGATGATCGAAGCGGCCGAACTCGGCTCGCTTACTCTCGAAAAGCTCGAAGCGATGACCTGCGTCTGTTCCGTGGGCCTCGACATGATCGCGATTCCCGGCAGCACGCCGGCTTCGACGATCTCCGGCATCATCGCGGACGAAGCGGCTATCGGTATGGTCAACAATAAAACAACCGCGGTCCGCCTGATTCCCGTTATCGGGAAAGAGCTCGGCGAACGCGCCGAATTCGGCGGTCTTCTGGGCTCAGCCCCTGTGATGAAAGTAAATCCGTCGGACTGCTCGCAGTTTGTCAATCGCGGCGGACAGATCCCGGCGCCGATTCACAGCTTTAAAAATTAGCGCTGCAGATTCTGCAGAACCGTTCTATTTTGTTTATAAGTGCCGGAGCACTTTAAATTCGGCGGAAACGCCGATTTATCAGTTTGTCAGGGTAAAAGAATACTGATACTCTGCGGCATGGTCGGCAGGCTTTCTGTCCGCAGCTCCGGAAGCGGACAGGTCAAATTATTAAGGTATCGAGGAGATCAGCAATGGAACCACTGGAAGTAAAAATCTGTATGAACACACAATGCATGATGAAGGGCGCAATGGACATTATGGATCAGATCGAAAGTCTTAACGACATTGTCGGCGACCTCAATCTTACGCGCGGAATCAATATCGAAGCGGTCCCGGAACTGGAAGGTTCGTCGGACCCGGATATGTGTCCGGTCGTCCAGATCGGAGATCTGGTTGTGAAACAGGCGACTACGGAGAATGTTATGTCGGTCATTCTTGACGCGACTGAAGGAGGTCTTTATAAGTGAGAGGAATCTACACACCGGTTACGGAGCTTAGGCGCAAGGTCTACGCCGCAGTCGCAAAAATGGCCTGGGAATGCGAAGAGAACGAATACGCGTCCCGGATGGAACAGATCCCGTATGAAATTATCCCGGGCGAGGATGCCCGCTACAGAGATTCGGTTTTCAAGGAACGGGCGATCCTCGGCGAACGTCTGCGTCTGGCGATGGGCCTGAGCCTGTATCCTGTGGACCGTCCGTCCCCGATATCCAAGGATATCGAAAAGACGGCGATCGACGAAATCTATTACGAACCGGAGCTGATTAACGTCATTCCCTTCGCATGCGATAAATGTCCGACGAAAACCGTCGAAGTCACCGCAAACTGCCGCGGCTGTCTCGCCCATCCGTGCTGGTCAGTCTGCCCGAAAAACGCAATTTCCTTCGTTGACGGAAAGTCCCATATCGATCAGTCCAAATGCATCAAGTGCGGCCGCTGCATCGAAGCCTGCCCGTACAACGCGATCATCGAATATGACCGTCCCTGCGCATCCGCTTGCGGCGTTAAAGCCATCGGCTCTGACGAAAAAGGACGCGCAAAGATCGACTATTCCAAATGCGTCTCCTGCGGGCTGTGCATGGTAAACTGTCCCTTCGGCGCCATCACCGACAAGTCGCAGATCTTCCAGCTTGTACACGCCCTCAAAGGCGGCGAAGAAGTCTACGGAGCCATCGCACCGGCGTTTGTCGGTCAGTTCGGTCCCCTGGCCTCACCTGAAGTCGTCATCGAAGCGATCAAGAGTCTGGGCATCAAAGACGTCTTTGAAGTCGCCATCGGCGCGGATCTCGGCTCCGTTGAGGAAGCCCATCACTATGTGGAAAAGGTAGCCGGCGGAGACGACAAGTTCCTCGGAACCTCCTGCTGTCCGTCATGGTCCGTCATGGCCAAGCGCGATTTCCCGGACCTTGCGGAATGCATTTCCGGCGAACTGACCCCGATGGTCGGAACGGCCAGAATTATCAAAAAAGAACACCCCGACGCGAAGATCGTCTTTATCGGACCCTGCGCGGCTAAAAAGCTTGAAGCGATGCGCAGAAGCGTACGCAGCGACGTGGACTTCGTCATTACCTTCGAAGAACTGATGGGCATGTTCGCTGCTAAAAACGTCGAATTCTCCGACTTCAAAGCAGACGGAACTGTCGAACAGGCGACGACAGCCGGACGCAGCTATCCGGTGGCCGGGAATGTCGCAAAGGCGATCGCGGCAAATATCGCGAAGACAAATCCGGAAATCGACGTCAAGATCGACTCCGCGATGGGTCTTGCGGAATGCAAGAAGATGCTTATGCTTGCCAAAGCAGGAAAACGCGACGGATACCTGCTCGAAGGCATGGCCTGCCCGGGCGGCTGCATCGGCGGCGCAGGTACGCTCCTGCCGCTTAAGAAGGCGGAAATCTCTGTCAATAAATTCATGAAGGCGGCGAAGGAACCCCTCGGTCTCGATTCCGAGTACCTCGACGATCTTCCGCTGATGAAGGATATCAAATAATCATGCGCTACGAATTATGGGATACCGCGGAAAAGCTGAACAGCTGCCGCACAGTCGAACTGTCCCATCCTCTCGACAATACGAGCCCGTACTGGGACGGAATGCCTAAAGGCGTCGTCGAGCTGGCCGAAACGCTCATCGACTACGATGAAATGGATCTGAGGATCCAGACCTTTAAATTCCCCGGACAGTTCGGGACCCATATCGATTATCCGGCCCACTTTATCCGCGACGCGCGTCTGGCCGGCGGCTTTTCGATCGACGAAACGACGATGCTTCCGCTGTGTGTCATCGACGTATCGGAAAAGGTCGCACAGAATCCGGATTACGAGATTACGAAGGACGATATCCTCGAATTCGAAGAAAAGTACGGACGCATCCCGGAAGGCTCTTTCGTCGCGATGCGTACCGACTGGAGCCTGCGCTGGCCGGATCCGGTCCTGCTCGCCAACGCGGACGAGGATGGAAACGAGCATTTTCCGGGCTGGACTGTTCCCGTCCTGAAATTCCTGTACGAGGAACGGGGCGTAGCAGGAACCGGTCATGAAACGCTGGATACCGATTCGGCTGTCGGATGCGCGAAGGCCGGAGATCTGATCGCGGAACGCTACGTCCTCGGACGCGACGCCTTCCAGGTGGAGGTCATGACCAATCTTGACAAGCTGCCGCCTGCGGGATCGCTGATCTTTATCGCCGCTCCCCGCTTCTCGGAAGCCAACGGACTTCCGGCGAGAGTCTGGGCGCTGGTACCGCAGGAATAAGTTATAAATTTCATAATTAGATAATAAAAGCCGGGACAGAACCGCTTCTAAGAAGTGGAACTGCCCCGGCTTTTATTTCTCTTCGTTTTTTTTCGTTCCGGTTCGTGCCGAGGACGGACGAACCGTCCTGATCCCCCTGGCCTTTCGCCGTTTTCCGCGCAGCAGCAGATAGGTTTTGATTACCTGAATACAGCCGTCCTCGCCGAGATCGTCGCTGTTTAGCGTCAGATCGTATTCGCGGGAATCCCCCCAGCGGCGGCCGGAATGATATTTGACGCGGGCCTCCCGCATTCCGTCTATCCGTTTAATCTCCGCTCTGGCCCGTTCGGGTGACAGGTTATTCAGCTTCTCAATCTGATTAACCCGGTTGTCAAAAGGCCGGGTGATAAAAATCCGGATATAATCGAGATCCGAATCCTTCAGCGCATCCTGAGCGAGACGCCCGATAAAAACGGCCGGTCTGGCCTGAGCCCGGCTTCGGATGAGCTCCGCCTGAATCTCGTACAGATAATCCGCCTCAGGATCGATTCCGGGTATAACCTGGAAAGCTCCCGAAATAAAACGTGAGAGCGGCGCCGCCGACTGTTCCTCAAGCCGGTACGCCTCTCTGGGCGTGATTCCGGCCATCACCGCGGCCTCCTCGAGCAGATCGACACCATAGCACGGGATATCCAGCGTTCTGGCGAGCCGCCTTCCGACCGCTCCCCCTCCGCTTCCGTATTCTCTTTCGATGGTGATCGCAGGTAAAAGTGTCATTTTTTCCGTGTAGCCCGGTAATACGCGTAGGTCATCGGAGTTCCGTCGCTGTGCTTCGTACCGCCGACGATCCTTCCGATAAACATCGTGTGGGTTCCGAGATCAATTTCCTTTTCGATTTCAAGCGCGACCGTCGCCAGCGTGTTGTCGAGTTCGGGGCATCCGTTTACCGGAGCCGGAACATAATCCAGGGTCTCAAATTTGTTTACGACGTGACCCGAGAAACCGCCGAAATGAGTAACCAGGTCGTGGTTGTCCTGTCCGAGAATATTGACGCAGCAGGCCTTCGTCGCCTTGATCATCTGGCAGGTCTTTCCGCCCTTGTTCAGGCACAGGCTCGCGCGCAGCGGAGAATCTGTAACCTGCATGAACGTATTGCAGACCATACCGTTTACAAATTCGTCTTCGCGGGCCGTCACGACGTACAGACCGTAGCTGCAGTCGAACATCAGCGACTGGAGACGGTCTTTTTCTTCCGGATCCATCGCCGCGGCGGGAGCTTCTTCGACCAGCTCGAACATATCCGCGGGAACGCCGCAGATCGGGCATACTTCCGGCGGTTCGTCGCCTTCGTAAATCTATCCGCAGACCGTGCAGCGCCATTTTTTCGTCATCGGCGCTTCGACGACTTCTTCCTCTACCAGTTCGAACATATCCGCGGGAACACCGCAGATCGGACAGGTTTCAGGCGGATTTTCACCTTCATAGATATATCCGCAGACCGTGCAGCGCCACTTTTTCACTTCAACCGGATGATCCGGAACAAATTCTGTCTTATTATCCTGCATGTCTCTTCTCCTGTTTGATTTAACTTTATTTTAGCAGTTTTTCAACTGCTCTGCAGAAAGGCGTCATTATTTTACAAAGCTGATACAACCCTGCCCTTCAAGGTTAAGGTTCTGTAATAACAGCATACCATAATGATTTACCCTTATCGGCGATATAGTTCTCAAATCGTATACCGGAACTGCCGAAGCGGTATCATCGGGAGTATCCCGATTATCGTTAACTCCGGTTTCGCATGGGAAGAGGAAAGAGCTGCGGCAGCAAAAAAGAAAACGGGCGGAGGATAAGCCTCCGCCCGTTCTGTATGATCTGATTAATAAATTTTATTCGTAATAAAGCTCGTCGATCGGATTTCCCGCAGGAACCATCGGATAGACGCCTTCGTCGTGATCGATGACGCAGCGCACGAGCATCGGTTCGCGTACCCCGGCCGTCTTGTCGAGAACATCGTCCAGTTCCTCGAGACTTGTGACCGTATACGCGCTGATTCCACAGGCTTCCGCCAGCTTCTCGTAGTTCACTTCGTGCTTTTTGTTCAGATCCGTCTGAGCGTAGCGCTTGTCCTGGAACAGCTTCTGCCATTGTCTGACCATGCCCAGAGCCCCGTTGTCAAACAGGAAGATCCTGATCGGGAGATCGTAGCGGCGTACCGTGATGAGCTCGTTGCAGTTCATCCGGAAGCTGCCGTCCCCTGCGAACAGCAGGACATCGCGGTCCGGATCCGCCAGCTGCGCGCCGATTGAGGCGCCCATGCCGAAGCCCATCGTGCCCAGGCCGCCGGAAGTGATGAACTGTCCCGGATAGTGAAAACGCCAGGACTGGCCGATCCACATCTGGTGCTGGCCGACTTCCGTCACGACTCTCGCGTCCTCATACCGTTTATTGATATGTTCGATGATATTCTTCGGACAGTATTCGTCAGAACTGCGTTCCGGCAGCGGCCATTCCCGGATCTGCCTGAGCCAGTCCGAGTGATCCGCTTCATCGACGAGATTCGTCAGCTGCGTGAGCACGTCCTTCGCGTCCGCCATCAGATGGACGTTGGTTGCGACGTTCTTTTCAAATTCCGTCGGGTCGATATCGATATGGATAATCTTCTTATCCCGCATAAATTCGTTGATATTGCCCGTCACGCGGTCGGAAAAGCGCGTACCCACTGCGATAAGGGTATCCGAGTTTATCACCGCCAGATTGCATTCCTGGCTGCCGTGCATGCCAACGAGACCGAGAGAGAGCGGATCGTCCCTGTCGATGGATCCGAGACCCATCAGCGAATTCGCCACCGGAATTCCGGTTTTCTTCGCGAATTCCGTAAGCTCCTTCGCGGCGTCGGACTTGATCACGCCGCCGCCCGCATAGATCACGGGCTTCTTCGCGTTGTTGATAAATTCCGCGGCGCGGACCAGCGCGTCTCTGCGTGCCTTCGGCTTGTGATCGAAGTTATTGCTCATATCCTTCGGATGATAGACGATTTCCGACGCGAATATATCCTTCGGAATATCGACGACCACCGGACCCGGCCGTCCGGATCTCGCGATGCGGAACGCTTCGCGGATCGTCGCGGACAGCATCGACGGATCGGTGACGAGAAAATTATGCTTGGAGATCTGGGACGTGACGCTGGTCACGTCAACTTCCTGAAACGAGTCCTTCCCAAGCAGCGAGCGTACGACCTGTCCTGTGATGACGACCAGCGGAACGGAGTCCAGATATGCGTTGGCAATGCCTGTAACGGCGTTTGTCGCGCCGGGACCGGACGTTGTGATCGCGACGCCCACCTTGCCGGACGCTCTGGCATAACCGTCGGCGGCATGTACGCCGCCCTGTTCATGACAGGGTTCGATTTGGGTGATGTCGTGATCGAGCCGGTAAAAAGCGTCGAACAGCGGTATGACGACGCCCCCCGGATAGGAGAAGACGTGTTTAACGCCCTGCTCCTCCAGCAGACGGACCGTCATTTCAGAACCGGTCATTCTGATGGATTCTTCTTCGTTAACCATATTCCTCTTCCTTCCTTCCTGAAGTACTGTATGTCTCCTATTCGAGAACTGCTCCTCTGCAGGAAGGCGCGACCTGCTTCGCATAGCGTCTCAGATAACCGGTGTTGATCGCGGGTTCCTTCGGAACAAAGTTCTTTCTGCGTTCTTCAAGCACTTCCTCCGGAACGAGCAGATCGAGCTTCAGATTCGGAATGTCGACGAGGATTCTGTCTCCGTCTTCGACGAGGCCGATAGGTCCGCCGGCCGCCGCTTCAGGGCAGACATGGCCGACGCACGCGCCGCGGGTGGCGCCCGAGAAACGGCCGTCTGTGATCAGCGCAACCGAATCTCCGAGCCCCATGCCCATGATCGCCGACGTCGGATGAAGCATTTCGGGCATGCCCGGTCCGCCCTTCGGTCCGACGTAGCGGATGACGACGACGTCGCCCGGTTCGATCCTGCCGTCGTTGATGGCGGCCTGAGCTTCTTCTTCAGAATCGAACACCTTCGCAGGTCCTTCGTGAACGCGCATCTTTTCAGATACGGCGGACTGCTTGACGATCCCGGTATCGGGCGCCAGCGTTCCGCGCAGAACCGCGATCCCGCCTGTGGCGCTGTAGGGATTGTCGACCGTTCTGATAACTTCCGGGTTCGTGTTTTCGGCGTCCGCGATGTTTTCAGCGACCGTCCTTCCCGTCACGGTGATCAGATCGGTGTCCAGCAGACCCAGCTTGTCAATTTCCTTCATAACCGCATAGATGCCGCCCGCGGCGTTCAGGTCTTCCATGTAGGTGGGGCCTGCCGGCGCGAGATGACACAGATTCGGTGTCTTTGCGGAGATTTCGTTGGCGATGCTCGTATCGAGGACGACGTCGCATTCGTGGGCGATAGCCGGGAGATGAAGCATGCTGTTCGTCGAGCAGCCCAGCGCCATATCCATTGTCATCGCGTTGCGGAACGCCTTTTCAGTCATGATGTCGCGGGGACGGATGTCCTTTTCGATGAGATCCATGACGGCCATCCCCGCATGCTTGGCAAGCCGGATTCGTTCCGAATAGACCGCAGGAACCGTGCCGTTTCCGCGAAGTCCCATGCCCAGCACTTCCGTCAGGCAGTTCATGCTGTTGGCAGTGTACATGCCCGAGCAGGAGCCGCAGGTGGGACAGGTCATGCATTCATATTCGTACAGCTTGTCTTCGGAGATGCGCCCGGCGTTATATGCGCCGACAGCTTCGAACATTGAGGACAGGCTTGTCTTTTTTCCTTCGACACGTCCCGCGAGCATCGGGCCGCCGGAGACGACCACCGTCGGTACGTTTACGCGCGCAGCCGCCATCAGAAGACCCGGAACATTCTTGTCGCAGTTGGGGATCATGACGAGTCCGTCGAACGCGTGGGCGATGGCCATCGCTTCCGTCGAATCGGCGATCAGATCGCGTGTGACGAGGGAATATTTCATTCCGTTGTGCCCCATCGCGATTCCGTCGCAGACTGCGATCGCCGGGAACATAAACGGCGTGCCGCCTGCTTCCCGGATCCCCGCCTTAACTGCGTCGGTGATCTTGTCCAGGTTCATATGCCCCGGTACGATTTCGTTGTAGGAACTGACGACGCCGATAAGGGGTCGTTCCATTTCTTCGTCCGTCATGCCCAGCGCGCGGAACAGGGAACGGGCAGGCGCAGCCTGCGTCCCCTGCGTCACGCAGTTTGATTTCAGTTTCGGGTCTCTCATCTTCTTCTCCGTATATTCAGGCGTCAGGCCTTCAGAGCCGCCGCCGTCTTTTCTCCCATTTCAACACAGCCGATCACGGTCTTTCCGGGACTCGCGATATCCGCCGTTCTCCAGCCGTCCTTCAGGACCTGCTGAACAGCCGCTTCGACTGCGTTCGCCGCTTCTTCTTCGCCGAGCGAATAGCGCATCAGCATTGCCGTAGACAGGATCGTCGCAAGCGGGTTCGCCTTGTCGGTGCCCGCGATATCAGGCGCCGAGCCGTGGATCGGTTCGTACATCCCCAGCGTGCCTTCGCCGAGCGAAGCGGACGGCAGCATTCCGATGGAACCAGTGATCATCGAGGCTTCGTCCGACAGGATATCGCCGAACAGATTGCCTGTCAGGATCGTGTCGAACTGCTGCGGGTTGATAACCAGCTGCATCGCGGCGTTGTCGACGTACAGATCGTTGAGCTCCACATCCGGATATTCTTCCGCAACCTTGTGAACGATGCTTCTCCAGAAGCGTGATACTTCCAGTACGTTGGCCTTGTCCACCGAGGTAACCTTGCCGGAGCGCTTTCTCGCCGCTTCGAAGGCGGTGCGGGCGATCCGTTCGATTTCCGGACGGGTGTACTTCATTTCGTCCCAGACAGCGTCGTCGCCTTCGCGGTGCTTCGCGCCGAAGTAGACGTCGCCTGTCAGTTCTCTGACGACGAGAACGTCGAGACCGTCTCCGATAATTTCGCTCTTGAGCGGGCTCGCGTCGCGCAGCTCGTCAAAGAGCATTGCAGGACGCAGGTTCGCGTACAGCCCCAGCGCCTTGCGGATGCCGAGAAGGCCCGCTTCCGGACGCTGATCACCGGGAAGATTGTCCCATTTCGGGCCGCCCATCGCGCCGAGAAGTACGGCGTCGGAATCCTTGCAGATATCGACGGTCTTCTGAGGCAGCGGAACGCCTTCCGCGTCGATGGCACAGCCGCCCGCGAGGACGTCCGTGTAGTCGAACTTCATGCCGAATTTTTCGCCGGCCGCATCCATGACCCCGATCGCCGCATTGACGATTTCCGGGCCGATCCCGTCTCCCTTGATTACCGCTATTTTATATGTTTTCATCAGTCCTGTTTTCCCGCGTTTTCGATGTCTCTGTTGATATAGTTGACCAGACCGCCCGCGGCGATCAGTTCCTGCATGAATTCCGGGAAAGCGCCAGCCTGGAAACTTTCACCGGTCGTAACATCCGTGATTTTACCCGAGTCGAAATCGACCTCGACGGTGTCGCCCGCCTTGATGGCGCTGACGGCTTCGGGGCATTCGAGGATGGGCAGTCCGATATTGATCGAATTGCGGTAGAAGATCCGCGCGAAGCTGTTGGCGATAACGCAGGATACGCCGGATTCCTTGATGGCGATCGGCGCGTGTTCTCTTGAGGAGCCGCAGCCGAAATTGTCGTCCGCGACGATAATATCGCCGTCCCTGACGTTTTTAACGAAATCCTTGTCGATATCTTCCATGCAGTGCGACGCGAGCTCCTTCGGATCTGAAGTGTTCAGGTAGCGCGCGGGAATGATGACGTCCGTATCGACGTCGTCTCCATAACGAAATACTGTTCCTTTTGCGTTCATCTTTTCTCCTTATTCAGTCCTAGAGTTCGTCCGGGGAAGCGATGCGTCCCAGGATCGCCGAAGCGGCCGCAGTTTCCGGGCTCGCCAGATAGACCTCCGAATCCACGTGGCCCATGCGGCCTACGAAGTTCCGGTTGGTCGTCGATACGCAGCGTTCACCCGCCGCGAGAATTCCCATATGTCCGCCGAGACACGGACCGCAGGTCGGTGTCGAAACGGCGGCGCCGGCGTCGATGAAGTCCTTTAAGAGTCCCGCTTCCATGCAGTCCAGGTAGATCTGCTGAGTCGCCGGGATAATCAGGACGCGCAGTCCCTTCTTCACGTGCTTTCCGCGCATGATATCCGCGGCTTTTTTGAAGTCCGAGAAACGGCCGTTGGTGCAGCTTCCGATAACGACCTGATCGATGACGACAGGTTCTTCGATTTCGTCAACGGTCTTCGTGTTTTCAGGCAGATGCGGGAACGCGACAGTCGGTTTGAGCTGAGACAGATCGATATCGATCGTCTGAACATACTGGGCATCCGGATCCGCTTCGTAAATCGTATATTCTTTCCCCGGAGCGTGTTCTTCCATGTACGCGATCGTCTGATCGTCCACCGGGAAGATCCCGTTCTTGCCGCCGGCTTCGATAGCCATGTTCGCGACCGTAAAGCGGTCGTCCATCGTCAGCGATGCGACGCCGGGGCCTGCGAATTCCATCGATTCGTACAGGGCGCCGTCGACTCCGATGAGCCCGATGATATGAAGGATCAGATCCTTGCCGGAAACGTGTTCCGGAAATTCCCCTGTCAGGTTAAAGCGGACCGCTGCCGGAACCTTGAACCATGCTTTGCCTGTGGCCATGCCCACCGCCATATCGGTTGAGCCGACACCGGTCGAAAACGCGCCCAGCGCGCCGTAGGTGCAGGTGTGGCTGTCAGCTCCGATTACGACGTCTCCGGCCGTCACAAGGCCTTTTTCGGGCAGCAGAGCGTGTTCGACGCCCATTTCCCCGATTTCAAAATAGTTTTCGATTTCCTGGTCGCATGCGAAGCAGCGTACCTGCTTGCACTGTTCGGCCGCCTTGATGTCCTTGTTCGGCGCGAAATGGTCGGGTACCAGAGCAACCTTCGACTTGTCGAACACCTTGTCCGCGTCGATGCCCTTGAACACGTTGATAGCGACCGGCGCCGTGATGTCATTGCCGAGTACCAGATCGAGGTTCGCCATGATCAGGTCGCCCGCTTTTACCTCGGGAAGTCCCGCGTGAGCCGCGAGGATCTTCTGCGTCATCGTCATTCCCATAATTTTCTCCTGTATTTATCTGTAATGCTTTATGTCGTTTAACTGCGGAATATCCGGTATTCCCTGAGCTGGCGCTCCATGTCGAGCAGCAGCTTGTATTCGATCGAGTCGATCAGGGCGATCAGACTCGCTTCGACGACGTCGCAGCTGACGCCGACATTGCTCCACAGTTCGTTTCCGTCTGTCGATTCCATCAGGACTCTGACCTTCGATGCGGTGGCACCCTTGTCGATGACACGTACCTTGAAGTCCGTAAGCCTGACCTCCGCGATCTGCGGATAGAAAGCCGTCAGCGCCCGTCTCATCGCCTTGTCCAGCGCGTTGACCGGACCGTCGCCTTCGGCGGCCGATACGATGGATTCGCCGTTGACGCTTACCTTGACAATCGCGGAAGCCGAAAGCGTTTCGTCTCCCTTCGGCTTCTCTCCGATCACTTTGAAATCTTCGACACGGAAGAACGGCTTGTAGTAGCCCAGCTCCTTCCGGATCAGAAGACGTACGGAGCTTTCCGCACCCTCGAACTGATAGCCTTCGTATTCGAGCTCCTTGATCTTGTCCATCACCTTGGATGTTTCCGCGGATTTCTTTGTGAGTGTCGGGTCGATTTCGTTGATCATCCGGATAATCGTTCCCCGTCCGGAGACCTCGCTCATCAGGATGCGCCGTGAATTTCCGACCAGCTCCGGATCCATGTGCTCGAATGAGCGCGGATTTTTCATGACAGCATCGATATGCATGCCGCCTTTGTGCGCAAACGCCGATTTCCCGACGAAGGGTTCCCGTCCCGAAAGGACGAAATTAGAGATCTCAGCAATACGGATCGCCGATTCTGTGAGCCGTGAGAGTGATTCCTCCGGCACGCAGTCATAGCCCATCCGCAGCTGAAGATTCGGGACAATCGCCGAGAGATTCGCGTTTCCGCATCGTTCGCCGTAGCCCAGGAACGTCCCCTGGACCTGCCTGGCTCCGGCCTGAACTGCGGCCAGCGAATTGGCCGTTCCGAGTCCGCTGTCATTGTGCGCGTGAATCCCCACCGGAATACCGCAGCGTTCGATCGCGGCCTTCGTCGCGTCGTACACTTCGTCCGGCATCGAGCCGCCGTTCGTATCACAGAGAGCAAGACAGGATGCGCCGCCGCGTTTTGCCGCTTCCAGCGAACTCAGGGCGTATTCCGGATCTTCCTTGTATCCGTCGAAAAAATGTTCGGCGTCGAAGATCACTTCGATCCCCTGATTTGTCAGATAGGCGACCGAATCCTCGATCATCGCAAGATTTTCTTCCGGCGTAGTCCGGAGAATCTTTTCAACGTGGAATTTAGAGCTTTTGCCGAAGATCGCCGCAACCGGTGTCCTGGCCTGAATAATTCGCTCGAGATTCGCGTCGTTTTCCGGGATAATCCCCGGCCTGCGTGTAGAACCGAACGCACAGAGTCTCGCGTGCGTAAGCGGAACCGACTGCAGTCTGTCAAAAAACTCGATATCCTTCGGATTGCTCCCGGGATTGCCGGCTTCGATAATATCGATGCCCGCCTGATCCAGGGACTTTAGGACACGCAGCTTGTCTTCAACAGAAAACGAAATGCCTTCCGCCTGTGCGCCGTCTCTGAGCGTCGAATCAAATATAAGGACTTTCTGCGCCATGTGCTTCTCCTGAACTCTCTGATTTAAAAAGAAAGGCGGTTATAAGCCGCCTTTCTGAAATGAATGCGATCAGCCTTTCCAGGTCATCTTTTCGCGGAGTTCCGCGCCGACCTTTTCGAGCTGCTGGTCTGCTTCGATTCTGCGCTTCGCGTTGAAGTACGGACGTCCGGCCTTGTTTTCAAGGATCCAGTCGCGGGCGAATTTGCCTTCCTGGATATCCGTGAGAACCTGCTTCATCGCTGCCTTGCTTTCCTTCGTGATGATCTTGTCACCGGTGATGTAGTCGCCGTATTCCGCAGTATCGGAGATCGAATAACGCATCGCCGCGAAGCCGCCCTTGTAGATCAGGTCTACGATGAGCTTCATTTCGTGGATGCATTCGAAGTACGCGCTTTCAGGTTCGTATCCTGCTTCGACGAGCGTTTCGAAACCGGCCTTCATCAGGGCGCATACGCCGCCGCACAGGACAGCCTGTTCGCCGAAGAGGTCCGTTTCAGTTTCTTCTCTGAACGTCGTTTCGAGAACGCCTGCTCTCGCTCCGCCGATTCCGAGTGCATACGCAAGTCCGATATCGTGAGTGTTTCCGGACGGGTCATGTTCGACAGCGATCAGGCACGGTACTCCGCCGCCTTCCGTGTATACCTGACGGACCATGTGACCCGGTCCCTTAGGAGCGATCATGAAGACATTGACGCCTTCCGGAGGAACGATCTGCTTGAAGTGGATATTGAAGCCGTGCGCGAACGCAAGGTAATTGCCCGGTTCAAGACCCGGTTCGATTTCCGTTTTGTAGATTTCAGCCTGTTTTTCATCAGGAACGAGCATCATGACGATGTCCGCCTGCTTTGCCGCTTCGGCAGTAGGCAGAACGGTCAGACCCGCTTCTTCGGCGACTTTCCATGATTTGCTGCCCGGATAAAGTCCTACGACTACGTCCACGCCTGATTCCTTCAGATTGTTCGCGTGGGCATGTCCCTGACTTCCGTATCCGATAACGGCGACCTTCTTGCCGTCGAGCAGATTCAGATCACAGTCTTCTTTGTAAAATAAAGTAGCCATTTTTTCCTCCGTCTTTTTTCTCAGCGATTATCAACAGCCAGATCAAGGGCATCGATATAAAAAAAGCCTCTCACGCAAAGCGTGAGAGGCGTCATTTACGCGGTACCACTCTCATTCAGACCGATTCCGGTCCCTCTGTTCAGGTCTATTAACCCTAAGCCGTATAACGTCGGCAGCTCCGGCTGACCCTACTGATAGTTCGGGCAGCAGTTCACAAGTGATATATTACATATCCCGCTGCTGCCGGAATCACACCCTCGCCGGCTCTCTGAAACAGTTGTCGGATATCTTTGCTCTTGATCATGACTGTTATTTATAATGCTTAACAAGAGTATAGACTTGGGATTCGGCTTTGTCAAGACGGAAGGCGCGAATTGTATACAATATTCTTTTTGAAAAAATCACTTGCGATTCCGGTCAAAAAAGCGTCTGAGCAGACTGCGGCACTCCTCTTCCCGGACACCCGAGTAAATTTCCGCCTTCTCCGGCATCATCGGATGGGCGCCGAGCTCCGCGGTGGTTTCGACCGCGCCGTAGCGCGGTTCATTCGTCCCGTAGACGATCTTTCCGATTCTCGCCTGCATGACCGCCCCGAGACACATCGGGCACGGCTCCGCCGTCACATACAGCTCGCAGTCGCCGAGACGGTAGCGTCCCAGCTTTTCAGCCGCCCTGCGGATCGCGAGCATTTCCGCGTGAGCCGTCGGATCCTGCCGGCCTTCCTTTTCGTTATGACCGCGCGCGATAATCTGCCCGTCCCGAACGATCACCGCGCCGACAGGAACCTCTCCGTCCGCTTCCGCAAGCTTCGCTTCGGCGATGGCGGCGCTCATGTACTCGTTCATTTTAGGGGCGAAGCCGGAAGACTCTTCAGAATCTCCGTCTCCGCCCTCCGGCTCTCCGTCTTCGTCCGAATCGTCGCCGATTTCATCCCGGCTCTGAGCCTGTGTCGGAATATTTTCGATCACTTCCAGCGGCGGTTTTCCGGGATTTTCAACGGTCACGACTTCCTGCGGGCCCGGGTTCGGGCATGTTCCCTTCTTGTCGTCCATCAGCTCCTGCGGCTCCTTTCCGGTTTCATACAGGATCCGTCCGGAAAAAGCTTCCAGCGGAAGGTCCCCGTCCAGTTTCAGGACCTCTCCGGTCAGGACGTCGGTATAAGAACCATGCAGTCCTGCCGGCGCCGAGCAGGACTCTCCGCTCATGTTCAGAGCGACAAAGACCTTTTCTCCGCCGGCTTCCCGATAGAAACCGTATTGTTCGGGACGGATAAAACCCTCCGCGTAGGCTCCCGAACGAAGCGCGTCCGACGCGGCGCGTACCTTCGCAAGCTTCGCGATAGTCCGGTACAGCGCGCACTTGTCGTCGAAATGCATCGCTTCTGCAGGCGGGCGCAGCGGAGCGTCCGTTCCGTTCGCTTTCTTTCCTTTAGTACCCTGTTCGCTTCCGTAATAAATGGTCGGGAAACCGGGCATCGTGTACAGCAGCGTGTACAGCGGCGTGAGCAGATTTTCGTCCCGCAGCGTCGAAGCGACCCTGTTTACGTCATGGTTGTCGACGAAATTTGCCGGCGGAAAACCGTCGCAGATTCCGCCCGGCGCCATCAGCCGGCGAATCGAATGGGCGATCTCGAAATAGTTTTTATCATTGAGCGCAGAGTACATGCCCTTATAGCATTCGTAATTGGTACATGAATCAAGATGACCGTCCCTGACAAAACGGCCGTAATCGCCTCCGACGATTTCCCCGAACAGGAAAAAGCCCGGCTTGATGCTGCGCGCGTAATCCGAAAGCTCCGCAAGGAATCCCGGATCCATAACGTTGGCCGCATCGAGCCGCACGCCGTCTATGCCGTAATCTGTGATCCATGAGGCGAGCGTCTGTTTCAGATAGTCTCTGACCTCCGGATTCCACAGGTTGAGCTTGACGAGATTCGCGCATCCCGCCCAGTCCGCGTACCAGAGTCCGTCGTTGTAGGCGTTGTTCCCCTGAAAATTGACATTGACGAACCAGTCCTTATACCGGCTGTTTTCGCGGTTTTTCAGAAGATCCAGGACGGCGAAATGGCCGCGGCCCACGTGGTTGAAAACACAGTCGAGAACGACTTCGATTCCGGCTTCATGAAACGCCGCCGTAAGTTCGGCAAGATCCTCGTTCGTACCGAGACGGGGATCCACCGTTTCGTAATCGATCGTATCGTATCCGTGTGAAACAGAGCTGAACAGCGGCCCGAACAGCACGGTATTCGTACCCAGTTCCGTCAGATACGGGATGAGCGCTGCAGCCTTGTCCAGTCTGTGCTGAATCTGTCTGCACTGCGCCTGTTCCGCTTCCGCTCCGCAGAAGCCCATGGTAAAGATGTGGTAGATATTTCTGTCCTGTGTTTTCATGTCATTAATCCGAATATTCACCGGATCCGTTAATCTGCGACAGCGGGACGATCCTCGAGCATAACGCCTCGAGCTCACCCTGCTGGTGGCTGACGACGACGGCGGTGATTCCGTTTTCCTTTACGATAGTTTTGATATCCGCGATCAGAGCCGCGGTCAGTTCCGGATCGAGACCCGTGAAGGGCTCGTCCATAAGCAGTATTTCAGGCTTCGAGACCAGCGCCCGTGCCAGCGCGACGCGGCGCTTCATGCCCCCGGAGAGTTCGTCCGGAAGGCTGTCCGCCTTTTCCGTCAGTCCCGTCATTCTCAGGACCTCGTCGATGCGCCCCCGGTCGGGCTTCTCCTGCACGAATTCGAGATTTCTGCGCACGCTCACGGCCGGAAGCAGACGGTCCTCCTGAAAAACATAGCCGATTTTCTTTCCGTCGGTATCCGCAGTGCCTGAATCGGGTTTCTCAAGCCCCGCCAGAATTCGAAGCAGCGTCGTCTTTCCCGTTCCGGAGGGTCCCGTAAGTCCCGTGATCCCGGGACCCGCGTCAAACGACAGATCGCTGAGAACCCTGCAGTTTCCGGCAGCCGTCTGATAATTCTTGTAAATATGCCGGGCTTTCATATGGCGGGACGTTCCTTTCCGATAATCAGCCTGAGGATCTTCTCGACGATCATGCTGCACAGAATGAGTGCGACGGTCCATGCGAACAGCTCCGGTGTGTTCAGATACAGCTTCGCATAATACAGATTCATACCTGCAGAAGGTCTCGCGGCCGCAAGCACCTCCGCGGTTACCGTCGATTTCCATCCCATCCCGACCGCATTCATCAGGGACGCGTTCAGATACGGGCGCAGCGCCGGAAAATACAGATCTCTGAGTCTTCGTCCTGCCGGCACCCTGTACAGATCCGCCATCTCGACGAGCAGCGGATCGGTGCTCAGGATTCCCTCGGTCACGTTGGTCCACGTAATCGGAAAGCAGACGAAGAACGTCACCGCCAGCGGAACGACACCGGACTTGAGCCACAGATTGAGCAGGATAATCACCGATACCACAGGCAGACTTCGAACGGTCGAAACTGCAGGCGCGAGAATCGTCCGTACGGGCTCATAGAAGCCCGACAGGATCCCGAAGACGATCCCGAGTCCCACCGACAGAAAAACGCCTCCGAACACCCGCAGCATCGTCCAGCCCACCGACGTATAAAACTCCGATGTCCCGAGCAGACCGATCAGCGCAGCAAGCGTCCGGACAGGTCCGGGAAAGATGAGCTCGCTTCCGACGGACAGCGATACGCATTCCCAGAGAATGAGCCAGAAAAGAGCCGCAGAGATGACCACTGCGGCTCTTCCGTGAGCTTTTTTCATATTAATAAGACAGCGAGAAGAAGCTGCTGTCTTCAGCCGGAACGCTTCCTCCGACCGAATCAGGATTATAATCGTACAGCGTGGTCAGGAAGCCGTTCAGATCCTTCTTCGCATCCTGGGCGCTGATAAAGGTGATCGCGCAGTTCGGAATCGCTTTCTTCGCGAGCTCCGCGCTCTTGATGATGCCGGCGTCGACGACATACTGCGCCGCCTCGTCGGTGTCGCTGTTGATCGTTTCGACGGAAGCCTTGTACTCTGCCATAAATTTCTTGACGAGAGCCGGGTTGTTGTCCGCCCATTCCTTGTTCACGATGATGCAGCCCATTTCCATCTGCTGTCCGTCGTTCGCGTCGCTCCAGGCAGTATTCAGATCGATCGATTTGGTCAGATTCGAATTCTGTGCGAGCGTCGTGGTCGCGAAGGGTTCCGGAAGCATTGCGATTGTGATTTCTCCGGCTGCAAGAGCGGCCGCCGCCTGTGCGTGTTCCGAATACCACTGGATGGTCACGTCGGTGTCCGGATCGATCCCGTTGGACTTGAGCAGCGATTTGAGCACGTATTCCGGAACAGATCCCTGTCCCGTCGCCCCGATGGTCTGTCCCTTCAGATCGGATATCGAATTGATATTCGCGCCGGAGTCAGAGACGATCGAAAGGGTTCCGAGGGTATTGACCGCTCCGAGAATTACTTTCCCGTCCGTTTTGTTGTACAGCGTCGCGGCCAGATTCGTCGGTACCGCGGCGATCTGATACGTTCCGTTAATAATGTCGGCGGTGATCTGGTCGGCGGACGTCGCAACCGTAAAATCGAGTTCGACTCCGTCTGCAAGCGTGGGCTTGTCCACGATCATCGGTGCCATCCCCATTCCGGTCGGACCGGCCAGTGCGGCGATCTTCACAGTCTGGGGTTCGATCTTCTCTTCTCCGCATCCTGTCAGAATACACATCAGCCCGAGTATCAGTGCGAGCAGAATGGTCAGCTTTTTCTTCATAGAGGCTCCTCCATCATTTGAATTGAGCAATGAAAACGTATTGCTTTTTAAAGTTTACCACAGTTATACCCATCTGTCCCCGCTTCGTACAATTGTTTCAAAACCAAATAAAAAGGCGCCGGAAAAACCTTTCGGTTTCTCCGGCGCCCGTAAGCGTCAGCGGTTAACTGTGCTGTCTGTACTGTCTGATAATCAGAGGATCATCGACGGGATTTCCACATCCTTCTTCGGCTGGTTAAGCAGCAGGTGGAAGCTTTCACGCTGCTGGGGAACTTTTACACCGAGGGCCGCTTCGAGAACTTCGTCGATGGTGGACATCAGCTTGAAGGTAAGCTGGCTGCGGACTTCTTCCGGGATATCCTCGATGTCCTTTTCGTTTTCCTTCGGAAGCAGGATGGTCTTAATGCCCGCGCGCTGCGCCGCCATGACCTTTTCCTTGATCCCGCCTACCGGAAGAACCTTGCCGGACAGGGAGATTTCACCGGTCATCGACAGCTTCGCGTCGACCGGAATTCCGAGAATCAGGCTTGCCAGCGCCGTCGTAAGCGTTACGCCTGCCGACGGACCGTCCTTCGGCGTCGCTCCTGCAGGAACGTGGATATGGATGTCATGCTTGAAGAAATCGAAGCCCGTCTGAGCCGCGCCGAGTCTCGAGCGGACGAGGCTGGCCGCGATTTCCGCAGATTCCTTCATCACATCGCCGAGCTGGCCTGTGGTCGTGATCTTGCCGTTTCCGGGCATGAACACCGCTTCGGTAAACAGGATTTCGCCTCCGACCGGCGTCCAGGCCATGCCTGTGACGACGCCCGGTTCGTTGCGGTCGCCCGCCTTTTCGTGGGTTCGCGTCTTGTTTCCGAGGTAATCCGCGATATCTTCCATATTGATCTGGACCGATTCCTTTTCGCCGGACACGATCTGGGCAGTCGCTGCGCGCGCCGCCTTTGAAAGCGCCTTGGTCAGTCCTCGGACACCTGCTTCCGCAGTATAGTCCGTGATGATCTTCTGGAGAGCTTCATCCGTAATGCTGAACTGTTCCGGCGTCAGGCCGTGGTCGTCGAGCACTCTGCGGATCAGATGTTCCTTCGCGATATGCATCTTTTCGTTTTCCGTATAGGAAGACAGTTCGATAATTTCCGCTCTGTCCAGCAGCGGACCCGGGATCGTGCTCAGGTCGTTGGCTGTTCCGATAAAGAAGACGTCCGACAGATCGTAGGGTACTTCGAGATAGTGGTCCGCGAAGGTATTGTTCTGTTCGGGGTCGAGGACTTCGAGCAGCGCCGCCGACGGGTCTCCGTTGGCCGATGCGCCCAGCTTGTCCACTTCGTCGAGGATAAACACAGGATTCTTCGTTCCCGCGCTCTTGATGCCCTTGATGATGCGTCCCGGCATCGCGCCGACGTAGGTTCTGCGATGACCGCGGATTTCGGATTCGTCGTGAACGCCGCCCAGGCTTACGCGGACGTATTCACGGTTGAGCGCTCTCGCGATGCTCTTCCCGAGGCTTGTCTTCCCGGTTCCGGGAGGGCCTGCGAGGATCAGGATAGAGCCCTGACGGCTCTGTTTGAGCTTCATGACCGCGAGATGTTCGATAATGCGCTTCTTGACGTCCGTGATACCGTAGTGATCGGAATCGAGGATTTCTCTTGCTTTCGCGATGTCGATGTCCTTGATTTCAGATTTCCACGGCAGTTCCAGCAGCAGGTCCAGGTAATTGACCATTACGTTGTATTCGCTGCTCTGGGGATTGGTCTGTTCCAGCTTCTTCGCTTCGCGGATCCCGATCTTCTTGACATCGTCCGGCATGTCGGATTCCCTGACGCGTTCGAGATAGCTCTTTTCTTCGCCTTCTTCGTCAAGTTCGTTCAGCTCGCTCTGGATGTTTTTCATCTGTTCGCGAAGCATCGCTTCTTTATACTGCTTTTCCCGTTCCTGCCCGTATTTCTTCGAAATTTCAAGCTGCAGATGAACGGAATCCTTCTGTTTGATCACCGCGTCCATGAAAGCGAGAGCGCGTTCGCGCTTCGAATCCATGTCGAGCAGCGCCTGTTTTTCTTCGAGGGTAGCGCCCATCATCGGAACCGTGTAGCCGATGAGTTCGTCCAGTGACGTCATGTTGTCGAGAACCTTCAGGAACTGGTCGATGCTTCTGAAATTCTTTCCGATATCGCGGATCATGCCCTTGATATAGTCGATCATTTCCGCTTCTTCCGTCGCGGTAAGATCGTCCTTCAGGTCCGCCTGTTCATATTCGCAGACCAGACCGTCGGGTCCGTTTGAAACCGACGTGACGACTGCGCGTCCGACGGTGAAAATGTCGATGATAAAACCGTTATCTGACTTCTGAATATTATCTAACTTGAGCAGTACGCCAGTTCTATAAAAGTCTTCTTCTGTCAGGAGGTCGTATGCATGGTACACTTTGGTAGTCAGTCCGACTGCCAGCGTCTGGTTCTGGGCGATCAGCTTTCTGATATTCTGTCCGATAACTTCATTGACAAATATCCGGTTGGTTGTGCCCGGAAAGATGACTGTTTCTGTGATCGGAACGACTGGTGCTTTATTCATTTCGGTACTCATTCTTTCCTCCTTAAATGATGCGTGACAAATGATGCTAGACAAGCTTGTCAAGCAGGGCGATCAGCAGGTCTATTTCGTCCGGCGTCAGCTTTGTGCTGATATACTGGACGACGTCGTGCCTGGCGTCGCTGTCCGCTCTCGCAATGCGTCTGCCTTTCGGCGTGAGCATGATATAGCAGATGCGTCTGTCTCTGTTCGACGGTTCTTTGTAGATACAGTCGGAATCGACGAAGCGCGCGATAAGCTGCGATACCGTGGGTTTCGATACCTGCATGATATTCGCAAACTGAGATGACGTGAGCCGTTCGTGACTGTCGATGAGCTTCAGATACCGTATCTGACACGGTGTGAAGCAGTCCCCGTTGTCCTCGCGGCTGCGTGTTTCTCTCGTTTTCTGATCCATATCGACGAGTCCGCTGTACAGTCTGAACAGCTGCTGTTCATAATCTTTCATCGTTCTCCTCGCAAGCAGGCCTGAAGGCTGTCTATTTAGTTAGTATTTACCTAACTAGCGTCAATATTATACATGGATATAAAAATTTTGTCAATTATTTCTCTGTTCTTTTTAATACCCTCAAAAACACGATTCTTCGTCGGATTTTAAGTGTATCTGCGTTAAAAAAAGACGCCGCGGGTGTCCGCGGCGTCTCTGCCTGAAGCCCTGAGGCTTCGATTATTCTATGATTTTGTGTCGGTGACGGGGAAAACCCGGCCACAGCTGAAGACGAGTCCTGTTTAACTGCAGGATTTAGAACAGTCCGAGATTCATTTCGACAGGATATTTTTCCTTGAGCTCGTCCACATGCTTCAGGAATTCCTTGTTCTGCTTCTGTCCCAGCAGATGATTGCGGATTTCTTCCTTCGCAACGTCGTAGGGCATCGGCTGTTCCGGCTGACGGTCGGTAACCTTGATAATATGGTAGCCGAAATCGCTCTTGACAGGTTCGTCGGACATTTCGCCCGGCTGCATTGCGAACGCAGCGTCTTCAAACGCCGGGACCATACGGCCCTTCTGGAAATAGTTCAGATCTCCGCCGTTGTCCTTTGACGGGCAGACCGAATAGTCGTGTGCCGCCTGTTCGAAGCTCTTCTTGCCGTCCTTGATTTCCTTGATGATATCCTTCGCCTGCTGTTCTGCCGGAAGCAGGATATGGCTTGCGCGTACGGATTCCGGGACGATAAAGAGTTCCGGATGTTCGTTGAAATACGCTTCGCATTCCGCGTCGGTTACCGCGACATCCTTCATGAAGTTCGCGATGGCCGAAGTCTTGAGCATCTTTTCTTCGGTATCCTTCATCAGATCCTTGAATTCCTGCGTTTCGTCGTATTTCGCTTCCTTGGCTTCGAAATAGAACAGATCCTGGGCGATGAGTTCGTCCAGCAGCGTACGTCTGCCTTCCCGGGTCTTGAACTGCTGCTGCTGTTCCGGCGGCAGCGAATTGATCAGATTGTCCAGATTCGACGCGTAGATATTTTTGCCGTTAACCGTGGCAAGTGGTTTTTGTTCCATATATTTCTCCTTCCGGCAGTTAGCCTTACCTGCTATGTACCCGTGGCCGAATACAAATATGACTCGAGTATAACAAAAAGAGACGCGAACTGAAAGCCGTCTTCTTTTGCCTCAGTGACGGATATGAGAAAATGAAGCTGCCGGCGCAGCCGGACATCTTCTGTAAGGAGACGACATGGAAAATGAAACAAGGCCCGTACGGGCGGTAATCTACGATATGGACGGTGTGATCATCGATTCGGAGCCTGTCTATAAAGCCATCGAAATGGGCTTCTATAACGAACTCGGCATCACTCTGACTCAGGAGCGTCTGATCGGATCCATCGGACGCTCGGCCCTCGAGTGGTGGACGGAGATCGGGGAGGAATTCGCTCTCGATATTGATCCGCAGGAACTGACAGACCGTGAAAATCAGGCATACCAGGACTTTCTCGACGATCCCGAGCGGATCAAGCCCCTTATCCCGGATTTTCCGGAAACCGTAAGGAAGCTGTCAGATCGGAATATAAAAATCGGAGTGGCTTCCGGTTCCGCTAAAAATTCAATCGGCAAGGTGCTGCGTCTGGCGGACCCCGACGGAATCGTCGACGCCTGGATCAGCGCGGAGGACGAGATCGTCGAAAACGGAAAGCCCGCTCCGGATGTCTTTCTCCATGCCGCGGCGCTTCTCGGTGTCGCGCCTGAAGACTGCGTCGTCGTCGAGGACTCTGCCAACGGGATTCTCGCGGCCCGGAATGCCGGAATGCGAACAGTGGGCTTTCACGGAGCTTCCGACACCGGACAGGACACCTCGGCTGCCGACTACGTTGTCTCCAGTCATCTGGAACTGGCCGCTCTGCCTCTGTTTACGCAGGCGCAATAGAAAGTAAATGATCGATCATGCTTTAATCGGACACCGGCGGCTTCCGGTGTCTTTTTTTCTTTGAATCGTATTCGAATGAATACCAATCGAAAAAAGGGGCATAAAAAAACCGGCGGTTAAACCGCCGGTTAAAATTCAAATGGAGCGGAAGACGAGATTTGAACTCGCGACCCTCGCCTTGGCAAGGCGATGCTCTACCACTGAGCCACTTCCGCGGTATAAATGGTGCCCAGAGGCGGAATTGAACCACCGACACGAGGATTTTCAGTCCTCTGCTCTACCGACTGAGCTATCTGGGCATGTCCTTTGAGCCGGACACGAATGTTATTATACGGTATTGTCGAAGCGAACGCAAGTACTTTTTCAAAAGAATCTGCAGTCGTTTCAGACAGAAAAAAAGAGACCGTACACCGGTCTCGTGGTGTTTGATTGGAGGTGACAGCCGGATTTGAACCGGCGAATCAAGGTGTTGCAGACCTACGCCTTACCACTTGGCTATGTCACCTTATAAATGGAGCGGAAGACGAGATTTGAACTCGCGACCCTCGCCTTGGCAAGGCGATGCTCTACCACTGAGCCACTTCCGCGGTATAAATGGTGCCCAGAGGCGGAATTGAACCACCGACACGAGGATTTTCAGTCCTCTGCTCTACCGACTGAGCTATCTGGGCAAATGGCGACCTGAACGAGACTCGAACTCGTGACCTCCAGCGTGACAGGCTGGCATTCTAACCAACTGAACTACCAGGCCGCATGTGCTCATCGCTGAGCACGAAACTTATTATAACGGACACGGGCGGACCGTGTCAACATAAAAATTTCACAGATGAAACCGTCTTTTTTCTAAGGCCTGACTGCAGAAAACTGTACCCTGTCCGATTCGTTGCTCCCTGCAAGAAACGTTCCGAAGGTATAAGCCTTGATATCCTTAAATCCGCAGTCTTTCAGGATATGATAGATACTTTCCACTGTGTAGAGATACTGGGTCTGCTGCTCTTCGGAGCGCACATAAAGGCCGTCTTCGTCCGGTACGAAAAACGTCAGTTCGTAATTCATTCTGCCGTTGTCGAAATCCGGTTCGCTTTCCCAGACGCAGTACACATCGTCGAGATCATAAATAAACGTCTTGTCCGAAATGGTCTGTTTAAACTTTTCCGTCGTATTGATATCGAAGAGCAGCAGTCCTTCCGGTTCCAGCGTATCGAAGGCGCCTTCGATAAATCCCCTGACGGCTTCAAGCGACGGCAGATAGTTCACGCTGTCACAGGCGGCGATCACCGCGTCGTACTTTTCTCCGATGGTAAAATCGGACATATCGCCGATATAGAAACGGACGGGCAGATTGTCTTTCGAAGCTTTTTCATCAGCCTCCGTCAGCATTTCCTCCGACAGATCGACCCCTGTCATCGCGTAGCCTTTTTTAGCCAGCCGGGTCGTGATACTGCCGGTGCCGCAGCCGAACTCGAGGATCTTCTTCGTATCCCGTTTTCCGTTGAGCAGATGACGGAACAGGTAATCCGCCCACTGGTCGTAATCAACTTCCGTCATCAGGCTGTCATAGATCTTAGCAAATTCGTCGTACATAATTTCTCCTGTCTGCTGTCAGTTATTCTCTTCCTCTGTTCCGGGTCCTGCCGATGCGAGGATCTTCAGATACAGATCGACTCCTCTGAGGAGCACCTTCTCGTCGAAATTAAAGCCGCAGGTATGCAGGTTCTCGGTAAATCCCTTCTCGTCGTTCCGGCATCCGAGTCCGATAAACAGTCCCGGCAGATGCTGCTGATACATCGCGAAATCCTCCGCCAGCATCACCTTCTTAAACCGCCGCCTCGGACCTATAACAAGGGGCCATACGGCGTCGTACAGGGCCTCGTCGTTGGTGACGGGGGGATACATATCGACGATATTCAGCTCGCTCCGGGTCCCGAACGCCAGATCCGTTCCGGCGAGAACCTCCCGCATTCTGCTTCGCATCGTTTCCTGCACATCCTGATTGTAGGAACGCATCGTACCTGAGATCTTCACTTCCCCCGGTACAATGTTCATCCGCTCGCCGCCGTTAAACGTACCGATATTGATGAGCGTCGTCTCGTCACGGGCGATATTTCGCGTCAGTACCGTCTGGATCGCCTGAACGAAGGACGCGCCCGCGACAATCGCGTCTATCCCCTTTTCGGGATCTCCCGCGTGGCTGCTCTTGCCGCGAATCGTGATGTAAAACTCCGACGTCATCGCCATCATCGGCCCCGGCGTCGTACTGACGGTCCCTTCGTCAAGGAACGGAAACAGATGGTACGCGTATATGGATTGTATCCCGCAGCGCTTGAAAATACCGCTTTCCGAGACAGGACCGGCGCCGCCCGGTCCTTCCTCCGCAGGCTGAAAGATGAACAGGACGGGACCGTGGACGTATTCGGGATGCTCGGCTATATAGCGGATCGTGATCAGGAGCATCGTCATATGACCGTCGTGACCGCAGGCATGCATCATGCCGGGATGCTCCGACGCCCAGTCCGCCTCCGACGCTTCGGTTACGCCCAGTCCGTCCATGTCTCCGCGTATCGCACGGGGCGGAAGCTTCCCGCCGTCGTTCCCGGGAATAAACAGGGCGACGCCGGTATCGACAATCGTTTCCGGCTCATATCCGAGTTTCTTCAGGTAATCCTGAATAAACGCCTGTGTCCGCGTCTCGTTAAATCCCGTTTCCGGTATTTTGTGAAGCTCCCGCCGAAGCCGGACGGTCTCGTCCATATAGGCTTTTAAGCCCTCGGGGAGCTTCTGATAATAATCCGCTGTCATCGTATCGTTTTCTCCTGACAGGCGATTCTGACACGTCAGGCACGCCTGTAAAATAGTATTTGACTGATTCTCTTAACTTCCAGATAAAAAAAGAAGGAAGGCTTTCGCCTTCCTTCAAGAATATCAGAAACTGCCGGTAAATACCGGTTTATTTGTCGGTGACTTCGACAATGTCTTCGTCCGGCTTGACATCGCCCTTCTTCAGGATTACGACTTTCTTCGAATCCGGAAGTGCGGTGAAGATCATCGGTACGGCTGTCGACGGAGCGTTGGCTTCGAGGAACGGAAGATCCAGTTCGAGGAGCAGATCGCCCTGCTTGACAGTGTCGCCCTGTTTGATTTTAGGCGTGAAGCCCTTGCCTTCGAGATTGACTGTATCGACACCGATGTGGATAAGCAGTTCGGTGCCCTCCGCAGACTTCATGCCGATCGCATGATTCGTCGGGAAGAGTACTTCGATGGAGCCGTCGCACGGAGCGTAAACTTTGTTCCCTGTCGGGAAGATTACGATACCGTCGCCGAGCATCTTCTGGCTGAACGCGTCGTCAGGTGTTTCTTCGATGCCCGCGCAGCGTCCTTCGATCGGAGTCTGGAAGTATTCGGTACCGACTGCGGCAGCCGCTGCTTCTTTGACTTCTTCGTTAGCCTGGATGTTTCCGCCCGCAAGCAGTTCGTCCACTTTTTCAGATTCCGGCGTTTCAAGGAACAGTTCAAGAGCGTTCTTGATGTTCGGAACAGTCGGACCGTAGATAACCTGGAGACCTTTGCCCTTGGAGACAACGCCTACGGCGCCTGTCTGCTTGAGCAGCGCTTCGTCTACCTTTTCAGGATCGATAACATTCAGACGCAGACGGGTGATGCAGCAGTCGACGTCGCCGTCGATATTGTGCTTGCCGCCCAGGCCCTTTGTGATCGCAGCCGAACGCATGTCGACTTCGCCTGCTTCACCGGCCTTCTTGGCCTTGTAGTCAGCTTTCGTGTAAAGCTTGGTTTCCTGTCCTTCTCTTTCACGTCCGGGTGTCTGGAGATCCCATTTGACGATAATCCACTTGAACAGAATCCAGTAGATAAAGAAGTATACAACACCGACGACGACAACCCAGATCCAGTGAGTCTTGTCGTTGCCCTGCATGATACCGAACAGGGTAAGGTCGATGAGGCCGCCGGAGAAGGTCATCCCTACGCCGACGTTAAAGATATGCATGAGCATGAACGACAGACCTGCGAGTACGCAGTGTACGCCGTAGTAGAGGCCCGGTGCAACGAAGATAAATGTGAATTCGATAGGTTCCGTGATCCCTGTGAGCATCGCGGTAATCGCAGCCGACAGAAGAAGACCACCGGCAACTTCCTTCTTTTCCGGATAAGCCGTCTGATACATCGCGAGCGCTGCGCCCGGAAGACCGAAGATCATGAACGGGAATTTTCCTGCCATGAAGCGTGTCGCTTCAACGTTGAACTCTGTGCAGGACGGGTCTGCGAGCTGTGCGAAGAAGATATTCTGGGCGCCGTAAATCATCTTGCCCTGAATCATCATTTCGCCGCCGACCTGAGTCTGCCAGAACGGGAGATAGAACACGTGGTGCAGGCCGAACGGAATGAGCGCACGTTCGATGTACCCGTAAACGAATGTTCCGATATAACCGGAAGAGATAACCAGATTGCCGAGGGCATTCATGCCGATCTGAACATACGGCCACAGCCAGAACAGGATAAAGCCTGCCAGGATGGATTCGAGAGCCGTAATGATCGGTACGAAACGTGTGCCTGCGAAGAATGAAAGGACAGCCGGAAGCTGCTGATCGTGGAACTTGTTATTGCAGTGTGCCGCAATAAGCCCCATGATGATCCCGCCGAATACACCGGTTGCCAGCGTCGTAAAGCCCAGCAGCGTCGTGATAGCTCCGGAAGGCAGCATTCTGACATTTTCCTCCAGCAGAGGCGTATAGGTCGTGCCGTTCTGGACTGCTTCAAGCTGTCTCGCGTCGTTGGCGACAGCCAGCGTGGACGGATCGTAGGTGCCTGTGATCGCGATAAGCTGTGAGATAACGGCGTTCATGATCAGGAAGCCGAGAACGGCTGCGATCGCGCCTGTCGCTTTTTCACGGTCGGACATCCCGATCGCTACCGCTACCGCGAACAGCAGTGATAAGTTGCTGAATACAACACTGCCCGAGGCATTCAGGATAGATAGAAAATTGTACGCCATCGTGCCTTCGCCCATGACAGACGTCAGCCCGTAGGAAGCGAGCATCGTTGCGTTAGTGAACGAGCCCCCTATACCAAGGAACAGACCTGCAATAGGAAGAATGGCGATCGGAAGCATAAAGGAACGACCGATCTTCTGGAGTACACCGAAAATCTTGTCTCTCATTAAGATTTCCCCCTTCTTAATATGAAATAGATTTCAGCCGGACAGAAAGCGCGGAGAGAAACTCGTAATGCTTGTATGTATGAATAAGATAACGTTTAAACGCGTCTCGGAATCACGCGAATCAGGCTATCTGTGAGGTTCTCCGCCGGCATCTCGCCGCGGCTCCAATAATGAATACGACTTAATTATACGTTAAATTGGTCATACGACAAGGGTAATATTTTAAGAAATTCCCAAGCTCAGCTGACGTATTTCGCATTAAACGGCGTTTGGCAAAACTTTCTTAAAATTTAAAAATTATTTATTATGTAGGACCAATTTACGAATCTGCGGATGTGCTCGAAACGAGACTGTGTGTAAAACTTTAAATAGAAACTGCATAATAATTTATACCGTTTCGAGCATAGTTTAAGCATCATTTAAGATTATTTGCATCCAACTCGTCCTTGCAGGCTATTTCTTCTATGTATATAATATAAGAACGAGATAGAGGCGCGTCTCTTATGAGTAGCCTGTCAGACCCGGGTACACGGGGATGAAGACAGGAAAAAGGATCGGACGCCGAAGTGAGCCGCCGTACCTGCGGACTGCTGGGACTGCCGCAAACAGCGTCAGTACTGTCGCCGAAAGGCGGAGGGCTATCGGTAAAATGCCGGCGCCTGCCGGTTTTTTTTATTGAAAACCAGACTCGAATGAACCCCGTGCTTAAATCACGGACAGGAGGAAAAATGAAACGCTACAACGTCGCCGTCGTCGGTGCGACCGGTATGGTCGGTCAGAAAATGCTGCAGGTTCTCGAAGAAATGAAGTTCCCGGTGGATAACCTATATCCGATGGCTTCCGCCCGGTCTGCAGGAAAAACGGTCAAATTTGACGGCAGAGATTATACCGTTGAAGAGCTGACCGAACATTCCTTTGACAAGCCCATCGATATCGCGCTGTTCTCAGCCGGCGCAGGCACGAGTAAAAAATTTGCTCCGATCGCAGCCGAACACGGCGTCATCGTCATCGACAACAGCTCGTGCTGGAGAATGGACGAAAACGTCCCGCTGGTGGTTCCGGAGGTCAATCCGGAGGATCTGAAAGATCACAAAAACATTATCGCGAACCCGAACTGCTCGACCATTCAGGCTGTCGCGGCATTAAAGCCTATTTACGACAATTACGGGATCGGCAGAATCATCTATTCGACGTATCAGGCGGTTTCCGGCTCCGGCGTCAAGGGCTACAAGGATCTCGAAGAAGGCTCGAAGGGCGAAGACAATCACTTCTACCCCCATCAGATCGCTTACAACTGTCTGCCCCATATCGACGATTTCCTGGATTCCGGCTACACCAAAGAAGAAATGAAAATGGTGAACGAAACGCGCAAGATCCTTCATGACGACAGTATCGGGATTACCGCGACCACCGTTCGCGTACCCGTCTACTACGGTCATTCAGAATCGATCAACGTCGAAACGAAAAAGCCCTTCGAAATTGAAGACGTCAAGGACCTGTTCAATCATACGCCGGGCTGCGTGCTGCGCGACGATCCGAAAAACAACGTCTATCCCCTCGCCCGGGACGCGGAAGGAACCAACGACGTCTATGTCGGCCGGATCCGCCGGGACGATTCCGCGGAAAACGCGCTCAATCTGTGGTGCGTCGCGGACAATATCCGTAAAGGCGCGGCTGCAAACGCCGTCCAGATCGCCTTCTCGCTCATCGACCAGGGAATTCTCTGATCGTATTCAAAACGGAGAACAACAATGAGTACACCTGTATTTGAAGGAAGCTGCGTAGCTCTCGTCACGCCGTTCAGAAACGGCCATGTGGACTGGGATAAGTTCCGTGAACTGATCGACTGGCATATCGAAAAAGGAACGGACGCTCTGCTGATCGCAGGAACGACCGGCGAAACCTCTACCCTGACGGACAGCGAGCATCTCGAACTGCTCAGAACGGCCGGCATGTACATCGACCGCCGCGTCCCGTTTATCGCGGGTACCGGCTCCAACGACACCGCCTATTCGATCATGCTCTCCCAGTATGCGGAAAAGCACGGCGCGGACGCCGTCCTGATCATCAATCCGTATTACAACAAGTCGACCCAGAAGGGCATTATCGCCCATGTCAAAGCGATCGCGGAATCTATCGATATTCCGGTCATCGTCTATAACGTTCCGAGCCGTACCGGCGCGAATATTACAGTCGATACCCTTGTCGAGCTCTCTAAGATCCCGAACGTATCCGGAGTCAAGGAAGCCAGCGGCAATATCTCGCAGGTCGCGGAAATTATCCGTCTGGCCGGCGACGACATCACCGTCTACAGCGGAAACGACGACCAGGCGCTGCCCATCATGGCGCTGGGCGGAAAGGGCGTGATCTCCGTATCCGCAAACATCATTCCGACCGACGTCCACGATATGGCTCAGGCAGCTCTCGACGGCGATTATAATAAGGCCCGCGAGCTGCAGCTGCGCCAGAACGCGCTGAACGGCCCGCTGTTTTACGAAACCAACCCGATCCCCGTCAAAAAGGCGATGGAGCTGCTGGGTATGGATACCGGAGAAATGCGTCTGCCGCTTATCGAAATGAGCGAAGAAAAAGCCGCCCTGCTCGAACAGGCGATGAAGGACTACGGTATTTTATGAGCCTGAAACTGATAATCTCCGGCGCGCTGGGCGCGATGGGAAAGGTCATTGCGGACGCCGCGGCTGCGGATCCGGACTTTGACGTAATCGCAGGAATCGACCGGGAGGACCGCATGGACGGTCCCTTCCCGGTTTACGAAGATCCGTCCAATATTACGGAAAAAGCGGATGTGATCATCGATTTTTCGCATTTCTCCGCTTTCCCGAAGGTTTTCGGATACGCGCTTAAAACACAGACTCCGATTGTCGTCGCGACGACGGGACTTTCGGAAGACGATCAGGCACAGATTGAAGCCGGATCTGAAAAGATTCCGGTCTTCAAGTCCGCAAACATGTCTCTGGGCATCAACGTGCTGATCCGCGCCCTCCAGGCTGCGGCTCCGGCCCTCGAAGACGGCTTTGACATCGAAATTTCCGAACGCCACCACCGCCTGAAAAAGGACGCGCCGTCCGGAACCGCTCTGCTGCTGGCGGATGCGGTCAACGACAGCCTTCAGAACAAAAAGGTCTACAACTGCGCGCGCGAGGGGCGCAACGTCCCGCGCCAGGACAACGAGATCGGCATTACCGCAATGCGCGGCGGCACCATCGCCGGGGAACATACGGTGCTCTTCGCGGGAGAAGACGAACTGATCGAGTTCAAGCACACGGCGCTTTCTAAAAAGATATTCTCGACAGGCGCGCTTAAGGCCGCCAGATGGCTTTCCGGCAGAGAGCCGGGACTTTATGACATGCAGGATCTGCTGGATTCGCAGACAGGAGACGAATGAACGAAGAACTAAAAGCGAAATACGATCTGACCGATCCGTATCAGATCGCGAAATATATCAAAGAAGTTGAAAAATCCACCCCGGTCAAGGCTTATCTGCGCGGTCAGATCACCGCAGCGGATCTTGAAGGCTGTGAATATTACGGAAATCCGGAAGCGTGCATCGTTCTCGGAGAAGCTCCGGAAATCGCGGCTCTGGTCGAACGTCTCGGTTCGAAAGCTGAAACCGTCCGTATCGAAAACGACCGCCGCAATTCGGCGATCCCGATGATGGATCTGACCGGCATCGACGCGCGTATCGAACCGGGCGCGATGATCCGCGAAGGCGTCGCGATCGGAAAAAACGCAGTGATCATGATGGGCGCTGTCATCAATATCGGTTCCGATATCGGCGAAGGCTCGATGATCGACATGAACGCGGTTCTCGGGGCGAGAGCCCATGTCGGCAGAAACTGCCATATCGGCGCGGGGACCGTGCTTGCCGGCGTTCTCGAACCGCCGTCGGCTGCTCCGGTAATCATCGAAGACGACGTCGTGATCGGCGGGAACGTTGTGGTTCTCGAAGGCGTTCGGATCGGAGCCGGCGCCGTGATCGCGGCAGGTTCCGTCGTCACCGCCGACGTACCGTCCGGCGCAGTCGCAGCAGGCTCCCCTGCCCGCATCGTCAAGCAGAAGGACGAAAAGACCGAAAGCAAGACGGAGATCCTCGGCGATCTCAGAGGCTGATATGTCCGTAGTTGTACAGAAATACGGCGGAACCTCCGTCGGTGATGTCGAACGCATCAAAAACGTCGCCAACCGTATCATCCGCAGAAAAGAAGCGGGAAACGAACTCGTCGTCGTCGTCTCGGCGATGGGCAAATCCACCGACGAGCTCATGCAGATGGCCCACAGCATCACCGATACCCCCAAGGTCAGAGAGCTCGATATGCTTCTGGCTACCGGAGAACAGGTATCGATCTCGATGCTGTCGATGGCGCTGCAGAGCAAGGGCTGTGACGCGATTTCCTTTACCGGAGCCCAGATCGGCATGCGGACCATCGGCAAACACGGAAAATCCCGCATCCTCGATATCGACACAAAGCGCATTCAAAGCGCGCTGGACGAAGGCAAGGTCGTTATCGTCGCGGGCTTCCAGGGCGTGAACGAAAACGACGATATCACGACTCTCGGACGCGGCGGCTCTGATACCAGCGCCGTCGCGCTGGCGGCGGCGCTCGGCTGCCCATGCGAGATCTATACGGACGTCGACGGGATTTACGGAATCGACCCGAGACGCTATCCGGACGCGAGAAAGCTCAGCTCCGTCAGCTGCGACGAGATGCTTGAAATGGCCTCTCTCGGCGCCGGCGTCATGCACGCCCGCGCGATCGAGCTCGGAAGCAAATACGGGATCGAAATCCGCGTCGCCTCATCGATGGACGAGATCCCCGGAACCGCGATCAAAAAGGACATGCCGGATTCGGAACGTCCGGTGACGGGACTTGCCGTCGACGAAGACGAATCGATTGTCACGCTGAACGGCGTGCCGTATACGACCCAGACGACTGCCCGTCTGTTCTCGGCAGTCGCAGCCGAAGGGATCAATATCGACATGATCTCCCAGACGCCCCAGCGCGAAGGAACGGTAAACCTGTCGTTCTCCGCTCCGACCGCCGAAATCCCCGATCTCAGAGAGGTCCTGAGCCGCTACCGCGAAGAATTCCCCTATAAGAATTCACACATCGACGAGAACATCGTCAAGCTGTCCGTCGTAGGCTCCGGTATGCGCAATCAGTCCGGGGTCGCTCTCCAGTTCTTCAGGAACTTCCGCGAGGCGAAGATTCCTGTCCTGATGATCACCACCTCCGATATCCGGATATCCTGCGTTATCCCGAAGGAAGACGCGGACAAAGCGGTGGAGCTGGTTTCCCGTTCATTCGGTCTGTAAGCGGAAAGGAGTTCAAGATGAATGTATCGCCCGAAAACTATATGGAAGGCCACAGCATCGATCTGCTCCAGATCGACCCGGATTCGATCCTGCTGTCAATCCAGAACGTCCTTTACGAAACGGACCTGCTCGAACGAATCCTTACCTATTTCGACGAGGAAGATGTCAACGTCGACGTGCTGACCCAGACTGCGCCTGACGGGCAGCGCTCCGACTACGCGTTTATTATCGACGGTTCCGACTACGAGGTCGCGCAGCGCATCGCGGAACGCGTAACCGCCAGCGACCCTCACTATATCGCGAAGGCCGATAAAAATATCACGCGTCTGTCCCTCACGGGAATCGGAATGCGTACCCAGTCCGGTGTCGCGGCGAAGTTCTTTCAGGTTCTCGCGGACGCAGAAGTCCCGGTCAGAATGATCACGACCTCGGAAATCCGCATCGCCGTCGTCATCGCCGACGAATACGTACCCCAGGCAGTCAGGGCCGTTAAAGCGGCATTTGATCTGTAAATACGGCAGGACAGCGTTTTAAAGCGTAATCTTACCCTGATATGGTAAAATATAAAGATAAGCGAATGCTTATCTTTTTTTATTGTGTCATTCCTAACACTTTGGTTTTCTTCACAAATGTCAGGAGGTTTTATTTGAGAGAAAATTTTTCCGTTCAGGGAACCATACCGCAGTGGCTGCGAATCTCACAGGAAGCGTTCCGGAATATCGGAGCGTCAGAGATCGTACAGGACCCGAAATACGCTAGGATAGCGGCACGGATGCCGGACGGCTCGCGTGTGATCCTGAATATGCGGCGAAGAGATAACGGAAGGCTGCTGCTCGAATTCGACGCGACGGGGTCTGATCTGATCGGAACCTTCAAGTCCGCGGCCGCAGCCGTATACAGACAGTCGCTCAAGACGGCGAAAAGCTCGGCGCCCAACGCCAGAACACCGGCTCAGCAGGCCGCCAGAGACCGTCAGCTGGCCCAGCAGACGAAGCTCGAGGCACAGGAAGCCCTTGCGGCCCGCGCCCGTCAGGAAGAGGAAATCGAACGCACCAGGCAGGAAGAAGTCGCCCGTCTTAACGGACAGGCGCAGCAGTACGCGGACATGAATTCCGATTACGAAGCGAAGCTCGATTCCGATACTGATTACACTTCTGATTCGGATTACACTTCTGATCCTAATCCGGAGTATAATGACGGCACGGCTGCCGCAGGCGATGATACGATGAGCTTTACGCAGGCCTATACGCCTGACGAATACGATTTTATCGAACAGACGCAGTATATTCCGCAGGCGGATGTGAGCAGAATCGAAAAGAGCGGCCAGTCCTCCGACGAGGTCACCGACTCCTTTGTTTCGAAATTCAACAAATACGGGAATCAGATGTGGCTCATCTGGGTCCTGCTGTTCGTATTCCCGCCTCTGGGACTGTTTATGCTGTGGTACTTCAAGAGACAGAAGCTGGTCACGAGGATCATCACGAGCATCCTGATCTTTCTGTACATGCTCCTGGTCTGGATCTCGTTTTTCGGTGTCGATACGGGACTGAACAAGACGACCATCCAGCAGTGGTACAACGACGTCCAGTACAGCATCACCCGCACGTTTAAGGGCGGCAAGACCGACGAGAGCACGACCACCGTATCGCCGACAGAACGCAGCGATACGACCACCACCGCCGATACGACCAGTACGGACACGACGACCAGTACAGATACTACGACCGATACGTCCGGCTCCTCTTCGTCGGGCGTCGACCTCTCGGGACTGCAGAGCCTCGGGGAGGATATCGCCACAAGCGTCGGCACTGCCGCCTCGGACGCTCTCAATCAGTTGAGCGGACTTTTCAGCGGCAGTCAATAACACATTATTTTTGGGTATACGTATATTTAAAGGCTTATGTAATTTAAAGGGCTGATTGACAGAGAGGTGAAAGTATGAGACGGGAATATAACCGACTGGTCAGGGACAAGGTCCCCGATATCATCACGCACAGCGGACGCAGATGCGAATACCGCATCCTGTCCGAATCAGAGGTGATCCTTGCGCTGCAGGATAAGCTTATCGAAAAAGCCGACAAGTTCTCGAAGCGCCCGAGCGAAGAGGAAGTCAGTGATATTTTCGAGCTCCTCGACGCGATCATCAGTAAATTCGGATATGAACAGATGCATATCGATTATCTGAAACTGAAGAACCGGGAAGAAAAGGGCGGCTACGACGGCAATACGTATCTTGTCTATATTGAAGACGACACTGAAGCGAAATAATGCGGAGCTGCCGCTGATTAAAAAATTAAGCCTGTCTGAAATGTACAGTCAGGAAAACAAAAAGACGAAAGAGCTGTTCGGCTCTTTCGTCTTTTTGTTTCTGCTGTTATCTCTGCTGTGGTTATCTCAAAATGCCGGATATCGAATATCGTCAGTATCCGCAGTAGTCAAAGGCGTTTCTGATCCGTCTCGCCTTCAGAGCGCCGGGGCCGCCGGTCACCTCGATGACGTCGAAGCGGACAGGACGATGGGTCAGTCCCCTGGTTCCGACATAATGGAGGGCCGCAGAGCAGATCTTCTTCTGCTTTCTTCCGTCTACCGCCGCTGCGGGCGTACCGCGAACTGCGGACGAGCGGTACTTGACTTCGGTAAAAACGAGCGTCTGCCCTTCTTCCGATACGATATCGATCTCCGCGCCGCGCAGACGGTAATTGCGCTCGAGAACCCGGATTCCGCCTTTCTCGAGGCACGAGACCGCGAAGTCCTCCGCAAGCCGGCCGAGCTCGACGTTATTCACAGGGATCCCATTCCGGTGTGACAAACTTCGTACAGAACGTCTTCCTGTGAATCGGAGTCAGACCGTAGGTCCGAATAGCTTCGATATGCTCTTCGGTTCCGTAGCCCATATTCCGGTCAAAACCGTACTGAGGGTACTTTACCGCCATTTTCCGCATATAGTCGTCACGATATTCCTTCGCGAGGATGCTGGCAGCGGCGATGCTGTAGCACAGCGCGTCCCCGTGGATCACCGCCCGTACCGGAATTTCCGTCTTCAGGCTCACCGCGTCGACGAGCAGCAGATCCGGTCTCGGGTCGAGCCGCCCCGCCGCGGATACCATCGCGTGCTTCGTCGCGTTCAGAATATTCATCTCGTCGATATGTTCGGGACTCATCACGCCGAAGGCGTAGTCCGTCTCGTTCTTAAGCAGCTCCGCCAGCATAGCGCGCTTCTTATGAGACAGCTTTTTCGAATCGTCGATGCCGGGAATATTCGACTGCGCCGGCAGCACCGCCGCGCACGTGACGACCGGGCCGGCCAGCGGCCCCCGTCCGACCTCGTCGATCCCGCAAATCCGCTCGAAACCCTGATTTCTGAGCTCGTTCTCAAAGGCCTTCATATCGGCGAGACGGTCCTGTTCCCGCGCTTCTGCCACGAGTTTCCTGCGAACCGCAGCCGCCTGGTCCCGGACGCCTCTTCGGCTGTCCTGTTCCAGAAGCTCCAGAAAAGCTTCCATGTCCGAATCTTCCGGAAGCGCCAGCTTTCTGATCTGACCGACGGTAAGCGCGGACAGTTCTTCGGCTGTGATCATTCGGTTTCTCCGGTCTTGTCATCCGCCCGGTCTATCGTAATACGGCCGATACGGCCGTTCTTAAAATCGTTAAGCAGCATTTCAGAGGTTCTCAGGTAGTCGAACTCGCCGCCCTTTCGGAGAAGACCCCGTTTTTCGGCGACGGCGTCGAAGACCGTCCAGGCCGGCTGGTCCGGATCGACGGTAATACCGTACAGCTCTTCGAGCCTGCCGGGATAGTTTTCGATCAGGAAATTCATCAGGTCGCCCGCGATATTTTCCTTCTCGAACAGCGTATCCTTGATCGAGCCGATCCATGCCAGATGTATCGCCGCTTCCTGATCCTCGAACTTCGGCCATAAAATCCCCGGCGTGTCGAGCAGAGCCAGCTGATCCGGCGCCTGAAGCCACTGCTGTCCCTTGGTAACGCCCGGCTTGTTGCCGATCTGCGTCTTTTTCTTTCCGACGAGGGAATTGATGATCGTGCTCTTGCCTGCGTTCGGAATCCCGACGATCAGGCATCTGAGCTCGTTCTTTCCCTTCGGATTGCAGGAGCGGATCGTTTCCGTAAGCTTCTTCCGCTGTCCGGCATCGACCGCCGTATAGGCCACGACTGCGTCGGCGCCTTCCTTCAGAAAGCGCTCCGTCCAGGCCCGGGTCTGTTCAGGATCCGCCAGATCCGACTTGTTCAGCACGACCACATGCTGCTTTCCTCTGCAGTAATCCGCGATTTCCGGATTTCTGCCGGCATAGGGTACGCGCGCATCGAGGACCTCGACAACGACATCGATAAGCTTGAGCTTTTCGCGTATCTGTCTGTCGGCCTTCTTCATATGACCCGGATACCACTGTATAAGCTGTTCCTGCATTTTATCCCTCCTGCCGGTCAGGAAACCGATCCGAATTCGGAAAACGGCCAGAACCGGAAGACGACCTTGCCGTCAATCTGATCCCTGTCAACAAATCCGAGATCCGCGAAGCGGCTGTCGGAGCTGTGAGCCCGGTTGTCCCCCATGACGAAGTACTCTCCGTCCGGAACCGTTACCTCGGCGAAATCAGGATAACTCTCATCGGATATATAGCTCTCCGTAAGAGCGACCCCGTTGCGGTACACGACATTGTTGCTGATGGAGATCGTATCTCCGCCCTTGCCGATCACGCGCTTGACGTATTCCGTATTCTGATCGTAGGCCAGAATTACGATGTCTCCGTAATCCGGATCTCCGAATGTATAGCCTATTTTATTGACCACCACCCGATTGCCGTTCTGAAGCGTCGGGTACATCGAAGAGCCGTCCACCCGGACAAAATCCACGATGAAGAATTTGAGAACCAGTGCGATAATCACCGCGATGATAATCGACTGTACCCATTCTTTCGCTTCCATGGTATCGCTGTTTTTTTCTTTCATCCGACCTCTCGCTGAATGTTCGAAGGTATTGCTGTTATCTTCTTTCATATACTTTTATTTGTTCTGCCGCTGTCCGCTCCCAGCCGGGCCGTTCCCGGACTGCTCAGAAGCCTGCTGCGGACAATCATTAAATTTTATTATACCGCGTTCTGACAAAACATGCCTGTTAATCAGGCACAATGTAAAGGATACCCTCCCGCGGACAATAAAAAAGAGGATCCTGCGATCCTCAATTTATCGATGGGAAAGACTTATGCCTTTCTCTTTTCCTTAACCTTTGCAGCCTTGCCGACTCTGTCTCTGAGGTAGTTGAGCTTCGCGCGGCGAACCTTACCCCTGCGGACTACTGTGATGTTTTCGATCTTGGGTGAATGGATCGGGAATGTACGTTCGACGCCGACGCCGGACGAGATCTTTCTGACAGTGAAGGTCTTTCTGTTTCCCGCGCCCTGTTCCTTAAGAACGGTACCTTCGAAAACCTGGATACGTTCGCGCTTTCCTTCGATTACGCGTACGTCTACTTTGACTGTATCCCCGACGTGAAATTCCGGGATCTGAGCTTTCATGTTCTTCTGCTCGATTTTTTTAATTGCTTCGTTCATGTTTGTCTCCTCGTATATTTGCGTTCAGACATTCATGAATCTCGGCTCTCGCCCGCTCAGAGGAACATCCGTTCGCGAATTCTCTCGCGAAAATTCGCACTAAATTATTTTACCTTAACCGGACGCCCGGTACAAGTGTTATTTTTGTTTTTCGTACTCTGCCCACAGATCGGGACGTCGTTCCCGCGTCCGCGCCTCTGCCTGTGCTGTCCGCCACTCCGCGATGTTTTTATGATGGCCCGACAGCAGAACGTCCGGAACCCGGTCTCCCTCGAATTCCTCGGGGCGGGTATACTGGGGATACTCCAGGAGATCCCCTGAAAAGCTTTCTTCATCGAGACTGTCCGCGTTGCCCAGTACCCCCGGAATATGGCGGGCTGCAGCATCGGCGATGATCAGCGCAGGCAGCTCCCCGCCAGTCAGAACATAGTCGCCGGCGGAATATTCCTTCGTCACGAACCTGTCCAGGATCCGCTGATCGATGCCTTCGTAGTGGCCGCAGATAAAGATGATATCGCGTCCGGCCTGTGCCAGCTGTTTTCCCTCAGGCTGAGAAAACGGCGTTCCGCCCGGTGTCAGGTGGATAATCTCGCAGTTTTCCCAGTCCGGAATGCTGCGAATCGCGTCTGCCAGCGGCTGGGGCGTCATGACGAGACCCGCGCCGCCTCCATAGGGATAATCGTCCGTGCGGCGGTGTCTGTCCTTCGTATAATCGCGGATATCGCGGACATCGACTGCGATCAGTCCTGCCTCGACAGCCCGTTTCATCATCGACTCCTCGAAATAAGCGCTGATGATATTCGGAAACAGCGTCAGAAAATGATAGGTCACAGCTCCCAGTACTCCCCGGGCACATCGACGGTGATACGTCCGCCCGCAGCGTCGATCTCAACGAAGAATTCGCTCCTGAAGGGCAGGAACAGCGGCCGCATGGCCTGCTTTTCTTCCTTCGCATCCGGTCTGAACTGCGCGCTTTCAACTGTAATCTCCGCCGTATCGTTCCCTCCGGTCGTCTGCAGAACGTCCCTGAGCCGTCCGATGCGCTCTCCGTCCGAACCGAAAACCGATGCGCCGATCAGATCGGCAATATAGAATTCGTCTTCGTCAAGGGGCTGAGCTTCGTCCCGCGGGATCTCCACCGTCTGACCGCGCAGTTTTTCAGCGGCGGTACGGTCCGCGATGCCCGTCAGCCGGAGCAGAACCTTTCCCTGATGGAGGCGGGCGCCTGTCACTTCGTATTCCTTCGGTCCGATAAAGACAGTCTCAAACTCCGCAAAACGGTCCGGGGCATCCGTCAGGGGCGTAACCCTGACCTCTCCCGCGATCCCGTGGGCGCCCGTTACCCTGCCCACCTGCATTTTTTCTCGTTCCATCTGATCCTCCGGTCCGCAGCTGCGGACGAAAAAGAAAGGACCCGCCTGAGCGGGTCCTAATCTACGATCTCCAGGACAACGTGCTTATCGTGCTTCGTGGCGTCAGCCTTGACGAGCGTTCGGATCGCTTTCGCAATTCTTCCCTGCTTGCCGATGACCTTGCCCATGTCCTTGTCGGCCACGCGAAGTTCGATTACGGTCTGGCCGTCTTTTTCAGTTTCCGTTACCTGTACGGCATCCGGATCTTCGACCAGCGCTTTTGCAATGACCTCTACTAAACGAGTCATAGCGTTCTCCTATTCGACGATATTTGTCTTTTTGAGTAAGGTAGTCACTGTTCCGGTAGGTTTCGCACCGTTGGCAAGCCATTTCTTAACAGCTTCTTCATTCAGTTCGATAACCGGAGGTTCAACCAGCGGATTGTAAATCCCGACTTCTTCAATGCTCTTGCCATCGCGCGGCGAACGTTCGTCTGCGACAACTACTCTATAAAAAGGCTTCTTCTTTCTGCCCATTCTCTTCAGTCTGATCTTTACTGCCATTATCTGTCTCCTTTCAAAAACTACATAAAGGGAAATCTCATTTTCCCTTTTCTGCCTTTCTTAGCCGCTCCGCCCATCTGCTTCATCATTTTCCTGGTCTGTTCGTAGCCCTTGAGGAGCCTGTTAACATCCTGGACCTGAAGTCCGCAGCCTTTCGCGATCCTGCGTTTGCGGGATCCGTCGAGGATTGACGGGCGCGCGCGTTCTTCCGGCGTCATCGAGAGAACGATCGCCTCCGTGCGTCTGGTCTGAAGATCCGCGGCGTCGTCGTCGAAATTCTTCAGCGCTTTTTTATTGGCGCCCGGAATCATTTCGAGGAGTCCGCCAAGACTTCCCATGTTCTTAAGCTGATTAAGCTGTTCGAGGAAGTCGTTCAGGTCGAACTCCGCGTTTCTCAGACGCTTTTCGAGCTCCCTGGCCTTCTCTTCATCCATCATATTCTGGGCTTTGTCGATAAGCGTAAGGACATCGCCCATTCCGAGTATCCGGTTCGCCATACGATCCGGATAAAACGGTTCGATATCGCTGAGCTTTTCACCGGTACCGATATATTTGATAGGCTTACCCGTCGTATAGGCGATGGACAATGCAGCCCCGCCTCGGGTATCCCCGTCAAGCTTTGTTAAAATGACCCCGCTGATGCCGAGCCGTTTGTCAAATTCTTCCGCGACTCTGACGGATTCCTGACCGGTCATGCCGTCCACTGTAAGCAGGATCTCCGTGGGCTTCACGATTCCTCTGATATCCTCGAGTTCTTTCATCAGCGCGTCATCGACATGAAGACGTCCCGCCGTATCGAAGATGACCAGATCGTTGCCGTTTGATTTCGCGTAGGCGATTCCCTGTTTCGCGATGATTCTCGGATTGATGTTTCCGTCAACCGCGTATACGGGAATATCCAGCTGTTCGCCCAGCACCTGCAGCTGCTTGACAGCGGCCGGACGGTAAACGTCGCAGGCCACCAGCAGCGGCTTGAATTTCTTTTCCTTGCGAAGCAGGTTCGCAAGCTTTCCGGCCGTCGTCGTTTTGCCGGCGCCCTGAAGACCCACCATCATAAAGATGTTCGGCTCTCCGTTTTTTGCGAATTCCATCTTTGAAATTTCGCCCCCCAGCAGACGTGTCAGTTCGTCGTTGACGATTTTAACGTACTGCTGTCCGGGAGTCAGAGACTTCATGACTTCTTCGCCGTTTGCCCGCTCCGAAATAGTCTTCGTAAAGGATTTGACAACTTTAAAGTTGACGTCAGCCTCGAGAAGTGCGAGCTTAATCTGACGGTTTGCGGCTTTGATGTCCGCTTCGGTCAGTTTTCCTTTTTTCCTGATTCCGGAAAATATATCCTGGAATTTTTCGTTAAGGCCTTCGAAAACCATAATTTCTCCATTCAGGCTAACTGTTTTCTTCGATTTCCGTGAGCTGCTCGAGGATACGGGTCAGTTCCGCACGCATCGCTTCCGGCTCTGTCCGATCGCATTCGCGGATCAGCCCGGTAAGCTCCGTCCGGACCTCGCCGACTTTTTTTCTGTTCTCCAGGAAGCGTCTGAGCAGACCGAGACGCGATTCGTACTCGTTCATGATCTTTCGTCCCCGCTTGACAGTATCGTACACACTCTGCCGGCTTCTGCCGGTGACCGAAGCGATTTCCGCCAGTCCCAGGTCGTCCTCGTAATAGCTGTGCAGGATCTCACGCTGATTTTCCGTGAGCAGATCTCCGTAAAAATCGAAGAGCAGCTGTTCTTCTACCTTCTTTTCCATACGTGTCCGTTCCTGACTGCAAACTTGTAAAGGCGTTAAGCTTTACGTACTTGTCCTATTTTACGAAGTCCGGGGAGATTTGTCAAGAATTTTCTTGTTCTTCTCCACCCGTCAGAATATCGACGAAGTCCCGGGGACTGAAATCGATCAAATCGTCCGCTTTTTCGCCGATGCCGATGTATTCGATCGGAATCTGAAGCTCTTCGAGTATGGACAGCGCGACGCCGCCCTTGGACGTTCCGTCCATCTTCGTCATGACGATGCCCTGGAGCGGCAGCGCCTGGCTGAAGATGCGCGCCTGATTGAGCGCGTTCTGTCCCGTCGTCGCGTCTACGATAAGAAGATTGTGCTTCGAGAAGCCTTCTCCTTCGCGTTCGACGACGCGGTTGATTTTGTCCAGCTCCTTCATCAGGTTCACTTTATTGTGAAGTCGTCCCGCCGTATCGACGATCAGGACCTCGGTCCCCCGCGCCTTCGCCGCGTTGATCGCGTCGTAGACAACCGACGACGGATCGGCTCCGTTTTTCCCCTTGATGATCGGGACGTCGACGCGGTCCGCCCAGGTTTCGAGCTGTTCGGTTGCCGCGGCTCTGAACGTATCGGCGGCGGCGACCATGACGTTGAGTCCGGATTCATGGTACTTCTGCGCGAGCTTCGCGATGGTCGTCGTCTTTCCGACGCCGTTGACACCGACGACGATCATCACCGACGGAATATGAAGCAGTGAATTCGGAACGTCGGAGGCCTTGTACAGGATCTCTCTGAGCTCGGCCATAACGCGGTCCTTGTCGGTGATCGCGTAGTCGACGATCTGCTTTCTCAGAGCCTCCGTGATGCGTACCGCCGTATCGACGCCGAGATCCGCAAGGATCAGATTTTCCTCGAGTTCTTCGAAGAAATCATCGTCGAGATCGCTGTAGTAGATCAGATTGTCAATCTTTTCGTTGAAGCTGCCCGCGGTCTTTGCGAGCCCCTGCTTCATACGCTGAAATAACGAGCCTTCTGCCATTTTTTCTCCTTATGCAGTCGTCTGACCGCTTTCACTCTCTTCCGTATAGTCGGATACTTCCACCGCCACGAGACGGGAAATTCCGTCGCGGTTCATCGAAACGCCGTAGATCCGTTCGCAGATCCGAAGTGTCGTTTTTCTGTGTGTGATGATGATAAACTGATTCTCTTCACGGATCTCGTCAAGATAATTCGTGAAGCGCATGATATTGCTGTCGTCAAGCGCCGCGTCGATTTCGTCGATAATACAGAACGGCGCCGGGTTGATCTGAATAAAGGCAAGCAGCAGCGAAATCGCCGTCATCGCCTTTTCACCGCCTGACAGCAGCGAAATGTGCCGCAGATTTTTCCCCGGCGGCTGAGCCGTAAGCTCGATGCCGCTGCCCAGAATATCCTCCGGGTTCGTGTACGCAAGTCTCGCGGTTCCGCCTTCGAACAGTCTCGTAAAGATCCTGGAAAACGCGCTCTGAAGCAGCGCGAAGCGTTCGCTGAAACGTTCCTCCATGGATGCTGACAGATCGGCGATCACTTCCAGGATCTCCGATTCCGCTTCGGTCAGATCGTCGAGACGGTCTTTAAGCTCCGTACGCCTGGCTGAGGTCTCTTCGTAATCCTGGATCGCAGACGCGTTGACGCTTCCGAGTGCCCGGATTTTCAGACTCAGCTCCCGCTGATTCTCCTTCGTGATCTCTTCGCCTCTGCTTCTCAGCGATTCAAGCTCCCGGAGGACCATCGGGTAATTCATTTCGTACTGTTCGTAAATCCGTTCTTCGCGGTTCTGGCTTTTGAATTTAAGCCGTTCAAGCTCCTGCTCGAGCTTGTTTGCAGCTTCGGATTCGAGCATGTAATTCTGGTTGTAGCGCTTCATCTCCGCTTCCGCCGACTCGAGACGTTTCTCGAGATCGCGGATCGTCTGAGCAGCCAGGGCCGTTTCCTGTCTGCGGGCGGCCAGCTCTTCGGCAAGACGCTTCGTCTCAAGCTCCGCATCCCCGGCCGCCTGTGAGGATGTCCGGATCAGCAGCTCTGCCTGGGAGAGCTGACCGGCAAGGGTTTCGTTTTTCGATTCCAGCGCTTCTGCGCGCTGGGTCAGCGTACGGGACTGGCTGTCAAGAGCCGCCAGCTCCTGTTCGAACCTCGCCTGTTCGATTTTAAGACGCGTGCGTTCTTCACCGAGTGCGCTTATCCTGCTCCTGAGCTGTTCCTCTTCCCGGGCCGACTCTTCAGAATCCTGCGGCAGCACCGCTCTGGCCAGTACGTCGATCTCTTCAGATATCTGCGTGACAGCCGAACGCTTTTCCGCAAGCTCCGCTTCTGTCAGACTGCATTCCTGAAGAATCCCGTCCAGTGCCTTCCTGGCGTCCTCACGCTGTTTTCTGAACTGCTCGAGATCGTTCCGTGCCTGCCAGGCGGCCTTGCGCAGCCGGCTTCCATCCTCGCGGACATTCTCCGACTCTTTCTGGCAGGACGCGATCTCCGTCTGCAGCTTTTTATATTCCGCGGCCAGACCCGCCGCTTTCTTCTTCTGTTTTTCAAGCTCCGCTTCATACCCGCGCAGCTTTTCCCCGCTGAAAAAGACATTCTGACGGGAACCGCCCTGGGAGCCGCCGACGACCGCTCCGCCCGGATAGAAGATTTCTCCGCCGAGGGTAACCACCGTAAGTCCGGGGGAAATTCGCCGGAAACGGCGTCCCGCTTCAAAGTCGCTGACAACGAGGGTTCTCGCCAGCAGGTTTTCAACAGCCGGACGTATCCGTGCGTCGGACTTTACAAGATCAGACGCAACCCCCTCGAATCCGGGCTCGCGTCTGAGCCTGTCAAGCTCTCCCGCTGCCAGTCTCCTGACACGCAGCACGTCCAGCGGCAGAAATGCAGCCCGTCCGGCTTTGGCGCGCTTGAGCATTTCGATCATGCGTCCGGCCGTACGTTCCGTATCGACGACGATATTCTGAACCTTTCCGCCGAGGGCCGTCTGAACGGCAAGCTCATATCGGGCCGGTATCTCGATAAGCCGTGCGACGGGGCCGTAAACCCCCTCCGCCGCCTGTTTCATGACAAATTTGACAGACTGATTATACGGACTGTAGCTGCGTTTCAGATTCTCTTCGTATTCGATCTTCGATTCCGCAAGCTTCGCTTCCGCTCTGCACTGCTGATAGGATTCGTAGACCTCGGCCGCACGGCTCCTGAGCGGAGCCGCTCTGCCTTCTCTCGACTCGTCCGCCTCTTTGGCTGCGGCATAGGCGCTCTGCGCCTTCTCTGCAGCCTGCTCGAGCTCCGCCGCCCGGGTCTCGTCAGCCAGAGCCGCCTGAGTTTCATCTCTGTCCGCCTGCAGTGCGTCGAGTCTGACCGTAAGGGCCGACTCATCGCTCTTCAGCTCGACAAGCTGTGCCGTAAGCCTGTCCTTTCTGGCCCGGCCGCTGCGTCTGCCGCTGACTCGTTCCTCCCGCCGTGCAAGAAGCTCTTCCAGCTGTCCCTGAAGGCGGTCAAGCTCTGCAGCCACTTTACCTTCGGCTTCCGCCGTCTGTGCCGCCTGTGTACGGAGTCCTTCTGCTTTCTGCAGATCCGCATCCTTCTGCTTACGGAGTCCGGCCAGCGCCGCTTTTCCGGATTCGATCTCTTCACAGATGCGCTTCCTGTCGTCCTCCGCGTGTTCCCCGTCCGCTGCGTAGCGGACTTTTTTCTGTTCGAGCGCAGATACGGCTTCCGTAAGCTCGGCGATCTTCGTCTCCGTTTCACCGGAGCCGCTTCTCAAAGCCGCGATCTCGTCGCGCAGCTTCACATAATGGCGGTCCTGCTCTTCCGCACGTTTCTGAGCGTCGAGCATGGAAAACCGTGCCTGCTTGAGCTTCTCTTCGAGATCCTTCTCCGCATCCGCCGATACCGACTGTTCCTGCGCGAATATCAGCAGATCCACCGTTCTCAGACGTTCGTACAGCTCAAGATAGACCTTCGCCTTGTCCGCCTGAACCTTCAGCGGCTTCAGCTGCTTCTCAATCTCTCCGAGGATATCACGCAGTCTTTCGATATTCTCGCGGGTGTTCGCGAGCTTCTTTTCAGTCTCCGCCTTTTTCGCCTTGTAGCCGGCGATACCGGCAGCTTCTTCAACGATTGCGCGAAGCTCTGCCGGACCCGCGCTGACAATGCTTTCGATCCCCCCCTGGGAGACCATCGAATATCCGTTCTTCCCGAGCCCCGTATCGCGGAAGCTCTCCTGGATATCGCGAAGCCTGACTGTCCGCCCGTTTATCCGGTACTGGGATTCTCCGGTGCGGAACAGCTTGCGGGAAATGACCCGTTCGCTCTCACCGTCCTCTCCCGAAAGGACAAGCGTTACCTCGCAGGCGCCCTTCTGGCGCACTTTGTCCGTTCCGGAGAAGATGATGTCGTCCATGCGGTGACTTCGCATGGATTTTGTGCTCTGTTCGCCCAGAACGAAGCGGATCGCGTCTGTTATGTTGCTCTTCCCGCTGCCGTTAGGCCCGACAATCGCAGAGATGCCGGGCGTAAACTCGAGCTGTACGGGAGATGCAAAGGATTTGAACCCGTTTATTCCAAGCTTTTTCAGATACATGGAAAATCTTTCTTTACACTAAGCAGACTGCGGCAGAGACGTCTGCCCTCTGCACGGATGCAGTTACTGCCGTTTTTCAGTCTGATCCTGTCTGAGCCAGGATTTCGCAGCTTCCTGCTCCGCTTCCTTCTTCGTCTTTCCGCTGCCCTGAGTGACCTTCTCTCCGTCGATGAGCAGCTCCGTATGGAAGACGCGGTTGTGATCGGGGCCTGTCGCTTCAAGATCTCTGTACTCGATGGTACGCCCCGGATGCTTCTGGATCTGTTCCTGAAGCTCGGTCTTATAATCCTTCACCAGCTTTCCTGCCAGCGCGAGCTCGATGTTTTCACTGAGCAGTCGCAGGATCACTTCCCGTGCCGTTTCGTAGTCGGAATCGAGGAAAACCGCTCCGATTACGGCTTCGAACACGTTGGCCAGATTCGAGCGGCGTCTGCTGCCGCCCGTGATGCGTTCTCCCTTGCCCAGTCTGAGCTGATCGCCGAGTCCGAGGCCCTGGGCCGCTGAAGACAGCGATTCTGAACAGACGATGTTCGCCCGAAGCTTGGTCATCTTGCCTTCCGCCAGATTCAGGTTTTTATACAGGTATTCGCTGATGACAAGTTCTAGAACCGCGTCCCCGAGAAATTCGAGACGCTCGTTGTTCTCCCCGTGCTGCGAGTATGAGCTGTGTGTCAGCGCGGTCGTAAGCAGACCGCGGTTTTTAAAACAGTATCTGATCCGTTCTTCTGTATCGTTCATTTGTTTTCCGCCTGTCCGGCTTGTCCGGACTGTTCAGCCCCCTTTTGAAAACCGCCTGTTTTCAATATAGAAGCTGTTTTCAGTATAAATGAAAAAAAGTCCGCAAGGGACTTTTTTTACAGCTTCTCGAGAGCGTCGACAATATCGCCGACCGTCTTGATCTTTTCAAGCTCTTCGTCGGGAATCTGAATGCCGAATTCATCTTCAAAAGACATGACCAGTTCGATCACGCTCAGTGAATCCGCTCCAAGATCTTCCACCAGACGCGCTTCCCGGACGATCTTTTCCGGAGACGCATCGAGTTCGTCCGCAATGATCTGCTGAATTTTCTGAAATTTATCCATTATTCTTCTCCGCTATCACGCATTTTCTCGAGCCGCGCCGTGATCTTGCCGACCACGTCGTTTTCCGAGAACAGAATCGCCTGACGGACCGCGCACCGGACCGCACCGGACTTGCTGCTTCCGTGGATCTTGATCACGCCGCCCTTAACGCCGAGGAATGGACTGCCGCCGTACTCTTCGGCATCGAACTGCTTTTTGAATTCCTTCAGATCGTCTTTGATCATAAGTCCGCCGATTTTGCCCTTGAACGAGCTCATCATCGACTTTTTCAGTTCGCTCATGATAAAGCTCATCAGACCTTCGGTAAGCTTTAGAACGATATTGCCGGTAAAACCGTCGCAGACAAGAACATCCGCCCTGGCGGTCGGAATATCCTTCGCTTCGATATTGCCGTAAAAATTGAGTCCGCTTGCCTTGAGCATCTGATGGGCGTCCTTGACGACCATGCTGCCCTTCTCTTCCTCGCTGCCGATATTGAGAAGGCCCACCGACGGATTGGGAATTCCCATGACCGCTTCGCAGTAAACCGCACCAAGCTGTCCGTACTGCAGCAGGTATTCGGCCTTTGCATCCGATGTCGCTCCGACATCGATCGCAAAGAGCGAATGTTCTCCCTGCGGGATCGAGACCCCGAGACCCGGACGTTTAATTCCCCGGATACGTCCGAGTATAAACTGTGCGCCGACCAGCAGCGCTCCGGTGCTTCCCGCCGAAATAAAGACATCTTCCGGATTTTCTTTGACGGCCTGAAGGCCGACGACAATCGAAGAATCCTTCTTGTGACGGACCGCTTTTACAGGTTCTTCGTCGAAGCCGATCACCGATTCCGCGTGAAGGATCTCGATCGGAAGGCCCTGGGTATCATAACGGTCGAGCGCGTCTCGGACCGCTTTTTCCTGTCCGACCAGAACGATCGGGACAGAATATTCGCGCGCCGCTTCGACCGCCCCTTTGACGATCTCCGCGGGCGCGTTGTCTCCGCCCATGGCGTCGATATAAATCTTCATAATCGCTGAAACTCCGCTCTGCCGGCGCTGCCGGCTGAAATTCCCCTGAATAAGGAAAAAAACAGAGTCGAAACTCTGTTTAGTCCTGTTTGATCACTTCTGCGTCTTTATATGTTCCGCAGGATCTGCATACACGATGCGGAAGCTTAACTTCTCCGCATTTCGGGCAAACGCTCATTCCCGGAACGCTGAGTTTGTAATGTGTTCTTCTTTTATCACGTCTTGCTTTAGACGTTTTTCTTTTCGGTACTGCCATTCTTTACACCTCCCTGAGTGGATTTACAGCAGTGATTTCAGCGCCTCCATACGCGGATCGATCTCCGCTTCGGCGTCACAGCTGCATGTTTCATAATTTAGATTTGCCCCGCAGTGCTGACACAAACCTCTGCAGTCCTCACGACAGAGGATCTTGCTCGGTTCGTTTATGAACAGACAGTCTTCGATGAACGGAAGCAGATCAAACTCTGTTTCGGCTCCGCTTTCCACGATATCTTCGAAATCGTACTCTGCCTGAGTCTCGACAGGATCGAGACATCTGGAACACGGATAAATAAGCGTTCCGCCTAAGTGGAACACAAGCTCGTACTTCTGTTCCGGAAGACGCCTGAGCGTTCCGGCGATGGTCAGTCCGTCAGGCCCCGGCGTGCCCGAAAGCTCCCCGGAAACCGGCAGATCGTCGTCACCGAGCTTCGTATCGAATTCAAATCTTTTCTTAGTCTGATCTGAAATGTCTATTTTCATTTTTAACTCCAAAAGGGCAACCTTAATTATAAAGAAATAACAGAGCCGCTGTCAAGAGTTTTCACTACAGGACTTAACTGAAGAGAAGCCGGAACGGAAATTCCGGCTTCTCTGACGAACTGCGGAAACAGTTTTCCGCCGCGTCTGTTATTTCTTTTCAGTCAGTTCGACGGTATCGCGCGCGATCATCAGTTCTTCGTTAGTCGGGATAACCAGAACCTTCGTGCGCGAGTCGGGCGTCGTGATGATCTGCGCCTTGCCGCGTTCGCGGTTCTTATCCTTATCGAGCGTAATACCCAGATATTTCATGTTCGAGCAGATCTTCGCACGGTCGGTTACGGAATTTTCGCCGATGCCGCCGGTAAAGATAATCGCATCCACGCCGTCCATCGCCGCTACGTAGGCGCCGATGGTTGTACGGATCCGGTAGCAGAAGATGTCGAGCGCGAGGATCGCGCGCTTGTTGCCCTTGTTGGCTTCTTCTTCGATATCGCGGAAGTCGGAGCTTACGCCGGATACGCCGAGAGCGCCGGACTTATTGTTGATCATATCGCCGACTTCTTCGACTGTGTAGCCGTTATTTTCGAGATAGATCAGAATGGACGGGTCGACGTCGCCGCTGCGGGTGCCCATTTCAAGACCGGCCAGCGGTGTGAAGCCCATGGACGTATCGACGGACTTGCCGTACTGGATGGCGTCGATGCTCGAACCGTTGCCGAGATGGCAGGTGATGAGCTTGAGCTCGTCAAGCGGCTTGCCGAGGATCTTTGCGGCTTCGATCGCGACGAAATGATGGGAAGTACCGTGGAAGCCGTACTTGCGGATATGCTTGTCCGTATACAGTTCGTACGGCAGCGCATAAACATACGCGTAGTCAGGCATCGTCTGATGGAACGCCGTATCAAAGACCGCAACCTCCGGAACACCCGGCAGAAGCTCCTGCATGGCACGGATACCGGTAAGATTGGCCGGATTGTGAAGCGGCGCCAGGTCGGAAACGTCTTCCATCTTTTTGACGACGTTGTCGTCAACGACGACAGATTTCGTAAACGTTTCTCCGCCGTGTACCGTCCTGTGTCCGACTGCATCGATATCCTTGATCGAATCGATAACGCCTACCTTCGGGTCCGCGATTTCCTTGATGATGATATCCAGGGCATCCTTATGATCCTTCAGCGGTTCCGTGATCGTGATCTTATCGCCGTCTGCCGGCTGATAGGTTACGTTCGAACCGTCAATTCCGATACGTTCCGCAAGACCTTTTGCGAGAACCTTTTCGGTGTCCATATCCAGAAGCTGGTATTTAAGCGAAGAGCTGCCGGCGTTAATAACGAGTACTTTCATCTGATCTCCTTTGAATCTGCACGAGTCGTTATGATTTTCTTACTATTCTTTTATATAATAGCAGTTAAACAGTAAGCAGGCTGTGTGTTTTTTACTTATTTAAGTGGAGAATTATTGTTTTTTTCAGTATTCAGGACAAACGGAAGCTTTTCGGGGCAGTTCCCTTCTTGCAGTCCGCGGCTCCGATGACGGAAAGCTATGAGAACAGTCGGAATTACGGCGGAATATAATCCGCTTCATACAGGACATCGCTACCATATCGAAGAATCGAAGCGCCTTGCCGGAGCTGACGGAGCTGTCGTCGTCATGAGCGGCGCCTGTGTTCAGCGGGGCGGCTGGGCCTCCTTCGGAAAACGTTTCCGGGCAGCCTCCGCGGTCACGGCAGGGGCGGATCTCGTGCTCGAGCTCCCCTATCCCTATTCGGGACAGAGCGCGGAAACATTTGCGGACGGTGCGGTCCGCACGCTTGTCCGCGCCGGCGTCGATGCGATATCCTTCGGCTCTGAATCCGGCGACATCGCGGGATTATCAGAAGCTGCGAAGATTCTAACCGACGAGCCGGCCTCCTTCAGACAGGCACTGGCATCCGGCCTGAAAAACGGTCTGTCGTTTCCGGCAGCGCGTGAAGCGGCGCTTTACGAGGTGGATCCCGACGCATCGGCTCTGCTTTCCTCACCGAACAATATTCTCGGTGTCGAGTACCTGAAAGCAGTCCTGCGCGGAGGCTTCTCTGTCGATGCCGTCACAGTCCGGCGTGCCGGCGCAGGCTATCACGATCTCGACACCCAGCGCTCCTTCGCCAGCGCCAGCGCAATCCGGAAAATGATTGCCTCCGGAGATTCAGGACCGATTTCAGAATTTATTCCGCTTGATGCGCTGTCCGGCGGGACGGATACAGGAAAACTTCTGAGGAGTGAATATCTCGCTCCGAAGCACGGAGCTGCAGAGGCGGCGGTCTTATCCAGACTTCTCGCTTCGACTCCGGAGAGTCTCGCCGCTTATCCCGGTATGACGGGCGGCCTTCCGGAACGGCTTATCAGGGAAGCCGGTCGTATCGCTGTCAGCGGAGAAAGTCTGAGCGAGCTGATCCGGGCGGTCAAATCCCGCGGTCTGACATGGACCGCGATCGAACGAAGCCTGACGGCGCTGCTGATGGATGCGGAACGGGATATGCTTGCGCCCTTTGTCAAGGAGGATTACGTACCTTATCTGAGAGCACTCGCCTTCAATGATACCGGACGGAAGATCCTCCGCGATCTTAAAGAACGGGAAATCCCCGTGATCGGCACGCCGAGTACGGATCTGAAGCTTCTGAACGAAACTCAGCAGAAATGCTGGGCTCTCGAATCGCGGGCATGCGATCTTCAGGGCCTTTTCTATAAAGCTCCCCGGGAGCAGCTTTATCCGAACGACTTCGGACCGGGCAGTATGAACCGCAGTGTTCCGCTGTATTTCCCAGGAGACGGGTGTCCCGGATAAGAATCGAACCAGCGGGTATGTAACCTGTTATCGCCTCAGAATTCGAATAAACCGTTTTTAACGGCTATATTTTGAATCGGTATAGTATTGACTACACAGCAAACAGATAAAGCGGTTCCCCTGAAATCAGGAACTGCGGAAAGCAGAATCATGAACAAGTATCAGAATAATCTGGCGCGTACTGCCGTCGAGATCGGTGTGAATATTCAGCCGGGACAGAAGCTTTTTATCAACAGTCCGATTGAAACTGCGGAATTTGCGAGAACACTTGCCGGAGCGGCTTTCGAGGCCGGAGCCGGAGACGTTTTCGTTCATTATACGGACGAGAATCTGACAAAAATCCGTTATGAAAAAGCGGAAAAAGACGTCCTGTGCCATATACCCGAATGGGTAATCACAAAATACAACGAGATCCTTAAGGACGGCGGCGCGGTTATCTCAATTTCCGCCGCAGAGCCGGGCCTGTTTGCCGGTATCAACGGTGAAAAGCTCAAGGCAGTCTCTAAAGCAAAACAGGCAGCGGCGGCAGCCTACAATTCCGCAATAATGGCCAATAAGAACCGATGGTGCGTGATCTCCGTTCCGTCCGCAGCATGGGCGGTAAAGGTCTTCCCTCAGGCCAGGACCCGCGATCAGGCGCTCGAGCTTCTGTGGAGCGCGATTATCCGTGCGACTCACAGCTCCGAACACGACGCTGTCGCCTACTGGCGCCGCCAGGATAATACGTTCAAACGGCGTTCTGCGATCCTCAATGAGAAGCAGTACGACAGACTGCATTATAAAAATTCGCTGGGAACAGATCTGACTGTCGGGCTTCCGAAAAACCATAACTGGAGCGGAGGCAGCGAGGTCGCCCAGGACGGCGTTGTCTTCTTCCCGAATCTGCCGACGGAAGAAATCTTCTCGGCGCCTGATAAAGAGCGCGTGGACGGCCACCTCGTCAGCTCCTATCCCCTGATTTACCAGGGGCGCATGATCGACCACTTCCATCTGGATTTCAGGAAGGGCAAGGTCGTCGGTTATTCTGCGAAAACCGGACAGGATGTCCTTGAGGAACTGATCACCTCTGATGACGGAGCCGAACAGCTCGGCGAAATCGCCCTCGTTCCGAATGACTCCCCGATTTCTAAAATGGATCTGCTGTTTTACAACACGCTGTTCGACGAAAACGCATCGTGCCACTTCGCATTCGGAGCAGCCTATCCCGGCTGCGTCAAGGGCGGCGAACAGATGAGCGAGGAAGAGCTTTCGAAAGCCGGCTTAAACCAGAGCCGGACCCACGTCGACTTTATGGTGGGAACAGACGATCTTGAAATTACCGGAATTCTTCCCGACGGTACCGAAGAACTCGTATTTAAAGACGGCAACTTCGTATTTTAACGCGGCAGCATGAAGCTTCCGCCGCTGACCAGAAAACCTGCAGCATACGGAAAAAAGCCCTGAGACGAACTGTCCCGGGGCTTTTCTGCAGTCTTATTTAATTAAATTAGTCATCAGATTTCGTTTAAACGAAGTAATCCGATTTCTTTTCCTTACGCTTCCTGACAATCAGGATGGTTCCGGCAATGATGATTCCGCCGAAAGCAAGGATGACGATTCCGAGTTCCCTGTTCGTGAACTTCTGGCCGGTTACAGGATTCGTAACGGCCGACGCGCTGTTCGCGCTGTTCGAAGAATCGAGAGCCGCGGTCTTTGTGGTACCTGTGCCGGTCGTTCCTGTCGAAGTGCTGTCCGAAGCTTTGTCTGTGCTCGTTCCGGTCGTATCGGCAGTCTTATTCTGATCAGCGGTACCTGTGGTCTGAACAGTCGTATCCGTAGTCTTGTCGGTCGTGCTCGTTGTGTTATCAGTCACAGCCGTCGTGTCTGATAATGTGCTGGTCGTCGTATCGACAGAACCGGTATCGGTTGTATCCGAGTCCGTTGTCCCTGCTGCCGCAGCTGTCAGAACATTGAAGCTGACGTTCTTCGCGCCGAGAGTAACGGTCTGTGTTTCTTCTGCAGCTGTGGTTTCATCAGCGGCTGTTTCATCAGTTTCATCAAGTGAAAGCGTTGAGATCGTATCTTCAGCTTCGCTGTCCTGTACGATTTCAGGATACTCTACCTGAAGCGCAACGTTCACGATGCCCTTGACGGCAGGTGCAAATGTAAATTCCGCCTGATCTGAGGTCGCGATCGTGTTGCCCTTGCTGTCTGTGGCTGTCCACTTGTAAACAAGTCCGTCTGTCTGATCCGCGCCTGCCGGCGAGAATTCCGCATTAAAGGTAACATCTGTGCCGGCATCAACGCCGTTATCAATATCCGTTACCGGATTGATCGTGACACTTTCAATAGTCGGAGCGTCCATCGTAAGCGTGATGCTCTTGCTCGTGACTGCATCCGCGCCTTCAGGTGTAACACTCAGGTCGACTGTGATATCACCGACCTTGTCGGGCGAGAATACGAAATCTGAGAGATTTGAGCTTTCGGCGATCTTTTCGCCGTTCTGAGTCGCAGTCCAGACAACCGCCGCCCCCTTCAGATTTGAAACTTCGGCAGGTGTCGTCTTATAGCTTACCGTTACGGTATCTCCGGGAAGGATTCCTTCGGTCTTGTCCGCAGTAATCTTCAGTCCGGTCAGAGCGACAGCTTCATCGGTGATCTTCACAGAAATCGGAGAAGCGTTGTAGGTCTTGCCGTTGAGTTCAAGGACGCAGCTTAACGTAAGCGTTCCTGCGCCGGCAGGCTTGACGACGATCGTTCCGTCCGTATCATTCTGGCTGACTATATCGAGTGAGTCGCTGCCGAGTTTCGCGCTCCATGTGAACGTACCGTCTGTCATATCGACGGACGTTTCCTTACCGGTATCCGCATCCGTCTTTGTCAGAACGGCGGAGAAGCCGATATTGTTATCCTTAACGTATGCTGTGTTCGCGTCCTGCTGGTGAATCGTCAGAACTGAATTATCGACTGCCGGCGTTTCATCGACCGTTTCGTCTTCACTGGTATCCGGAACGCTCGCTACAAAACTGACGCTGCTTTCCTTGTTATCGCTTGTTTTCGCGTAAACAATACCCTTGGTCGAGTTGATCGTGAATTCCGTTGTCGCCGTGTAGCTGCCGTCGTCATTCTTGACTGCGTCCACTGTTACGGTATCCGCGCCGTCAAAATCGGATGCGCTGTCGGTTGATGAGAACGTGACTGTGATCGTATCGGCTGCAGACGTCGTATCTTCTGACGTTGTATCCGTCGCACTACTTTCAGTCGTGTCGGAAGACGTCGTATCGGCTGTTGTGTCGCTGCTGTCGCTCTGTTCTGATGTATCCGTACTTTCGTCGGTTTTATCCGACTCTGAATCTGCTGTGTCCGTCGCTGTCTCGTCTGTTTTCTGATCAGGCGTGAAAACAGCGGTAATCACCGCTTTGCTGCCTACAGTCAGAGAATCACCGGATGTTTCCGCATCTTTCACGCTTAACGTGACCGGATTTTCCGCAAATGCGACCGGCAGAAAGAATAATGCGGCTGCGAGAACTGCGATCAGGACTACCTTGACCGTTTTACTCATACATTTCCTCCTTGTGGCCAGATTCGCTTAATTAGTTCTTAAACCTGGCTGTCGTTTCTGTATTTGTATTACCATATTAAGCTATTTGACCCAAAAACACAAGTTTTATTCGTTTTTACATCACTATCGCTTAAGAATTTGCCGCTGATTTAATTCCCGCAAAAGATTAAATTAAGTTTTAATTAAGCATATTTTTCAACCTGCTCTCCGGTTTCAGAAAAGTACGCGTCATTTGAATAAACTGAAGGTGATAATATTAAACAATGTGGTATATAAAGCTAAAAGACCGTATTGAAAATAATCATGGAGGATGCTATGCGCAGAAAAGATATTAAGGATGAAATTAACTCCATTATCGACGAACCTTCCTACTCGCCGCATAAATTTCAGGATTTTGCCAACGAATTAGGACTTAAGAAAAAGAAAGACAAGAAAATTCTCGGAGAAATCCTGGACCGGCTCGTCGAAAAGGACGTTCTGATCAAGAATTACGAGAAGAAATTCGAACATCCGGCATACAAGACCATTACCGGTAAGCTGCAGGGCAATACCCGGGGCTTCGGCTTTGTGATTCCCGACGACGATCTGTTCCAGAAGGACATTTTTATCGCGCCGAAAAATCTCGGCGGCGCCTTCGACTCGGATATCGTCAAGGTGGATGTCTTTACGAACCCTGAAGACGACAGGCCTGAAGGACGTATCGTAGACGTCATCGAACGAGGACGAAATAACGTTGTCGGACAGTTCCAGCGCAGCAAGGACTACGGCTTTGTCGTCGCGGACAACGACAAGCTTAACAAGGATATCTTCGTCGGCTCCGGCAATTTTATGAACGCGTCAAACGGCGACAAGGTGGTCGTCGAAGTGACCAAATGGCCGGAAGACGGACGCAACCCCGAAGGTAAAATTGTCGAAGTACTGGGCAAGCCTGACGATCCGGGCGTCGACATTATTTCAGTATTTAAGGAAAACGACGTTCCGATCGCCTTCCCCGCCGAAGTGACCGACGAAGCGGATGCGATCGTAGAAGAAATCACGGACGACGATCTGGAAGGCCGCCTCGATCTGCGCGATCAGACCATCTTCACGATTGACGGCGACAGCTCGAAGGACTTCGACGACGCCGTATCTATTGAAAAGATCAGCGACGATGTCTATCGTCTCGGCGTGCATATCGCGGA